>NZ_JACIFP010000001.1:2732010-3035566 GCF_014197435.1 Gordonia humi
CGCCGGATCGTCGACGTACTCGTTGCCGGGCAGCGCGAGGGCCGTTCGATCCCAGGCGCCGACGTACGACGAGAGTCCGACACGGTCGTACGCACGATCGGCCTCCTCACCGATCACGACGACATTCCACGCCGACGCCTCATCGCGCGTGCGGAGCGCTTCGACGAACCGGTGACCGACCATTCCGTGCCCGATGACGGCGACTGTTCTGCTCATGGGGCCACGGTATGGAGGCGGTGTTGCGGGAGACCGCGGCGCGCGTTGCCCGCCCGTCACGGGGATCTCACTGTGTTACGTGGCAGGGTGTGAGGGTTGCGCGTCGACGGAATCAATACACGTCCCGCACATATCGGTGTTCGGCGGTGAGCGCGGCCACGTACGCGTCGGCGCTGCGCGGCGACAGGCGCCCCTGCTCGGCGACGATCCGGTGCAGGGCGTCGTCGACGTCGCGCGCCATGCGCGAGGCGTCGCCGCAGACGTAGACGTGCGCTCCTCGGGAGAGCCACTCCCAGACGTCGTCGGCGTACTGGATCATCAGGTCCTGGACATAGATCTTCTCCGATCGGTCGCGGGAGAACGCTACGTCCAGACGGGTGAGGACTCCGGCGGCACTCAGGTCGGCGAACTCCTCCTCGTACAGGAAGTCCGTCGCGCGGTGCTGGTCGCCGAAGAACAGCCAGTTGTCGCCGGATGCACCCGTGGCCTCTCGTTCGTGCAGGAACCCGCGGAACGGGGCGACGCCGGTGCCCGGTCCGATCATGATCATCGGAGCGTCCGGATCCGCCGGGGGACAGAAGTGCCGGTTCGGCTGGACGAAGACCCTGACCTCTGCGGACTCGGGAGCATCGGCCAGATAGGTGGAGCAGACGCCGCCGCGGCGGACGTCGCCGCAGTCGAATCGGACGGCCGACACGGTGACCTCGACGCTGTCTGGGGTGCGGGCCGGACTCGACGAGATCGAGTAGAGACGCGGCTGCAGGGGACGGAGCACCGTCAACCAGTCGGCGACCTCCGCGACCACCGGATACTCGGCGAGGACGTCGACGCTCTGGCGTCCCCATGCCCACTCGTCGAACGCCTCGCGGTGCTCCAACAACGCGTCGAGAGCCGGATCGTCATGGTGAGCGGCGACGAAGCCGACCAGATCGCGGGTGACCCGGGCGATCTCGAAGTGATCGGTGAGAGCCGCTCGCAACGACATGGTGTCCTCCGCCGCGTCGACCGGGAGGTCCCCGTCGAGACCGGTCACCGCGAGCCATTCGTCGACCAGTGCCGGACTGTTCGTCGGGAGCACGCCGAGCGCGTCTCCCGCGGTGTAGCTCAGTGATCCCGGCGGGAGTTCGAATGCGAAGCGTCGTACCTCCTTGGCCGATTCCGCACCGGTGAGCAGCACGTTCTCTACGAGCCGCACCGCAAGCGGATTCCGCCGCGACCAGTCGACGGCGGGACGGGGGTCGGCGGTGAGCGCGTCGGTCACCGCGGTGAGCCAGTCGGACGCGTCGTCGCCGGGCTCGCACGAGACCCGATCGAGCATCCGGGTGGCACCGAGGTGCGCCAACCGTGCGTCCAGCCGTCGGGCGAAACCGCAGAAGTCGGCGTACGACGAGTCGCCGAACCCGAGCACCGCGAAGTGCAGATCCGGTACGTCCGACGAGGTCGCCGCCGACAGCCTCGACCAGAGGTTCGCCGCATCGTCGGGCGGGTCGCCGTCGCCCGTCGTCGCCACCGCGAACAGGACCGTCCCGGTCAACTCGTCGACGCCCACCTGCGCGGCGCGGCGCGCCGAGACGACGAAACCGGCGTCGGTCAGCACGGCGACGGCGCGCTCGGCGAACTCCTCCGCGGTGCCGGTCTGCGACGCCCACACGAGGGTCACGCGGGGACCGGAGACCGGAGCCGGTGCGGCGGCGGCCGCGGTGCGTGAGAAGTAGCCCGCGAGAACCCCGTCGGCCCACGCCCGGACGGGCGGCGAGAGGGGAGCGGCGGCCGGGATCACCGGCACCGCATCGTCGACGGGCGGATTCGCCGCGATACCCGCGGCGAGCCCGGACAGATACGCCGACTCCTCCGGGGCGGGTGACGGGGCGGGCGCGCCGCCCAGGACGGAGGCGAGGGCGTGCACGATCGGTTCCTCCTCGACGGGGACGGGGGTCAGCGACACCGCGCACGCTTTGAACTCCGGTTGCAGCGAGTCGGCGTCGACGGCGTCGTTGGTCACGGTGTTGATCGCCGCGTCGGCGAAGTGCATCGGCACGAAACAGCAACCGGGAGTGATCTTCTCGTCGATCTGGGCGGACACCGTGACCGAGCCTCGGCGCGAGACGACCTCCACCCGGCCGCCGTCCTCGACGCCGAACTCGGCGGCGGTGTCCGGATGCATCTGCACGAAACTCGACGGATTCAGCTTGTTCAGCTTCGCGACCCGCCCGGTCTTGGTCATCGTGTGCCACTGGTGCGCCAGGCGTCCGGTGGTCAGCAGCACTGGATAGTCGGCGTCGGGGATCTCGGCCGGCGGCAGATACGGTCGCGGCAGGAAACGGGCGCGACCGTCGGCGGTCGGGAACCTGACACCGTCGGGGTTGCGGTAGCGGATCGGATTCCGTGACTCGCATCCCGGTGGCGCGGGCCACTGCACCGGGCCCTCGCGCAGCCTCTCGTGTGTGGCGCCGCGGACGTCCCAGCCGGTCACGGGATTGTGGAAAGCGGCCAGCTCGTCGAAGACGGCGGCCGCGTCTGGGTAGTCGAACGAGGCGCCGAATCCCATCGCGCGAGCGATGTCGGCGATCAGCCGCCAGTCCGGTCGCGCGTCGCCCGGCGGTGGCACGGCGGGGGAGCACAACGTGAGGTTCCGCTCGGAGTTCACCATCACGCCGTCGGTCTCCGACCACAGTGCGGCGGGCAGCACGACATCGGCGTAGGCGGTCGTCTCGGCGCCGTCGAAGGCCTCCTGCACGATCACCAGATCGGCGCGTTCGAGTGCGTCGACCACGGTCTGTCGGTTGGCCATCGACGCCACCGGATTGGTGCAGATGATCCACGCGGCCCGGATCTCGCCCGCGGCCATGCGCTCGAACATGTCGACGGTGCCGCCGCCCGGATCGGAGTCGATCGTGCCGGCCGGCACACCCCATACTCGCTCGGCGAACACTCGGTCGGCCTCGACCAGAGCCGAGCGCTGACCGGGCAGCCCCGGACCCATGTACCCCATCTCCCGCCCGCCCATCGCATTCGGCTGCCCGGTCAACGAGAACGGTCCCGACCCGGTCCGGCAGATCGCGCCGGTCGCCAGATGCAGGTCGATCAGCGCGTTCGTGTGCCAGGTGCCGTGCGTCGACTGATTGAGGCCCATCGTCCACAACGACGTCCACTCGTCGGCGTCGACGATCCACCGCGCGAGCGTTCGCAGATCGTCCGCGTCGAGACCGGTGAGTTCGGCGACGACGTCGGCGGGATACTCGGCGAGCAACGGCGCCATCGTCTCCCAGCCGGTGGTGTGTTCGGCGACGAACTGATCGTCGACCCCGCCGAGATCGACGATCAGACGCAGCAGACCGTTGAGCAGCGCCAGATCGGTGCCGGGTCGGATCGCCAGGTGCAGATCGGCCTTCTCCGCGGTGGCCGTGCGTCGAGGATCGACGACCACCAGCCGCGCACCCCGCTTGACCCGCTCCATCATCCGCAGGAACAGGATGGGGTGGCAGTCGGCCGCATTCGACCCGATCACCAGGAACAGGTCGGCGTGGTCGAGGTCGTCGTAGCTGCCCGGCGGACCGTCCGCGCCGAGCGACTGCTTGTAGCCGGTGCCCGCCGACGCCATGCACAGCCGCGAGTTCGACTCGATCCGATTGGTGCCGAGAAAGCCCTTGGTCAGCTTGTTCGCCAGATACTGAGCTTCCAGCGTCATCTGACCGGACACGTAGACGGCGATCGCGTCGGCGCCGTGCTCGTCCCGGATCGCCGACAGACGGCGCGCGGCCTCCGCGACGGCGTCGTCGGTGCCGGTGATACGGCCGTCGACGGTCGCGGCCGTGAGACGTCCCGGGGCGGTGAGCATCTCCGCGGTGGTTGCACCCTTCGTGCAGAGCCGACCGCGATTGGCCGGGTGATCGGGGGTGCCGGTGGACGATGCGACCCGGCCGTCGTCGACGGTCATCGTCATCCCGCAGCCGACGCCGCAGTAGCCGCAGACGGTCGAGACGGTGTGGGAGTCAGCCATGCCCCGATCGTCGGCGAGCCGTGTTTCGGGAAGGAACGGATCGCGTTACGAAGGTGTTCACGATCGAGCGGGCCGACCCCTCCACCGAGGCGTTCCACTGTGACATATCTCGACTTATCCGATCCGGTGTGAGATGTCGCGATGATCTGATGCATAGTGACCTCATGCGTGATGCAGTGATCGTCGATGCGGTTCGCACCCCCATCGGCAGACGAAACGGTTCCCTGTCCGAGATCCACCCGGCCGACATCTCCGGCCACGTGCTGACGGCGCTCGCCGACCGGGTCGGGTTCGACCCCGCCACCGTCGACGACGTCGTGTGGGGCTGCGTGCAGCAGGTCGGCGACCAGTCCGGACACGTCGGTCGTCTCGGCGTGCTCGCGGCCGGATGGCCCGAGTCGGTTCCGTCGGTCGTCGTCCAGCGCCAGTGCGGTTCCAGCCAGCAGGCCGTCGCCCAGGCCGCTGCGGGCGTCATCGCCGGTCAGTACGACATCGCCGTCGCGGGCGGCATCGAGTCCATGTCGCGGGTGCCGATGGGCATGCCGACATGCGGCGGCGAGCCGAACCCGAAGTCGGTCCTGGACCGCTACGGCGTCGACGGTTTCAACCAGGGCATCGGCGCCGAGATGGTCGCCAAGCGCTGGGGGTTCTCCCGCACCGACATCGACGCGTACTCGGCCCGCTCGCACGAGCGCACCGCCGCCGCGATCGACGCCGGGGCGTTCGACGGGCAACTCGCCCCGCTCGGCGGCCTCACCCAGGACGAGGGTCTGCGCCGCGGCACCACCGTCGAGAAGCTCGCCGGACTCAAGCCGGCCTTCGACCCCGAGGGCGTCATCACCGCGGGCAACGCCTCGCAGATCTCCGACGGTGCGGGTGCGCTCCTGATCACCACCGGCGAGATCGCGGCCGCCAACGGCTGGACGCCGCTGGCACGCGTGCACACCACCGTCGTCGCCGCCGACGATCCGGTCATCATGCTGACCGCGCCGATCGCCGCCACGAGGAAGGCGTTCGAGCGGTCCGGACTCAAGGTCGACGACATCGGCGCCTACGAGGTCAACGAGGCGTTCGCGCCTGTCCCGATGGCCTGGCAGGCCGAGATCGGGGCGTCCGACGACGTGCTCAATCCGGTCGGCGGCGCCATCTCGGTGGGCCATCCGCTCGGCGGCTCCGGTGCCATTCTCATGACGCGACTGGTGCATCACATGCGCGACAACGGAATCCGCTACGGACTCCAGACCATGTGCGAGGCGGGCGGCATGGCCAACGCCACCGTTCTCGAACTGCTCTGACACCTCTCCTGTCCGGTGGCCGTCGAGCCGCGCCTCGACGGCCACCGGACAGGTAGCGTGAGGCCATGACGACCCTGTCTGCACGCGCGGTCCTGCTCGACATGGACGGCACCCTCGTCGATTCGGACGCCGTCGTCGAGCGGTTGATCGGGGAGTGGGCGCGTCGGCACGGCCTCGACGTCGACCGAGTGGTTCGACTGTCCCACGGACGACAGGGACACGAGGTGATGGCCGAACTGCTGCCGGACCGTCCGATGGAGCAGAACCACATCGAGAACCGGGAGCTGCTCGCCCGCGAGACGGTCGAGACCGACGGCATCGTCGCGATACCCGGTGCGGCCGCGCTTCTCACCGCGCTCGCCGACGTACCGCACGCTCTCGTCACCTCGGCGACCCTCGCGTTGGCGCGGGCCAGGATGCGCGCCGCCGGACTCGGTGTCCCCGCGGTCGCGGTGACCGCCGACGACGTCACCGAGTCGAAGCCGAGCCCCGAGGGGTTCCTGCGCGCGGCGCGGCTGCTCGGGGTGCCCGGTTCGGAGTGCGTCGTCTTCGAGGACTCGCGGGCGGGCGTCGCCGCGGGCAGGGCCGCGGGTGCGACGGTCGTCGGAGTCGGCGCCGCCTCCGCGGACTACGGCGCCGACCACGTCGTCAACGATTTGACGGACGTCACCGTCGGTGACGATTCTCTGTCAATTCATCTCCTCGACCGATAGTGTGATCGGAGTAGACCCCGTCAACGGAAGGTTCGACCATGGACGCCATTGCGGCGACTGAAATCCTCGCCCGTTCCTCCACGCTCACCAACGTCGGCTGGATCGGTTATCTCATCATCGGCGCGATCGCAGGCCTCATCGCGGGAAAGATAGTCAACGGCGGCGGCGCCGGATTCTTGATGAACATCGTGATCGGCGTCGTCGGTGCGTTGATCGGCGGATTCCTGTTGAGCTTCTTCCTCGACACCGCGGGCGGTGGATGGTGGTTCACCTTGTTCACCGCGATTCTGGGATCGGTCATCCTGTTGTGGATCGTCGGAAAGTTCCAGAAGAGCGGGAGCTGAATGCTCGTCCCTACGTGATCGCTATGTCGCCGTCGAAGCGGAACGGCGTCGCTGCGGGGGCGCAGCCGCGGAACGACCCGGTCGGGGCCGGACCCATCACGCCGACACGGTCGACGGCACCCTTGCGGACCGTGATCTGAACCGCTGCCATGTTCTTCGCGGCGGCGGGTACGAGGTTCGGCACGGTGCCCGAGATCGGATACACCAGCGACGCGGTGTCGCCGTGCGTCCAGATACAGGTGATCGGCCCCTTGACCTGGAACGGCAGCTTGGACCGACCGTTCATGAGCGTGGCGGTGTAGGTGCCGGTGGTGGTTCCGTGAGCGTCCCGGGCGCCGGTGGCCTCGATGTCGAGCACGTGGACGCCGGGTGCGATCTGCAAGTCGCCTGCGATGTGCAGGCTCGCCGGTGGGGCGGCGTCGGCGGTCGGCGTCGCGACCGCGCCGACGACTGCTGCGCCGACGACGGCGACCGGAAGAAATCGATAGATCGTACGATTCATGATGGATCCTGTCGTTGATCGGTGGAGTCTGTCGGCTCCACCGATCAAATTACGCCGGTGAACACCGCCGATCCACGGGTCGAACCGTGTTCTCATCGTCTCTTGTCCATACCATTCCCAATCGAATGGAGACCGATGGTTTCCGATAGGGGAGCTCGTTACCGAATGCGTGACGTCGACGGACTGCAGCCTCCGGCGAGGCGTCGGCGTCCGCCGCCGTCGGCGATCCGAACATCGGACACCCGCATGCGGCCGAGGACTCGTTCGGTGTACCGGGCACGGAGACGGAAATCGGCGAGCATGAGGTGACCTCCCAGGCGCAGCAGGCGGGCGACACCGAGCCGATCGGCGATCCGACAGAGCCTGACGGTCCTCTCGAACGCGCGCTGGTCGTCGTCGCTCCACGTCCAGCCCATCATGGTGCGGAACTCCGGTGGCAGTGCGGCGCGCGTCATGAAGTGGTAAGGACGGCCAGCGACGGCGGGGAGGACTCGGCCGATCGGGCCCCACGCCTCGACGACGAACCGCATGCTCGCCAGCGATTCGAAGTCCTCACGGATCGGTTCGTCGATCGACAACGTCGGCAGCATCGAGTCCCAGTAGTCGAGATAGGCCGACCACGACTGCGGCCACGCGGATTCGTGGACGTTGAGCGTCGTCGCCAGCACCGATGCCGACCGGACCAGTCGATCGAGGACATCGGCGGGAAGCTCGCCGTACAGGTGCGTGTACTGGTCCAGATAGAAGCGGAGCAGGCACGCTGCGACCCACTTCTGCAGTTCGGGGCTGTTGCCGCTGTAGCGGACCGGACTGTCGGCGGTCGAGACGACGGCCTTGTGCACACCGGCGACCTCGACGCGCATCCGCGCACGATCCTCGTCGTCGCCGAGCAGGGCCACCGCAAGATACTGCGTCGTGGTCCGCGCGCGCTTGATCGGATGTCGGCGCGGACTCCCCGACACCACACGCGATTCGTGGACCCCGTAGCCGACGCCCGGCAGGGACAACTGCATCATGATGTTGGCGACGCCGCTGGTGAGGCCGAGCGCAGTGATCAGGTCACTCATCGTCTCTGGATTACGAGTGGACATAGGCTCCTCGAATTCTGATAACGGTCATGTTCAGATGTACGGTACGACTGTGCGCCGTGCTCGTCAACGGTTCGGTCCACCGGGCGATGCCGCGCTGGCGCACGTCCTCGAGCCGCGCGGACACTGTCCGGCGTCCGTTCTCGACTCGCCGCGGTCGGATGTCGTGGTTCTGCCCGCGGGCCGATGCCGGTCGCAGTAACGTCCCGCTAGTCGGGGGATCTTCCTCCAACGGTGAGGTGGCGGTGTGATGACCGATACGACCTCGGCTCGGGCCACGGGCTCGTCGTCGCCTGCCAGACTCTCGGTTCTCGCGATGACGGCGATGGTCGTCGGTTCGATGGTCGGCGCCGGGGTGTTCTCTCTCCCAGGACGATTCGCCAGGGAGACGGGTGTCGCGGGCGCGCTGATCGCCTGGGTCGTCGCCGGTGCGGGCATGCTGATGCTGGCATTCGTGTTTCAGATGCTCGCGGTGCGCCGACCGAGTCTGGACTCGGGCGTGTTCGCGTACGCGAAGGCGGGCTTCGGCGAGTACCTCGGCTTCTTCTCCGGATTCGGATACTGGGCGAGCGCGTGCGCGGGCAACACGTTCTACTGGGTCTTCATCATGTCGACGCTGACCGGGCTCGGTGTGGGAGGGCTGGGCGAGGGCGACACCGTGCTCGCCGTCGCGATCTCGTCGGTCGCCCTCTGGTGCTTCTTCATGCTGATCCGCAGAGGCGTGCAGAACGCGACGTTCATCAACACCGTCGTGACGATCGCCAAGGTGGTGCCGATCGTCGTCTTCGTCCTGCTCTGCCTGTTCGTGTTCGACCCCCACGCCTTCGCCGAGAACTGGGGAGGCGCCGACTATGCGGGGTCGCTCTTCACCCAGGTGCGCGGCACCATGCTGGTCACAGTGTTCGTGTTCCTGGGCGTCGAAGGCGCGAGCGTGTACTCCCGGCACGCCCGTCGACGATCGGACGTCGGACGTGCGACGATCCTCGGCTTCGTGTCTGTGTTCTCGATCTTCGCCTCCGTGACCATCGTGTCGTACGGCGTGATGCCGATGGCCGACATCGCGGAGCTGGCCCAACCGTCGATGGCCGGCGTGCTCGACGAGGCCGTCGGCTCGTGGGGGAGATGGTTCGTCAGCATCGGGCTCATCGTCTCGGTCCTCGGCGCGTATCTCGCGTGGTCGCTCATGGCCGCCGAAGTGCTGAGCGTGATGGCCGAGGCGCGGGACATGCCGCGTTTTCTGGCGCGGAACAACAGGCACGGTGTCCCGCAGAACGCGGTGCTGCTGTCGGCGCTCATGGTGCAGACGCTGCTGGTCGTGCTGATCTTCGCGAGCGACGCGCTCGATCTCGCCCTCGACCTCACCGCGTCGCTCACCTTGATCCCGTTCCTCCTCGCGGCGTTGTACGCGCTGAAGGTCGTGTTCGCGGACGACGCCCCGCCTGGTGTGAAGGATCGGGTCGTCGCGATTCTGGCGACCGTGTACACGGTGTTTCTCATCTTCGCCGCCGGACTGGAGTTCCTGCTCCTTTCCTTCATCATCTACGCGCCGGCCTCGATCCTGTTCGCCATGTCACGGCGCGAGCAGGGGCGTCGCATGTTCACCGGCGTCGAGCCCGTCGTTCTCGCGATCTCGCTCATCGGCGCCGTGCTCGGCATCATCGCACTGGCCGTCGGATGGATCGACATCTGACACGCTGTTCACCGACGAAAGCAAGGGACCTCATCACATGACCGCGACTTCGAACTTCGGCGTCCACTCCGAGGTCGGCAGGCTTCGCCGCGTGCTGGTCTGCGAGCCGCGCCTCGCGCATCGCAGACTGACCCCGTCGAACTGCGACGAACTGCTCTTCGACGATGTGATGTGGGTGGAGAACGGGCAGCGGGACCATCGGGCGTTCACCGCCGACCTGCGTGAGCGCGGCGTCGAGGTCCTCGAACTCCACGATCTCCTGGGGCAGACGATGCGGATTCCGGACGCCAGAGGATGGCTGCTCGATCGCAAGGTGGTGGCCGACGACGTCGGTCTCGGGCTGGTCGAGGGCACCCGCGCGTACCTGGAGTCGCTCGACGAGGACCGGCTCGCCGAATTCCTGGTCGGCGGACTGTCGACCACGGACCTGCCGGAGGACTACCGCACCGACTACGTCTCGCTAGCACGGGAGTCCGCGGGCGTCAACGAGTACCTGATGCCGCCGTTGCCCAACACGCTGTACACCCGGGACACGACGTGCTGGATCTACGGAGGCGTCACCCTCAATCCGCTGTACTGGCCGGCACGACACGACGAGACGTTGCTGATGAAGGCGATCTACCGCTTCCACCCGGACTTCGTGGACGCGCCGGTGTGGTGGGGCGACCCGGAACGGGGCTGGGTCGGGCGACGCTCGAGGGCGGCGACGTGATGCCGATCGGCAACCGCACGGTCCTGGTCGGCATGAGCGAGCGGTCGTCGCGTCAGGCCATCACGCAACTGGCGGTGGAACTGTTCGCCGGCGACGGCGTCGATCAAGTCATCGTCGCCGGTATGCCGCGACTGCGGTCGGCGATGCATCTGGACACCGTCTTCACCTTCGTCGATCGGGACGTCGTGACGCTCTACCCGAAGATCCTGGACCAGGTGCACACCTTCTCGCTCCGTCCGTCGGACACCGCGCCGGGCATCGACGTGATCGACCACGGCTCGCGGGCCTTCGTCGACGTGGTCGCCGAGGGGCTCGGCCTCGACGCGTTGCGCGTGGTCGAGACGGCGGGCGACAACTACGAGTCCGAACGCCAGCAGTGGGACAGCGGGAACAATGCGGTCGCGCTGGAGCCGGGTGTCGTCTGCGCGTACGACCGCAACACGCTGACCAATGACCAGTTGCGCAAGGCGGGTATCGAGGTGATTCCGATCGTCGGCGCAGAACTCGGACGCGGACGTGGCGGAGGACACTGCATGACGTGCCCGATCCACCGGGAACCGGTCGACTTCTGAGCCCGCCGTGATCTACGACAGAACGTAGTTCTCATCACAGTGCTCGCCGCGCTGCGGTCACCGCGGCAGTCGCGCGGCCGGGTCGCCCCGGGCGCCGATTCCGAGCACCCGAACCGGACTATGTCGCGCGGAAATGCGCTCACCAGCGTCGACGTGGTGCCCCCGGCAGGACTCGAACCTGCGACCTAGAGATTAGAAGGCTCTTGCTCTATCCACCTGAGCTACGGAGGCGTCGGCCGACGGCGTACGACGTCGACGATCGATGAGTATATCGGTCTTACGATGGTCTCATGCCAATGACGTCCCCGACGATTGATGCCGAACCCGATCCCGAGCACGCTCTCGACCGTGATCGGCTGTCGGATCCCTCGGGGCCGCGCCGTCTGCTCGTGGCGGCGATGGTGGTCGTCGGCGCCG
Source organism: Gordonia humi (assembly GCF_014197435.1). Lineage (NCBI taxonomy): Bacteria > Bacillati > Actinomycetota > Actinomycetes > Mycobacteriales > Gordoniaceae > Gordonia > Gordonia humi. Next base: position 2,743,560 of record NZ_JACIFP010000001.1, read on the forward strand.
TCGCGGGCGCCCTGGTGACCGCCGCGTCGGCGGCGACGGCACTGCGCCTGGCCGGTGTTCCGGACGCGGGCGGACTGACCACGTACGGTGTCCCGGTGGTGACCGCCGTCGGGCAGATCAGCGCCGCGATCGGTCTGGGCTCGGCGATGTTCGCCGCGTTCTTCGTGCCGCCGCAGAAGGGCGGTGCGCTCGACGTCGGCGGCTTCCGGGCCATCCGGTGGGCGTACACCGCGATGCTGACCTGGGCGGTCTGCGCGTTGTTGATGATCCCGCTGACGATCTCGAACGTCAGCGGCTACTCGCTCAGCGAGACGCTCAAGCCCGACAACCTCGCCACCGCGTACGGCCAGGTCGCAGACGGCCGATACTGGCTGTGGACGGCGATCTTCGCGCTCCTGGCCGCGATCGTCGCCCGCGCGGCACTTCGCTGGGGATGGACGTTCGCGGTCCTGGGGCTGGCGTTCCTGTCGCTGATGCCGTCCGCGCTGGCGGGGCACTCCTCGGCAGGCGGCGGCCACGACATCGCGACCAACAGCCTGATCCTGCACATCGTCGCGGCGGCCGTGTGGACGGGCGGGCTGCTCGTGGTCCTGGCGTACGCGTTCGGCGGCGGCCGGTGGCGGACCCTGGCGTTGCACCGGTACTCGCGGGTCGCGTTCTGGTGCCTGATCGTGGTCGGTGTCAGCGGCGTGATCAACGCCCTGGTGCGCATGCCGATCGGTCAGCTGTTCACCACCACCTACGGACTGATCGTCCTCGGGAAGCTGTTGGCGTTCGTCCTCGCCGGTGCGATCGGCGGTCTGCACCGCTGGGTCACGATCAGAGAACTCGACGCCACCGACGAGCCGAAGAAGTCGCTGTTCGTGCGGTTCGCGGCCGTCGAGTTGATCGTGCTGGCGGTCGCGTTCGGATTCGCCGCCGGCCTGTCTCGCACTCCGCCGCCCGACCTCGCGACCGCCGACGTCTCGCCGATGGAACTCAAGATCGGTTACGACCTCAACGGCCCGCCGACTGTCGCGCGTCTGCTCTTCGACTGGCGGTTCGACATCGTCTTCGGTACGGCCGCGGTCATCATGGCCGTGGTCTACCTGCGGGGCGTGTGGCGCCTGCACAAGCGGGGCGACGCCTGGCCGGTGGGCCGAACGGTCGCCTGGCTCCTGGGATGTCTCAGCCTGCTCATCGCGACCTCGTCGGGTATGGGGCGGTACTCGCCCGCGCTGTTCAGCAGCCACATGATGGGCCACATGATGCTGTCCATGCTGGCACCGGTGCTCCTCGTGCTGGGAGGCCCCGTGCTCCTGGCGCTGCGCGCGCTCCCGCCCGCCGGTCGCGGCAACCCGGACGGGCCCCGCGAATGGATTCTCACGGCGCTGCACAGCAAGTTCTCGCGCTTCATCACCCACCCGGCGATCGTCGTCGTGGTGTTCGTGGGCAGCTTCTACGTTCTGTACCTGGGCGGGCTCTTCGACATCGTGGTCGAGCATCACTCGGCCCACCTGCTGATGAATCTGCACTTCATCGTGAGCGGCTACCTGTTCTACTGGATCACCATCGGCATCGACCCGGCGCCACGGCAGCTGAGTCCGGTGGCGAAACTGGGCATCGTCATCGGCGCACTGCCTTTCCACGCGTTCTTCGGCGTCGCGCTGATGATGACGCAGCGGATCATCGCCGGCGACTACTACAGTCAGCTGCTGCCGTCGTTCCCGCTGGATCTGGCCGCCGACCAACGGGTCGGCGGTGGAATCGCCTGGGCCACCGGTGAATTCCCCCTCGTGATCGTGATGCTCGCGCTGCTCGTGCAGTGGCGGCGTCAGGACGACCGGGCCGCGAGACGATTCGACCGCAAGGAGGACCGCGACTCCGATGCCGAACTCGAGGCCTACAACGCGATGCTGCGGGGGATGTCGCCCGGTCACGAGCCCGAACCGCCGACCGGAGAGACGCTCGACGACGGCGCCGCGGACTCCGTGGACACCGATTCGCGAACCTGACGTCGCCCCGCGAGACGACATCGGCCCCCGCTCGAAAGCGGGGGCCGATGTCGTCGTCGGATCAGGCGAAGGCGTACGGGGCCGGGAACCACCACTGATGGTCGAGCCAGGTCTGCACGAGGCGCGCCCCGGTGAGCCGCTCGACGCGGCGATGCGCGGCGGCGTCGAACCGCTCCCAGTAGACGCGGGCCGTCGACGCCGCACGCCGGATGAAGGCGAAGACGAACGACGTCACCCGATGCGCCCAGGCGAACTCGGTGGACAGCACCCCCAGGCCGAGGAAGAACGAGCCCCACCCGGGGCCGGGGATCGGCAGCGGGATCATCACGAGCCCCGCGAGGATGAGGACGGTGCCGACGACGGCGACTCCGAATCGGTACAGGCGGTCGAGCGACCGGTGGCGACGGATCGCGTACCGCTGCTTTCGATGCCAGATCTTGATCCGCAGTCGAGTGCTCAAATCGCCGGCCTCTCTCATGTACGTACGTCGGTCCGAAGCGTGGTTCCGGATGCAGGGTCAACGGCCCGGAGTCGCACAGCGGTTCCCAGTGTGACATACGACACCGTCTCAGTGTGAGACGGATCGCCGGAATGTCGCCTCAGTCGACGGCCGACGCGGGAGGGGTCGAGTTGTAGCGGTGCAGCAGGCGGGCGAAGGTCGCGATGTCCTCCGGCGGCCAGTCGGACAGCAGCGCGGAGATCGCTGTCGCGCTCGCGTCGGAGATCTCGTCGAGCGTGGCCACGGCCCGGTCGGTGGGTTCGAGGCCGTGTCCGCGGGTGCTCCGGCCGTCGGCCGTGCCTGCGAGGAATCCTCGGCGGCGCAGCGCGCCGAGCTGTCTGCTGGCCGTCGACTTGTCGATCGCCGCGGTGACGGCGAGCTCGGCGGCGGTGATCCCCGGCGTGTCGTCGATGATCCGCAGCAGCGAGTACTCGGTGAACGTGAGCCCGTTGGCCGCATAGATTCCGCGCGCGCCGTTGCGCAGTCGGCGGGAGAGTGCGATCAGTTCGCGCTCGACGGTGATCAGGTCGTCTTGCTCGTATTCGGCCATAGTTGTATATTACAACTCAGTTGCTAGTTGCACTATGCAACTACTGATTCTCCTCATCGAAAGGTCCTCTGCGCCGATGTCCGCCAGCCCCAGTCCGGCATTGCCGGTCAAGACGATCGCCTCCCATGTCGTGGTCCCCGCACTGATCGGTGTGGTGATGGCTCTGTGCTACCTGGGCGGGTTCGGCAGACCCGATCCGCACGAGCTGCCCGTCGACATCGTCGGACCGGTGTCGTCGTCGCAGCAGGTGGGGCAGGAGCTGTCCGCGACGCTCGGCGACAAGGTCGAGTTCGGGTACGTCGAGACCGTCGACGAGGCCCGTCGCGCCGTCGAGAGCCGTGAGGTCTCGGCCGCCTTCGTTCCGCGCGTCGATCATGCCGAACTGCTGGTGTCGTCGGCCGCCGGTGATCCGACGGCCATGGTCGCCGAACGGATCTTCGGCGCCGTCGCGGGGGAGTCGCAGACGAGACTGGTGATCACCGATGTGGTTCCCGCCGACGCGGACCGCGATCCGTCGGGGCAGAGCCTGTTCTTCCTTCTCGTCGCGCTAACCGTCGGTGCGTACGGAACCGGTATCGCGATCGCGGTGGCCGGCGGCGGGCGTGCGTTGCGCGTGCGGCTCGCGTTCGCCGCGGTCGGCGCCGTGGTGGTCTCGGCCGCAGTGGTCGCGATCGCCGCCGGGTTCGACGTCCTGCCCGGTTCGGGGTGGGAGGTGTACGGACTGGCCGTCCCGTACGCGCTCACGACGATGCTCTTCGCGATCGGCCTGCACCCGCTGATCGGCCGGTTCACGACATTCGCGATGGTGACGATCTTCGTGGGACTGAACTTCACCTCGAGCGGCGGTGTGTTCGCCCCCGCACTGCAACCGGCGTTCTTCGGCGCGCTGCACGAGTTCTGGATCGGTGCCGGATTCAACGAGGCGGCGCGGAATCTGGCCTACTTCCCGAGCCTGAGCATCGCGGGCGAGCTCGGCAAACTGATCGGCTGGCTCGTCGTCGCGGCAGTGCTCGTCGGTGTCGCCGAGGTGGTCGACCGGCGTCGCCGCGCGACCCTCCGGCCGGCGCCGGAGCCGTCGGTGGAGCAGCTGGAGGAGTTGGCGGAGGAGGTCGTCGCGTGAGCGGTACGGCGCGGTCCTGATTCGGGCGGCGCACCCGGCGGCGACCGTTGACGTCGGCGTGGGCGTCTGCCGATAGGATGGGCGTCGAACCATGCCGACCCGCGACGAGCACGGTCGGCGAGCATGTCCGAAACCGCAGCGATGGCTGCAGGCAGGAGCGATTACCGGTGGCCGGTGAGTTCATATACACGATGAAGAAGGTCCGAAAGGCGCATGGCGACAAGGTCATCCTCGACGACGTCACCATGAGCTTCTACCCGGGCGCCAAGATCGGTGTCGTCGGGCCGAACGGTGCCGGTAAGTCGTCGATCCTGAAGATCATGGCCGGCCTGGACCAGCCGTCGAACGGTGAGGCGTTCCTCGATCCCGAGGCGACGGTCGGCATCCTCATGCAGGAGCCGGAGCTCAACGAGGAGAAGACGGTCAAGGAGAACGTCGAGGAGGGGATGGGCGAGATCGGCGTCAAGCTCGCCCGCTTCAACGAGATCGCCGAACTGATGGCGACCGACTACTCCGATGAGCTCATGGAGGAGATGGGCAAGCTCCAGGAGGATCTGGACAACGCCGACGCATGGGATCTGGACAGCCAGATCGACCAGGCCATGGACGCACTGCGCTGCCCGCCCGGCGATTCGCCGGTCACCCACCTCTCCGGCGGTGAGCGACGCCGCGTCGCACTGTGCCGACTCCTGCTGAGCAAGCCCGATCTGCTGCTCCTCGACGAGCCGACCAACCACCTCGACGCCGAGTCGGTGCTGTGGCTCGAGCAGTTCCTCGCGAATTACGAGGGCGCCGTCCTGGCCGTCACGCACGACCGCTACTTCCTCGACCACGTCGCGGGCTGGATCTGCGAGGTCGACCGCGGCAAGCTCCACCCGTACGAGGGCAACTACTCGACCTACCTGGAGAAGAAGGCCGAGCGACTCGAGGTCCAGGGCAAGAAGGATCAGAAGCTGCAGAAGCGCCTCAAGGAGGAGCTCGAGTGGGTCCGGTCGGGTTCCAAGGCCCGTCAGACCAAGAACAAGGCTCGTCTGGCCCGCTACGACGAGATGGTCACCGAAGCCGAGAAGCACCGCAAACTCGACTTCGAGGAGATCCAGATCCCGACGCCGCCGCGTCTGGGCAACGTCGTCGTCGAGGTGAACAACCTCGACAAGGGCTTCGACGGCCGCGTCTTGATCAAGGATCTGTCGTTCACGCTGCCGCGCAACGGCATCGTCGGCGTGATCGGTCCGAACGGTGTCGGTAAGACCACGCTGTTCAAGACCATCGTCGGACTCGAGGAGCCCGACTCGGGGTCGGTCAAGGTCGGCGAGACGGTCAAGCTGAGCTACGTCGATCAGAACCGCGCCAACATCGACCCGAAGAAGACCGTGTGGGAGGTCGTCTCCGACGGTCTGGACTACATCGAGGTCGGGCAGAACGAGATGCCGTCGCGGGCATACGTGAGCGCGTTCGGTTTCAAGGGACCCGATCAGCAGAAGCCGTCGGAGGTCCTCTCCGGTGGTGAGCGCAACCGGCTGAACCTCGCGCTGACCCTGAAGGAGGGCGGCAACCTGATCCTGCTGGACGAGCCGACCAACGACCTGGACGTCGAGACCCTGAGTTCGCTGGAGAACGCCCTCGAACAGTTCCCGGGCTGCGCCGTCGTGATCTCCCACGACCGCTGGTTCCTGGACCGGACCTGTACGCACATCCTCGCGTGGGAGGGCAACGTCTCCGAGGGCCAGTGGTTCTGGTTCGAGGGCAACTTCGAGGCCTACGAGGCCAACAAGGTGGATCGTCTCGGTGCCGAGGCCGCTCGCCCGCACCGCGTGACGCACCGCAAGCTCACCCGCGACTGACCCGTTCGCGCGAGAAGTCCCCGTCCGGCCACCCGCCGGGCGGGGACTTCTCGCATTCCGCGAGGGTTCGGACGATCGATTCTGGCGTGATGATACAAACTATCGTAGTCTGTATCATGTACGAGGGGTGGGAACGCCTCTAGTCGGACGGAGGGGGCATTCATGACCAGCGCGGAGCAGATCGACGCCGGCGACGAGCGGCAGCACAGCCCAAGCGTACGACGCGGCTATGTGCCGGACTGGCGTGATCGGACGCCGACTCTGACCACCGAGCAGACTCGCATCACCATCGTCACCCCGCCCCGCAAGCCGAACGACAAGTACCACCGAGCCGATCTGCGGGATGCCTTCGACTTCTGGGCGGCCGCCGGCTCGGCGTCGAACGTCGCCATGCAGCTCGGCTGGCCCGAGGTGGCCTACGGAGTCATGGAGTCCAAGGTCGAGTCCGGCGCTCTCATGCATCACCCGTGGAAGCGGCTGCGCACCACGGCGACGTATCTGGCCGTCGCCGTGCTCGGCACCCAGGCCGAGCGCGACGCCTACCGCGACGCGATCAACACGGCGCATCGCCACGTGCGCAACGATGAGAACTCGCCGGTCAAGTACAACGCGTTCAACCGCGAACTCCAGATGTGGGTGGCCGCCTGCCTGTACATCGGTTTCGAGGACGCACACGAACTGCTGCACGGGAAGATGGACGCCGAACAGGCCGAGCAGTTCTACTCCCGTGCGAGTCAGCTCGGTACCACCCTGCAGGTGACCGAGGAGATGTGGCCGGCCACTCGCGGAGAATTCGACCACTACTGGAATGTCGCGTGCGAGCGCATCACCTACGACGACACGCAGAAGCAGTTCATCAACGACCTGATCGACCTGCGGATGATCACGCCGGTGCTGGGACTTCCGCTGCGGAGTCTGCTGCGATTCCTGTCGATCGGGACCCTGCCACCGTACTTCCGGGACGCACTCGACCTCCGGTGGCGACCCGTCGACCAGCGAAGATTCGACAACCTGTTCCTCTTCGTCGGGTTCGTCAACCGCTTCCTGCCGCGCCCGCTGCGCTTCGGGAGCTTCTACGCCAACATGTTCGATCTGCGCCGCAAGATCGCCAAGGACCGCCCCCTCATCTGAGCGCGCTCGTCCCGCCGCGCGTTCCCCACCTCGCGCGTTCCCCACCTATCGAAAAGGTTCACTTCTGTGTGGAAGTACATCTCCAAGGCGCTCGATCACGAGATGAAGGTGTCCGAGTTCCTCGGCGCCCTGATCCTGATCGGCATCCCGTACGGCATCGTCGGCATCGTCTGGACGTTGACGCACACGTCCCACCTGGCCGACGTCGACGATCCGATCGACAAGGTGGTCTCGTTCCTCGGCGCCATCGTCTGCTGGCCGGTGTTGACGTTCTCGAACGTCACGATGACGTAGGGGAGGCCTCATGATGCTCGTGGTGCAACTCATCGACGCCGTCGTCGAATTCGTGAAGCTACTCGTCGGCGCGCCGGGCCGCCGGAACGTCGTCGCGCGGATCGTCGCCTGGCTGCTCGTACTGACTCTCGTCGCGGCCGCGATCGGACTCATCGCGTGGGGGATCTCGCTGATCCCGACGCTCATCGACGCCCTCAACGGCGACTGAGTCGCGGGGACGGCCGAATCTCGCACGCCAGGCCCGCACGACGCGTTCGGTGGTCCGCGCCCGCCACGCGTTGGCGCGGCGCAGCTGTCGTCGCAGAAACGAGGTGACCCGGTGCGCCCACGCGAACTCGGTCGACAGGACCGCCAACCCCAGGAACAGCATGACCCAGCCGGGCCCCGGGATCGGCAGCGGGATCATCGCCAGTCCGCCCAACATCATCAGCCCGCCGACGACGCCGACGGCCGCGCGATAGGTGCGGTCCAGATGCGGGTTCTGCCGGATCGCGTACCGCCGGCGTCGATGCCAGATCTTGATACGCAGACGCAGCGGCACGGCCGACCTCTCTCAGCGCTGCCGGACGACAGCGACACGACCGAGTATAAGGAGGCCGCTGATCACGCCGCTGGAGTTCGACGACGGCGCGCTGATCGATCTGCTCGCGGGGCCGCGGGGTCGAGCGGTCTCCCGGTTGCGGGTGGGGCCTGCGTGATCGATCGACCGGCGGACACCGCCGAGCCCCCGTACCCTGTCGGGTAGTCGATCGAGAGGTGTGGCACCGATGGGATCCGAACTCACGGCACAGTATCTGGCGGGCATCGGAGAACAACCGGACGAACGACGACAACAGCAACTGGCCCGGCATCTGGCGGTGGGTGCCGTCCGGACGCCGGGCCGGACTCGTCTGGCGGCGACTCGCCTCGACGACGGCGCGATCGAGGTGCAAGCGGTGCTCGAGGACGTGCCGCTGCTGGTGGAGTCGATTCTCACGGTGGTCGACGCCGCGGGCTATACCGTGATCCGGACCGATCATCCGCAGCTGACCGTCGTACGCGACGGCGACGGTCGCCGCGTCGACGATCCGGCGGCGGGCGACGCCGTCGCGGAGTCGTGGATCACCCTGGTGATCGCTCCCGACCCGGACGCCGACCTCGACGCACTCGCCGACGCGGTGACCGTCGCCGCGAACCGCGCGACGACGGTCCGCGACGACACCCCGGCCATGCGCGAACGCCTCGCCGAGGTCGTCCTCGCGCTCGCCGACACCGACGCCGACCTCGAAAACGTTCGACTGCTGGAGTGGCTCGCGGAGCGGACCAACTTCGTCGGAGTCGGCTACCGCGCGGCCACCGCCGATCCGGAATCCGGTGCGACGCTCGGCGTCTGGCGGGACCGCACCACTCACCGGCCGAGACCGGTGACCGCCGACACCGGTGTCGCGATCGACCGTGTCTGGCTGCCGACCGGGCTGCTCCGTCGCCAGTTCCCGATTCTGGTCCGCACCACCCACGACGGCGTCGAGCACCAGTTCCTCGGCATCATCACCTCGGCGGGACTGCACCAGTCGGTGCACGAGATCCCCGTCGTACGGGGTAAGGCGCAGTATGTGCTCGACGAACTCGGCTACGTCGCCGACTCCTACGGCGGCATGGCCACGGTCGAACTGCTGCAGTCGTTCCCGCTGATCGAACTGTTCGCGGTGCCTGCCGACGAACTCGTCGCGCTGATCCGCGACCTGCTCGGCGCGCAGGCGGCCCGCACCCCGCGCTTCCATGTCCGCCCGGGAGTGGACGGGCACACCGTCTCCGCACTGGTCTTCATGCCGCGCGAGGCGTACTCGACGGCCGTGCGCATCAAGGTCAGCGAGATCATCAGGACCTCTCACGGCGGTCACGAGAGCGAGTTCATGACGCGCTTGTCGCAGTCGCCGCTCGCCCAACTGCAGTTGCTGATGCACGTGCCGCATCCGGTGGTCCTCGACGACGCCGAGGGCCGCTCGTGCGTGGCGCGGCTCGCCGACGCCGTCCGGACCTGGGACGATCGGGTCCGCGAACGACTCGCCGTCGACGCACCCTCGCTGCGGCTGCTCGGCGCCGTATCCGAGCGGTACCGCGACGGCCGCGAGCCGGCCGACGCCGCGGTGGATCTGCCGATCGCCGCGACCCTGCCCGCGGACGGGATGCACGTGCGCGTCGACGCTCGCTCGGATGCGGAGTGGACGTTCACGCTGTACCTGTGCGATCGCCGTGCCGCCCTCACCGACGTCCTGCCCATGCTGCAGAGCCTCGGCCTGACGGTGGTCGACGAGCATCCGTTCACCGTCGACCGCCCCGACGGCCTCGAAGTGGGCGTCTACGAGTTCACCGTGGCGCCGCGGCCGGGACTCGTCGTCGACGACTCCCCGGATCTGCCCGCGCGCGTCGCGGACGCCTTCGAGCAGATGTGGCGCGGCGAGGCCGACGTCGACGGACTCGGCGAGCTCGTACTGCGCGCGGGACTCTCCGCCCGCTGGGTCGCGATGCTGCGCACGTACGCGCGCTACCTCGCGCAATGCGGGTTCGGGTACAGCCTCGCGCACATCGCGGGCGTCCTCGGCGATCACCGGGAGGCCACCGCGGCCGTCGTCGCCGAGTTCGAGGCGAGTCTGCATCCCGAGTTCGCCGACGCCGACCGTCGGTCCGTCGCGGCGGCGCATCTCGACGAGCAGATCGCCGCCATCCTCAGCCTGGACGCCGACCGGGTGTTCTCGGCGTTCGCGGCCCTGGTCCGGGCGACGCTGCGCACCAGTTTCTACGCCGAGGCCGACACCTGGACCCGGCCCACGATCGCGGTGAAGCTCGCGACCGAGCGGATCCCGCAGGCCCCGCAGCCGCGCCCGGCGTACGAGATCTTCGTGCACTCGCCGCTGGTGGAGGGCGTGCACCTGCGGTTCGGCGACGTCGCGCGCGGCGGTCTGCGCTGGTCCGACCGCCGTGAGGACTTCCGCACCGAGATCCTCGGGCTGGTGAAGGCCCAGGCGGTGAAGAACGCGGTGATCGTGCCGGTCGGAGCCAAGGGCGGGTTCGTCGTGCGTCGCGGTCCCGCGACCCGCGACGAGGCGATCGAATGCTATCGAGCGTTCATCGCCTCGCTCCTGGGGCTTACCGACGATCTCGACCCGGTGACCGGTGAGGTGATCGCGCCCGCGCGCGTCGTACGACGCGACGGCGACGACCCGTACCTGGTGGTGGCCGCGGACAAGGGCACCGCGTCGTTCTCCGACATCGCCAACGAGGTGTCCGCGCGCCGCGGATTCTGGCTCGGCGACGCCTTCGCCTCCGGCGGATCGGTCGGCTACGACCACAAGGCCATGGGAATCACCGCGCGCGGCGCCTGGGAGTCGGTGAAGCGTCACTTCCGCGAGATGGGTGTGGACGTGCAGACCCAGGACTTCACCGCGGTCGGCGTCGGCGACATGAGCGGCGACGTCTTCGGCAACGGCATGCTCGCCTCCCGACACACCCGACTGATCGCCGCCTTCGACCACCGGCACGTATTCGTCGACCCCGACCCGGATCCGGCGGCGTCGTACGCCGAACGCGAGCGCCTGTTCGGACTTCCGCGGTCCTCCTGGGCGGACTACGACCCGACACTCGTCTCGGCCGGCGGGGGCGTGTGGTCGCGGGAGGTCAAGGCGATTCCGATCAGCCCGCAGATGCGGCGCGCCCTGGGCCTCGACGACGATGTGGTCGAACTGGCACCGCCCGAACTGCTGCGAGCAGTGCTGCTCGCTCCCGTCGATCTGCTGTTCAACGGCGGGATCGGCACCTATGTGAAGGCCTCCGACGAAACCGACAGCGACGTCGGCGACAAGGCCAACGACCCGATCCGGGTCACCGGGGCTCAGCTGCGCGTCAAGGTGGTCGGGGAGGGCGGCAACCTGGGCGTCACCGAGCACGGACGCATCGAGGCCGACCTGGCCGGTGTTCGGATCAACAGCGACGCCATGGACAACTCCGCGGGTGTCGACTGCTCCGACCACGAGGTCAACATCAAGGTGCTGCTCGACGCGCAGATCGCCGCGGGCACGCTGGCCGCCGACGACCGGGTGACTCTGCTCGAATCGATGACCGACGACGTCGCAGACCTCGTGCTGGCCGACAACGTCGCGCAGAACGCCGAACTCGGGCTCGCTCGGGCCACCGCCGACGACGACGCCGAACTCCATGCGCGACTGCTCGCCGATCTGGCCCTCGACGGTGTCGACCTGGCCCTCGAAGCGCTGCCGAGCCCGAGCCGACTGCTCGCCCGGCGTGCGAGCGAATCGGCCCGCGGCCTGACCAGCCCGGAACTGGCGACGGTGATGGCGCATGTGAAACTGCAGACCAAGGGTCGGCTGCTCGCGACGACCCTGCCCGACAGTCCGCTGCTCGCCCCGCTCGCCACCGAGTACTTCCCGGCCGCGGTGCGCGACAGATTCGCCGACGGCATCGCGGCCCACCGCCTGCACCGGGAGATCGTCACCACGTGCCTGGTGAATCAGATCGTCGACGACGGCGGCATCACCGGACTGCTCTCGACTCGGGAGACGACCGGCGCCGACACCGAGGCGGCCGCGCGCGCATTCGTCGTCGCCGACGGCGTGTTCGGCCTCACCGCCCTCGTCGACGCGATCCGCGCGCAACCGATCCCCGCGGCGGTCGGCGACCACATGACCCGCCGCGTCCGCGGACTGTTGGCCACCGCGTCCCGGTGGCTCCTCGCTCACCGCCCCCAGCCGCTGGCGATCGCGGCCGAGACCACCCGCTACGCCGACATCACCCGGTTCGCACCCGATCTCGCCCCGTGGTTGCGACCGAGCGGGGCCGATGCGATCGAGGCCGAGCACGCGGCGTACGTCGACGCCGGGTGCGACGGCGATCTCGCGCGCACCGTCGCGCAGATCACTCGGCGCGTGCACCTGCTCGACGTTCACGACCTCGCCGACATCGCCGACCGCGAACCCGACGAGGTCGGCGAACTGCTGTTCGCGGTGCTCGACCACTTCGGCATCGACCGGCTGATCGCCGCCGTCGACGAGCTGCCGCACGGCGACCGGTGGAACCTCCTGGCCCGTGTCGCGCTCCACGACGACCTCCTGGCCGTGCTCCGCGGACTGACCGGCTCCATCCTGGCGATGAGCGAACCGGAGGAGACGCCGCGGGAGAAGATCGCCGACTGGTCGGCCGGACGCAGCGCCCTCCTCCAGCGGTCCGGTGCGAGCATCGACGAGCTGACCGCACTCGGTCGCTGGGACATCGCCACCCTGTCGGTGGCGGTGCGCTCGTTGCGTAGTGTGATCGGGTAGGCGAAAGGAGCTGCGCGCGTGACGGATCAGGATCACCCGGCATCGGGGGAGCGACGGTTGTTCGACGACGGCGGTCACCGCACCGACGACGGCTACGTCGTGTCGGTACCGGTCCGCTGGTCGGATATGGACGTCTTCCAGCACATCAACCATGCGCGAATGGTGACTCTGCTCGAAGAGGCGCGGATACCGTGGCTGTTCTACGACGACAAGCCGACGGTCGCGATGCGCCAGGGCTGCCTCGTGGCCGACCTGCACGTGAAGTATCAGGGACAGATCAAGCACGACGAGTCGCCGATCGAAGTGACCATGTGGGTGCAGAAGCTGCGAGCCGTCGACTTCACCGTGGGCTACGAGGTGCGTCCGCACGGCGCCGAACCCGGATCCAAACCGGCCGTGGTCGCAAGCACCCAACTCGTGTCCTTCGACATCGACACGCAGCGGCCCCGCCGGATGACTCCGGAGGAGAAGGCGTACCTGACCGGATTCGTCCGCTCGTGAGCGACGACGCGCGCGGAGTGCGACCGTACCGCGACTCCGACCGTGCCGACATCGCCGCCTTCCTGGTCCGAGCCCGCCGCGCCGACGAGGCCGGCGTGCTCCGACTGCACGAACGCGACGACGCTCGCGTCGGACTGTGGGTCCGCACCGGATTCGACGTGCTGGCCACCCGGTCGGTGTTCGGATCGGTCACCCCGAACGACGTCGTCGCCGACGCCGCCGTCATGGCCGCCTCGGTTCAGGCGGGCGACGACCTGATCGAGATCGGCACGATGCCGACGGTCGCCTGGCACGGTGCGCTGCCGGGAAACAAGGGATTCGTGCACGTCGACGATGTCCCGGCCCGCGAAGTGGTCGGCCTGGCGCGCCGTGGGGCGGACGTGGCCCGCGACGAGTCGGGTGCGCTCGGCATGGCGTCGTCGTTGCTGGATCAGAAGGTGCTGTCGGTCGCGGGCGGCGGTGACGACGTCGACGTCACCATGCGCGCCGTGTTCGCGTTGACGTCGATGGGCTTCGTCCGCGATGCGAACGGCCGTGAGGTCACGGTCGACTCCCCGCTGGAGAACATCAGTCCCGATGAGCCCGTCCGCATCCGAGCGTCCGCCGCCTGGCTGCGCCTGGACGCGCGCTTCGGCTCGGTCTACCAGCGACGAAGCGTCCTGAACGTGCTGACCTAGCCCGGTCGGTCGGTTGTGCCGGTCTCGACTCGGCCCGACCGGTGTACGCCGCCGGGACGGGCGTGTCCGCGGCCTACGCGCCCGGAACGGGCACCAGCCAGGCCGCGGTGTTCGGAGGCAGCAGACCCTCTTCGAGCGGGGTGCTGACCAGAAGCACCTGGCCGGGCGGCAGCGGGATCGGCGCGGGCGAGGCGTTGAGGGCACAGATCAGGCCGCCGGGGCGACGGAACGCCAGGCAGCCGTCGGGGGCGCCGTACCAGTCGACGGTGTCGCCGGAGAACTCCGGGCGCGCATAGCGCAGCTCCAGTGCCTGCCGGTACAGCGACAAGGTGGAGAAGATGTCCTCCAACTGCGCTTCGACGGTCAGTCCCGCCCAGCTCGCCGGGATCGGCAGCCACGTGTTCGGGTTGGTGCTGAACCCGAACGGCGGTTCGGTGCCCTCCCACGGGATCGGCACCCGGCAGTCGTCGCGTCCACGATCGGTGTGGCCGGAGTACTCCCACACCGGATCGACGCGGGCCTCGTCGGGCACGTCTCCGTCGGGGAGTCCGAGCTCGGCGCCGTTGTAGACGAAGACGGTGCCGGGCAGGGCGAGTTCGACCAGCGCCATCGCCCGGGCGCGCATCGCGCCGACGGCGAGCGAGGCGGCGTCGGGTGCGTACCGGGTCACTTCGCGCGGCACGTCGTGGTTCGACAGGGTCCACGTGGGGACCGCGCCGACCGACGACGTCGCGGCCAGCGACTCGGTGATCGCGGCCCGGACGTCGGCGGCGTCGAAATCGGCGGTGGCCAACCGGAAGTTGAAACCCAGGTGCAGTTCGTCCGGTCGCACGTAGCGGGCGAACTGCTCGTTCGAGGACACCCATACCTCGCCGACATTGGCCGTGCCCGGGTACTCGTCCATCACGGCGCGGATCGCGCGATGGATCTCGTGCACGCCGTCGTCGTTGAACCGGGGATCGTCATCGGTGTGCCTGAGGACCTCTCCGGGACGATCCATGTCGGGCAGGCCCGCGGGTTTGGCCATGCCGTGGGAGACGTCGATGCGGAACCCGTCGATACCGCGATCGAGCCAGAAGCGCATGGTGGTGCGCAGATCGTCGAGGACCTCGGGGTTGTCGAAGTTCAGATCGGGCTGTTCCGGTGCGAACAGATGCAGATACCACTGCTCGGGGGTGCCGTCGGCGTCGACGACGCGACTCCACGCGGGTCCGCCGAACACACTGGTCCAGTTGTTCGGCGGCAGTGAGCCGTCGTCGCCGCGACCGTCGCGGAAGTAGTAGCGGGCGCGTTCGGGGCTGCCCGGGGCGGCGACCAGCGCCTGCGCGAACCACGGATGCTGATCGCTCGTGTGATTGGGGACCAGGTCCATCGTGACCTTGATGTCGCGGTCGTGAGCCTCCGCGACGAGTCGGTCGAAATCGGCGAGGTCGCCGAACACCGGGTCCACATCGCGCGGATCGGAGACGTCGTATCCGTGATCGGCCATGGGCGAGCGCATGATCGGCGACAGCCAGATCGCGTCGACTCCGAGGAGTTCCAGGTAGCCGAGCTTGTCGATCACGCCGGCGAGGTCGCCGACACCGTCGCCGGTGCAGTCCGAGAACGACCGCGGATACACCTGGTAGACGACGGCGTCGCGCCACCATGCGTCATCGTTGTCTGCGGCATCGGTCACGTACTGTTCGCTCACGGTCGCGATTCTTCCATATTTGTCAGCCCGGACTGTTGATCATCGAGTCCGCGGCCATCTCCATGTACTCCAGAAGCTTTCGACGATGATCGGCGTCGAGCACATCGTCGCCGATCGAACCGATCGCGATCCGCATGCATCGCAACCACGCGTCGCGCTCGAGGAGACCGATGCGATACGGCATGTGACGCATGCGGAGACGAGGGTGCCCGCGCTCGTCCGAATAGGTGTGCGGGCCGCCCCAGTACTGTTCGAGGAACATCCGCATACGACGCTCGGCCGGGCCGAGGTCCTCCTCGGGGTACAAGGGGCGCAGGATCTCGTCGTCCGCGACCTCCTCGTAGAACCGCGCGGTGATCTTGGTGAAGGTGTCGTGTCCGCCGACTTCGTCGTAGAAAGTGCTCACGCACACCATTGTCCACGACGGCGGCCGCCCGCCGCGGGCGGAGCGGGTCGATCTACGACGCTGTGTAGGGCCTATGGGGACACCGCCGTCCCGGTGCGATAAATTGGTCGACAGTGATCTGCACACGGCAGGTCGTGTGCGCTGACCTCCAGGCACTAGTCGAAAGGATGGGGTGTGGACAGTCTTCTTGTCCCCGTCGGAATGACAGTTGTCGTACTGTGCGGAATCGCAGTGCTGCTGTGCGTCGTCTCGATGGCGTTCTCATGGGGCGTCAAGCGCCCTCAGCCCAAGGAATACACGCTCGACCAGCGGTGGGACCGCGGCCCCGCCCTGTTCACGGCGACCGACATTCAGCCGATGACCCTCGCTCGTCACACCGAGCCGGGCGACACCGAAGGAGCGTCCGCAAGTGGCAAGTGGTGACATCGCCCATGTCGATCCGGCGTCGCTGCCGATGGGTTCCGCCGTCACTCCGAGCGGTCGCGTGTCGTCCGCTCTGTGGCCGGGCACCGGTTTCGGTACACCGCCGTTCGCTCGTGACGAGCTGATCCTCCTCGACGACACGCTGAAGGAGACCAGCGACGTCGCCGAGATCCGCTTCTCGGTCTTCATCGGCGACCTCGGCTCCGATGCCGTCGCCGGCGCCCGCGCCGCTCTCGAGCAGGCCCCGGAGCCGTACAACGGCGCCGTGCTCGCCGTCTCGCCGAACACGCGCGACGTCGTCGTCGTGTCCGGCAAGGACGTCGCCGGTCGCCTCAACGACCGGGTCGCCGAGCTGGGCGTGTCCGCCGCACTGTCGGCGTTCAAGCAGGGCAGGCTCGTCGACGGTCTCGTCTCCGCGTTGCGGGTGATGGCGACCGCGGTCTCGCGCCCGTAAGGTCCTCTCGTTCAGCAGAACAGCCCCCGGCCGAATGGTCGGGGGCTGTTCTGCGTCATCGGAGCCTCGAGGTCCCGAACGACCGCTTCGTCAGATCAGCTCGACGCCGCGTCGAACGCCCGCGCCCGCATCGCACGCTGTGCGGAGTCGCGACCCTCGAGGATCAGGCGACGCAGCGCGGCCGGGACGTCGGTCGCCAGGAGCGAGTCCGCCGCGGCGATCGCCTCATCGGACAGATCCCACGCGGGGTAGAGGCCGATCACGACGGTCTGCGCCACTTCGCTGGTCCGCCGCGCCCAGAGGTCGACGACGGAGTCGAAGTAGCGACCGGTGTAGGGCCGCAGGATCGCGCCCTGACCGGGTCGGGTCAGCCCCTCGACGATGGCGCGGACCGTCACGTTCGCGATCGCGTCGTCGTCGAACGCGGCCGTCCACGACGTCTCCTTCGCCTCGGCGGTGGGGAACGCTGCGCGGGCGGCGGCCGCGTGACGGACGCCTGCCGCGGTGTTGTCGCGCGCGGACTCCGCGACGATCACCGCGTCGTCGATGCTGCCGTGCGTGGCCAACGCCTTCACCAGACGCCAGCGGAGCTCGTCGTCGACCACCAGACCGGTCAGCCCGTGCGACTCGGGCGCGTCGCCGTCGAGCAGACTCCGCAGCACCGACTGCTGTGCATCGGTGGTGACACCGGCCAGCAGCGTGTTGACGAACGCGAGCTGGTGGTCTGATCCTGCCTCGGCCTCGCGGGCCAGTTCCAGAAGCCGGTCGGCGAACCGAGGCCACCCGGTCGCGGCGGCCCACGTCGGTTCGGCGTACGACTCCAGCGCGGTGGTGGCCTGCATCAGGACGCGCTGAACCACGCCGACCTCGGTCTCGGCGGCGATACCGCGAGAGACCAGCTCGACGAAGTCGCGCGCGGTCATCTCCGCCTGGCGGGTCATCTCCCAGGCGGCCGACCACACCAGAGTGCGGGGCATCGAGTCCTCGATGTCGCCGATCCGCGCGGTCGCCGTCGCGAGTGACGCGGGGTCGAGGCGGATCGAGGCGTAGGTGAGGTCGTCGTCGTTGAGCAGGATCAGCTCGCCCCGGTGCTTCCCGATGAGCTCGGGCACCTCGGTGCGCGGGCCGTCGACGTCGAGCTCGACGGATTCGGCGCGGGCGAGTCGGCCGGTGGGGGAGTCGGCGTAGACGCCGATCTTCATCCGGTGCACGCGGGTCTCGCCCGCCCCGGGCGCGGCGCCCTCCTGGACGACGGCGAACGAGGTGATGACACCGGAGTCGTCGGTGCTGAACTCGGGCCGCAGCACGTTGATGCCCGTGGTCTTGAGCCACTGGGCGCCCCAGTCCGACAGATCGCGACCCGAGGAGCGCTCCAGTGCGCCGAGCAGATCGTCGAATGTGGCGTTGCCGAAGCGGTGCGCGGCGAAGTAGTCCCGCAGCCCGGCCAGGAAGGGCTCGAGACCGACGTAGGCGACGAGCTGTTTGAGGACCGATGCGCCCTTGGCGTACGTGATGCCGTCGAAGTTGACCTCCACCGCGGCCAGATCGGGGATGTCGGCGGCGATCGGGTGGGTGGAGGGCAGCTGGTCCTGGCGGTAGGCCCACGACTTCTCGACATTGGCGAAGGTCGTCCAGGCGTTGGTGTACTCGGTGGCCTCCACCTGTGAGAGGACCGAGGCGAAGGTCGCGAACGACTCGTTGAGCCACAGGTCGTCCCACCAGGTCATGGTCACCAGATCGCCGAACCACATATGCGCCATCTCGTGCAGGATGGTCTCGGCGCGACGCTCGTACAGATAGCGCGTGACCCGTGACCGGAAGACGTAGTCCTCCAAGAACGTGACCGCGCCCGCGTTCTCCATGGCGCCCGCGTTGAACTCCGGGACGAACAGCTGGTCGTACTTGCCGAACGCGTACGGGACGCCGAACACGCGGTGGTAGAAGCCGAAACCCTGCTTGGTCTCGGTGAACAGGCGCTCGGCGTCCATGAACTCGGCCAGCGACGCGCGGCAGTACAGGCCGAGCGGGATCGTGCCGTGCTCGTCGGTGTACTCGTCGGTCCACGTCGCATACGGTCCGGCGATCAGGGCGACGAGGTAGGTGCTCATCAGTTCGGTGGTCGCGTACCGGTGCACCACGGCACCAGAGTCGATCGACTCCGGCTCGCCGACCGGGGCTCCGTTCGTGATGACCCGCCAGTCGGCCGGCGCGGTCACCGTCGTCGTGAACGTCGCCTTGAGGTCGGGCTGGTCGAAGCAGGCGAACATGCGCTTGGCGTCCGCGGTCTCGAACTGCGAGTACAGGTAGACGGCGCCGTCGGCCGGGTCGACGAAACGGTGGAGACCCTCGCCGGTGTTCGAGTACGCGCACTCGGCGACGACGGTCAGCGTGTTCTGCGCCGCGAGATCGGGCAGGGGCAGTCCCACCGACTCGTCGTACCCGGTCACGTCGAGCGGGGCGCCGTTGAGCGTCGCCGAGACGATGCGCGGGGCGATCAGATCGATGAAGGTCGACGCGCCCGCCGTCGCGGAGAAGGTGACGGTCGTCGTCGAGGCGAACCGTTCCTCGCCCGGTGCACCCGCACCGTCGGTCAGATCGAGGTCGACGACGTACGCGTCGACCTCGAGAAGTGCTGCGCGCTGCTGCGCCTGGTCACGTGTCAGATTCGGTGCGCTCACGCGGCCCATCGTACTGACGGCGGGGAATGCGGCGCGGCGAACGGTGGTTGAATCGGCACATGGCTGAAAACGATCGCGTTGACTTCTGGTTCGACCCCTTCTGCCCGTGGTGCTGGATCACATCGCGGTGGATCCTCGAGGCGGCCCAGGTGCGCACCCTGGACGTCCACTTCCACATCATGAGCCTGGCGGTTCTCAACGAGGGCAAGGACATTCCCGACTCGTACCGCGAGATGCTCAAGAACGTGTGGGGTCCGGTCCGCGTCCTCGCCGCCGCTCAGGCCCGCCACGGCGACGAGATCCTCGCCCCGCTGTACACCGCCATGGGCACCGAGCTCCACGACAACGGCAACAAGGACGTCCCGTCGGTCGTCGTCAACTCGCTGGCCGCGGCCGGCCTGGAGGCCGACCTGGCGAAGGCCGCCGAGTCCGACGAGTTCGACGCCACGATCCGCACCAGCCACCACGAGGGCATGGACAAGGTCGGCGACGACGTCGGGACGCCGACCATTCACGTCAACGGCGTCGCGTTCTTCGGCCCGGTGCTCTCGCGGATCCCGCGCGGTGAGGACGCGGGCAAGGTGTGGGACGGCGTCGTCGCCCTGGCGTCCTACCCGCACTTCTTCGAGCTCAAGCGCACCCGCGACGAGGACCCGGTCTTCGACTGAGCACTCCCGCACGACCGGTCCGGGTCCCGCGCCCGGGCCGGTCTCAGTAGGTGCCCGTCTCCGACAGCCCGTTGGGGAGTGATCCGGCGGCCACCGAGGCCGGTGGATGCGGTGCGGGCACGGCGGCGACGTTGCCGCTGCCGGTGCCCCGGACGAACCATCGGGGCCGGAACAGGATCGCGCCGCTGCGCGTGCGGTCGCGGAGGGCGGCGGCCCGCCAGGTCAGGATCGGGTGCGATGCGAGCAGGTTCACGACCCAGATGAAGAATCCGCGTTCGTGGACGGCGCGGTCGGCGAACTGGTCGAAGTCGACGGCGCTCAGCAGGTACTTGCCCGAGGAGAGCGCGCCGATCATCGGTGCGGCGCCGTCCGGCCGCGAGTAGTAGCCGTAGTTGTCGGCCGTGTACTCCTGGGCGCGTGAGAGCAGCGAACCGAAGATCGGCAGGCTCATGATCAGACTGCTCAGCAGTTGGCGCCAGTACGAGGTGTGTCCGGCCGCGATATGCCCGATCTCGTGGCCGATCACGAACTCCAACGCCTCCGGGCTGCGCGCGGCGCCGCCGACCTCGAACAGGTCCGAGTAGACCACCACGTACCGGCGGAATCCGTGGCCCGACGCGAACGCGTTGAGCTGCCCGTTCCCGTTCATCACGTAGGCGTCCGGCACGAACTCCATGCCGTAGCGCGCCGACGCCTCGACGACGATGCGGAACGCGTCGGGGAACTGTGTCGGCGTGATCTGGACCGCGTTGGCCCGGATGCTCGCGTAGCCGACGCCGCGCCCGAGGAACACCAGGATCGGCAGAGCCAGCGGGATCAGCAGGAACTCGCTGATGGCGCCGAGGGCGACGAACGTGATCACCGCGGCGTACGCGCCGAGTGCGGCGAGAACCGCGATCACCAGGACCGGGATCTCCCACGGATGTCGTCGCGGGCGACCGGCGTACGCGGCGGGCGGCTGCCAGACTGACGTCGCCCCGATCGGCCGGGGCTCGACGGGCAGGACCGAGTCGTCGACACCGGGCACCGACGGGATCGGCGCGCCGGGAAGGCGATGGTGGGGTATCGATTCAGCGGGGTCCACGCCTTGAAACTATAGTGACCCCATGCGCATTTACCTCGGGGCCGACCACGCTGGATTCGAACTGAAGAACCAGATCGCCGATCATCTGACGTCCGCGGGCCACGAGGTGGTCGACTGCGGCGCACACGAGTACGACGCCGTCGATGACTACCCGGCGTTCTGCATCGCGGCCGCCGAACGCGTCGTCGCCGATCCGGGCAGCCTCGGCTTCGTCCTCGGTGGCAGCGGCAACGGTGAGCAGATCGCGGCGAACAAGGTCACGGGTGCCCGCTGCGCCCTCGCGTGGAGCGTCGAGACCGCGCAGCTCGCCCGCCAGCACAACAACGCCCAGCTGATCGGCATCGGGGGACGCATGCACTCCACCGAGGAGGCGTTGGCCATCGTCGACGCGTTCATCGGAGCCGAATGGTCCGATGAGGCGCGTCATCAGCGTCGCATCGACATCCTCGCCGAGTACGAGACCACCGGTGTCGCGCCGGAGCTGCCTGAGCCGCCGCGCTGATTCCGATCGGGTAGGCGGTGCCGGAAGGCCATGCGCTGCACCGTCTCGCGCGGCGACAGCAACGATTCTTCGGTGGACAGCGAGTCCGCGTCACCAGCCCGCAGGGAAGGTTCGCCCGCGAGGCGGCCGACCTCGACGGGTTGGTGTTCCGTCGTGCCGAGGCGTGGGGCAAGCACCTGATCCACCGCTATACCGAGCAGAACGTCGGACCGGTCGACGCCGGCCCGATGGTGCACGTGCACCTCGGCATCTACGGCGCGTTCAGCGAGGAGCCGACGCCGATGGGCGCGCCGACCGGCGAGGTCCGGATGCGGATCGAGGGAGACGAGACCGGCAGCGACCTACGCGGTCCGGCGGCGTGCGAGCTGTATTCGCCCGCCGATCTCGACGCCCTCATCGGGCGGCTCGGACCGGACCCGCTGCGCGACGACGCCGACCCGGACAGGGCCTGGCGGGCGATCTCCCGTTCCCGCCGCGCCATCGGCTCCCTGCTGATGGATCAGAAGGTCATCGCCGGCATCGGCAACATCTACCGCGCCGAGGTGCTGTTCCGCGTCGGCGTCGACCCGTACCGTCCGGGAACGCGGATCTCCCGTGACGAGTTCGACGCGATCTGGGCGGATCTGTTGCATCTCATGCCGATCGGCATGCGGCGCGGACTGATTCACGTGGTCCGTCCCGAGGACGATCACGGTGCGCCCGCCTACGCCGTCGACCGTCCGCGCACGTACGTGTATCGGCGGGCGGGGGAGCCGTGCCGACTCTGCGGCACCACGATCGTGTGGCGTGAGATGGAGGGGCGAAACCTGTTCTGGTGCCCCGGCTGTCAGTCGTAGGCGATCCACAGCGGCTCCTCAGCAAGTCGAGGAGAGTCCTGTCAGAGTCGGCGGGCACAGTGGAGTCCATGAGCGATTCCACCGCACCGATCACCGTCCTGGCCGTGGGCGGCACGGGCGAATCGCGTCCCGGGGACCACCGACTCGAGGTGACCGGGATGCTCGCCGCCGTCACAGACGTCCTCGACGACCGTTTCCGCAGTCGCTGGGTGGGGTACCCGGCGAGCTACGGACCCACCGCGGGGCGACACGGCATGGCCTACGTCGACAGCGTCGCCTGCGGCGTGGCCGCCCTCGCGCGGGCGGTGCGCGCCGTCGACGGTCCGATCATGATGATCGGCTACTCGCAGGGGGCCGCCGTCGTCCGCACGTTCCTCGCCCATCCGGCGACCACGGATCTGCTGGCGCGGGTGATGGCCGTGGGCTTCGTCGCCGATCCCCATCAGCCTCCGGGGGCCGTCGACGGCTGCACCGGATGGGGCGTCGCGGGTCCGGGGGCGCCGGTTCCCGGCGACGTCCCGGCGTGCTGGGTCGGCACGTCCGCCGACGTGATCTGCAACGCCTCCGACGACTCGCTCGTCCGTGACATCGCGGATCTGACCGACTCGCTGTCGATCCTTCACCTCCGTCGGTGGATCACCGACATGGGCGCCGCCGTGCTCGGCAGGCGGATGCAGAACGCCGAACGGACGTCCGTGACGCCGCGGCAGTGGAGGCGTGACGCCCACCGAGTGCGCGCCGCCTGCCGCGAGGTCCGCGGATACCTGCCCGCGCGTATCGCCGTCGGCGGCCGGACGCTTCCGAATCCGATCGGCGGACGCCACGTCTCCTACGACGCTGAGCCGTACCTCCACGCGCCGTTGACCGACCCGGACATCACCGGCTGCCAGATGCTGGCGCAGTGGATGCAGGTCGAGGCGACGATGCAGCACGCGCGACTGGCACTCGCGGCGTAACCCTCAGACCCGCCGACGAGACCGGGCCCCTACCGACTGATCGTCGGAAGGGGCCCGGTCGTACGTCGCGTGGATGCGACGCGGGAGTCTAGCTGCCGGGGACGTACTGTCCGCCGACGGTGTTGCGCACCACGATGGCGGTGCCGCGTCCGACGTTGTCGAACACCCACTTGCCGTTCTCGGTGCTCACGTTGATGCAGCCGTGGCTGGCGTTCGAGACGCCCTGCTGGGCGACCGACCAGGGAGCGGCGTGGATGAAGATGCCGTCCCACGACATGCGGGTCGCGTACTCGACGTAGGTGCGGTAACCCTCCGGGGAGTCGACCGGCACACCGTACGTGGACGAGTCCATGTACATGTCGCGGTACTTCTCCATGGTGTGGTACACGCCGTTCGGCGTCGGGTGCTGGTTGGTGCCCATCGAGATCGGCATCTGCTTGACGAACTCGCCGTCCTTCCACCAGTAGATCTGGTGGGTGGCGTCATCGGCCAGGGCGACGTAGCCGGTCTCGGTCTGGACCTTCGGCATCGCCGGGATCGCGGGCTTGGCCGGAGTGGTCGACTTCGGCTTGGGCTTCGGCGTCTCCTTCGACTTCGGAGTCGTCGGGGTGGGCAGCTTCGGAGGCGTCGGGAGATCGGGGACCTCGACCGGCGGAAGGCCCGGGATGACCGTGACAGGCGTCGCAGAGGCGACGGCGGGGACGCCGGCGCCGAGGGCCGCCACGCTCACTGCGATAGCGGTCAGGCGAGCCGCACGGCTCGCACTCTTCTTCTTGAACACGTCGTTTCTACCTTCGTTTCGTCGTAACGACACGCCACCCCCGTGGACGCTCGCTGATCATCGTTACACAACCGTTGTCTCTCCGCCAACCGAAATCGCCGCGGGATCGGCTTCCGCCGTCCGATTAACGAGACATTTGCCCGTGAATCCGGTCACAGGAGTGTCCGATGTGATGCTCGTGTGGTCAGAGGGGAAGTGGGCTGGTGATGACCACGACGGCCTCGGCGGCGCCGTCGACGGCGGTGAACTCGTGCGGACGGTCGCTGCGCCAGGTGTGGACGTCACCGGAACGCAGCGTCGTCGTGGCGCCCACGTGGCCGGCCCGCACGATGCCGGTGACGACCGCGAGCTGCTCGCGGACGTCGCTGCCGTGCGCGGGGGAGACGTGGTGGGCGCCGCGCGGGAACTCGAGGCGGAACACCTCGACGGTCGCTCCGGTCGGATGATCGGTCGACGGCTCGAGTCGGCGTGTGGAGAGAAGGACGGTCACCATTCCGCCCGCCGCGGTGCCGTGTGCGCCGGGGGACTCGCCGAGGAGGGCGGTCAGTGGCACGTCCAGCGGCGCACACAGGGCGTACAGGGTCTCCACCGTCGGATTCCGGCGCCCGCTCTCGATCTCCGACAGCGTCGCCTTGCCGACGCCGGCGCGCCGGGCGAGTTCGGACAGGCTGAGCGCGCGCGCGGCGCGCAGTTCCCGCAGGCGATCGCCCGGGCCGTTGTCGTTCACCTCGATGATCCTATCCGTCATAACGTTCCGTTTACAGAACGTTCTGTTTATGGAACGATCGCAGCATGGCTGACGGGACGACAGGGCAGGGGGTGTCGATCGGCGTGCCGATCGGTGCCGGGATCGTGTGTGCGCTGGTGGGATTCACGTCGTCGTTCGCCGTCGTGCTGGCCGGGCTGCGCGCGGCGGGCGCCGACGCCGGTCAGGCCGCGTCGGGACTGCTGGCGGTGAGCGTGGCCATGGGGGCGGCGACCGTTCTCCTGTCGTGGCGGTTCCGGATGCCGATCACGTCGGCGTGGTCGACGCCCGGTGCGGCTCTTCTGGTGACCACCGGTGCGGTCGGCGGAGGCTGGGCCGCCGCGGTCGGCGCCTTCGTGTGTTGCGGTGTGCTCCTCGTCGTCACCGGACTGTGGCCGAGTCTGGCGGCCCTGGTGGCGCGTATTCCGACGCCCGTCGCGCAGGCGATGCTCGCGGGCGTCCTGCTGCCGCTGTGCGTGGAGCCGCTGCGCGGACTCGTCGCCGATCCCGTGGCCGTGGCGCCGGTCCTGGTGGTCTGGCTGGTCCTGTTGAAGGTCCGGCCGCGCTGGGCGGTACCCGCGGCGTTCGCGGCGGCGCTCGTGGTGATCGTGGTGGCGATCGTGCGCGACGGTTCGGGTCCGGCGCTCGGCGATCTGGTGCCGACGTTGACCTTCACCGCGCCGTCGCTCACGGTGAGTGCGCTGACCGGTGTCGCGATTCCCCTCTATCTGGTGACCATGGCGGCCCAGAACATTCCGGGGGTGGCGGTGATGGCCGGCTACGACTACCGGGTGCCGTGGCGGCCGGCCCTGACGGTGACGGGCGTCGGCTCGATCGTCGCGGCGGTGTTCGGCGGGCACGCGATCAACCTCGCCGCGATCAGTGCGGCCTTGGCCGCCGCACCGGAGGCCGACCCCGACCATCGGCGACGCTGGGTCGCCGGATTCACGGCGGGTGTGACGTACCTGGTGCTCGGTCTGGGGTCGGCGGGACTGGTCGCGGTGATCGTCGCCGCGCCGGACGGGGTCGTGCAGGCCGTCGCCGGGGTCGCGCTGGTCGGCGCGTTCGCGGGCGCCTGTGCGGGCGCCATGGGTGATGCCGACGGGCGCATCCCCGCGGCGGCGACCTTCGTCGTGGCCGCGTCGGGCGTGTCCGTCGTCGGCATCGGTTCGGCGTTCTGGGCGCTCGTCGTCGGTGTGGTGATGTGGACGCTCGGCGTCGGGCGGGTGCGCGCTCAGGCGTAGTCGGCGAACGGCTTCGGTCGCTTCGAGACCTCGTCCCACCTGATCGCGAGGCGGGTCGGGTCGGCGCGGTCGACGATCACCGGGAGGTTCTGACCGCTTTTCGGATACTTCTTCACCGGAACCGAGCAGTGGTGTCTGACCTTCTTCGGCGGAACGTCCGGCGCCGACACGACTCCGAGAATAAGCGCCGAATAGGAGATCGACGGAATGTCGCCGCCGCCGCTCGCGGGAGTGGGGCACACGTCCACCGTGAACTTGCCTAGGACCGGGTCTTTCATCCGCTTGGTCCGCCACCACAGCATCAGGCCCACGGCTCGGCGCTCCTCGTGTCATGTGTTCGGACGATCGATGTGACCATCGCTGTGTTCTACCACGCGGTCCGGGTGGATCCGGCGGTTAACCCGCATGCGTCGTGATCGGGATGGGATGCTCTTTGCGCATGTCCCTCACAAGGGGGACAAATCCGTGAAGGGGACGCTCATGAGAAGAACAATCGGCCTGGCCGCGACCGTGCTCGCGGCGGGCGCGTTGCTCGTCGGCTGCAGCAGCGACGACGACTCGAAGGACAACACGTCGTCCGACTCCTCGTCGGCCTCGACGACGACCGACACGTCCTCGGGCGGCGGCACTGTGGTGAAGGTCGACGGATCCGACCTCGACGGACTCGACCTCGACTCGGTGAGCTGCATGAAGCGGGCAGGCAAGATCACCATCGGCAGCACCGCGACCGCGGACGGGAAGGAAGCGCTCGGTGTGGTCATGAGCGACGGCAACCCGCCGAAGGTCGACACATTCGGCATCGTCTACGACGGCTCCGCGCTGGCCGTGGCCCCCGGTGTGGGGTCGGCCGAGGTGAAGGTGGACGGCGACGAGTACACCATCACCGGAACCGCCGCGGGAGCCGATATGGCGAATCCGACCGCGGGCATGCTCGAGAAGGACTTCGAGATCGTCGTCACCTGCAAGTGAGGTCATGAGCGCGTAGGCGCGAGAGCGATCAGGGCCCGGTCTCCACACTGGAGACCGGGCCCTGATTCGAATGAGCGGGCGACGGGAATCGAACCCGCGTAGCTAGTTTGGAAGACTAGGGCTCTACCATTGAGCTACGCCCGCGTCGCACTGCTGTGCGCTTGCAGAACACTACAGCAGACGCGTCGGGAAGTTCAAAATCGGTGCCGGGTTCGTGTCGTACGGCCGTCGGCCCGTACTATGTGCGTTTGGCCGTGTCCGACCTTCGGATCCGACCACGGGATGTGGCGCAGCTTGGTAGCGCATCCGCTTTGGGAGCGGAGGGTCGCAGGTTCGAATCCTGTCATCCCGACGATCACGAGTCGTCCGTAAGACCTAAGGAGCATCTACGCCGTGAAGAGCATCGTCGAGCAGCTGAGCCCGACCCGAGTCAAGCTGAATGTCGAGGTCCCGTTCGAGGAACTCTCCGGCGACTTCGACCAGGCCTACAAGGCTCTCGCTCAGCAGATCCGCATCCCCGGCTTCCGTCCGGGCAAGGCCCCCGCGAAGCTGATCGAGGCGCGCGTCGGTCGGCAGTCGATTCTCGAGCAGGTCGTCAACGACGCCCTCCCGAACAAGTACTCTCAGGCCGTCGCCGAGGCCGACGTCAAGGCCATCAGCCAGCCGGAGATCGACGTCGCCGAGCTCGTCTACGGCGAGCCCGTCAAGTTCACCGCCGAGGTCGACATCCGTCCGGAGATCGAGCTCCCCGATTTCGCGACCCTGTCGGTCGAGGTCGATCCGATCGAGATCTCCGACGCCGACGTCGAAGAAGAGCTCGAGAACCTGCGTGCCCGCTTCGGCACCCTGGTCGGCGTCGAGCGCGGCGCCCAGGACGGCGACTTCGTCTCCATCGACCTGGAGGCCTCGGTCGACGGCGAGGTCGTCGATGACGCCACCACCGAGGGTCTCTCCCACGAGGTCGGCAGCGGCAATCTCATCGAGGGACTCGACGAGGCGCTGCAGGGACTGTCCGACGGTGAGAAGAGCACCTTCACCACCAAGCTCGTCGCCGGTGATCACGCGGGCGCCGATGCCGAGGTCACCGTCACCGTCCAGTCGGTCAAGGAGCGCGAGCTGCCCGCCGTGGACGACGACTTCGCCCAGCTCGCCAGCGAGTTCGACACCGCGGACGAGTTGCGCGCGAGCCTGAGCGACCGGGTCGCCGAGGGCAAGAAGTACGAGCAGGCCGGCGCGATCCGCGACGCGGTCCTCGCTCAGCTGCTCGACACCGTCGAGTTTCCGCTTCCCGAGGCCGTCGTCGACGCCGAGGTCGAGGGCGTCCAGCACCAGCTGGTCCATGCCCTGGGCCACGACGACGCTCAGGTCGACAAGTTCCTCGAGGCGCAGGGCAAGACTCGCGACGAGTGGAACGCCGAGAGCCGCGAGGAGGCCGAGAAGTCGGTCCGCACGCAGCTGCTGCTCGACGCCATCGCCGACGAGGCCGGCACCGAGGTCGACCAGAACGAGTTGACCCAGCAGATCATCATGCAGAGCCAGCGCTACGGCGTCGCTCCGCAGGAGTTCATCCAGCAGCTGCAGAGCGCCAACCAGATCGGCGCCCTGTACGCGGACGTCCGCCGCAACAAGTCGCTCGCCGACATCATCGGTCAGGTGTCGGTCACCGACACCAACGGTGAGGTCATCGACACCGAGGCGTTCTTCGGCGGCGACGACGAGGACGAGACCGAAGGCGACGACGCCGACGCGTGATCTCCTCGCCCGCACGGGCCTTTCGACAGCCGGGACGGCGAGTACGTCCCGGCTGTCGTGTTCTCCGGGACCGGTTTCGCTTCGGGCGAAGGGGTTCCGCTGTAAGCGAATTAGGGGTGTCGGCGGAACAATCCGAGGCCCGGAATTGATTAATCTCGATGACAACGCCGCGACCTCCCGCGTGAGCACGGCCACCATTTCGACAGATAGGGACAACCAGTGAGCAATCTCTACACGCCCTCCATGAGCTCGGGCGTCGCCGGCCTGAACCTGACTGATTCGGTCTTCGAGCGACTGCTCCGCGAGCGCATCATCTTCCTCGGCACCCAGGTTGACGACGACATCGCCAACCGCCTCTGCGCGCAGATCCTGCTGCTGGCCGCGGAGGACGCGGAGAAGGACATCAACCTCTACATCAACTCGCCGGGCGGCAGCGTCACCGCGGGTATGGCGATCTTCGACACCATGCAGCTGGCGCCCTGCGACGTCGCGACCTACGCGATGGGCATGGCGGCCTCGATGGGCCAGTTCCTGCTCGCCGCGGGCGCCAAGGGCAAGCGTCACGCTCTGCCGCACGCCCGCATCATGATGCACCAGCCGTCGGCGGGCATCGGCGGCACCGCGGCCGACATCGCCATCCAGGCCGAGCAGTTCGCCGCCACCAAGCGCGAGATGAACCGCCTCAACGCCGAGTTCACCGGTCAGCCGCTCGAGACGATCGAGGCGGACGCCGACCGCGACAACTGGTTCACCGCGACCGAAGCCAAGGAGTACGGCTTCGTCGACCACGTCGTGGCCAACGTCGCGCGTCCGAACGCCTGATCGCCCACCGACCACCTCTCTCACCGGTTACGGAGACACCATGAACTACTCCTCCCTTCCCGCCGACGTGCGCGCCGGCATCCCGGACTCGGCGCTGGCACTGAAGAGCATGCAGGCCCGCTACATCCTTCCGTCGTTCATCGAGAACACCCCGAACGGTCAGCGCCAGTACGACCCGTACGCGAAGCTCTTCGAGGAGCGCATCGTGTTCGTCGGCACGCCGATCGACCAGACCGTCGCCAACGACGTCATGGCGCAGCTCCTGGTTCTGGAGAGCCAGGACCCCGACCGTGACATCACCATGTACATCAACTCGCCGGGCGGCAGCGTCCCGGACATGCTCGCCATCTACGACACCATGCAGTACGTGCACTGCGACGTCGTCACCGTGTGCCTCGGCGAGGCGGCGTCGGCGGCGGCCATTCTGCTGGCGGGCGGCACTCCGGGCAAGCGGGCGGCGCTGCCGAACGCGACCGTCCTGATCCACCAGCCGCGGACCGGCGGCGCATACCAGGGCCAGGTGTCCGACCTGGAGATCCAGGCCGCCGAGATCGAGCGCATCCGCAAGCGCCTCGACGAGATCCTCGCCTCGCACACCGGCCAGGACCCCGAGAAGATCCGCAAGGACACCGATCGCGACAACATCCTCACCGCCGACCAGGCCAAGGAGTACGGGATCATCGACGAGGTGTTCGACTATCGGAAGAAGTCGGCGCGCAAGTAGTGCGCGTTCGACCCGTCGATCTCGCTGTGCGCGAGTACCGTTGCCGGTGACGCGCATCATCCCCACGAAGCCCTAGAAAGCAGGTGCGACCCATGGCACGAATGGGAGACGGTGGCGACCTCCTGAAGTGCTCGTTCTGTGGAAAGAGCCAGAAGCAGGTCAAGAAGCTCATCGCCGGTCCGGGCGTGTACATCTGCGACGAGTGCATCGACCTGTGCAATGAGATCATCGAAGAGGAGCTCGCCGAGTCGAGCGGCGACGTGAAGCTCGACGAACTCCCCAAGCCCGCCGAGATCCGTGACTTCCTCGACAACTACGTCGTCGGACAGGACACGGCCAAGCGGACGCTCGCCGTGGCGGTCTACAACCATTACAAGCGGATCCAGGCGGGCGAGCGCAAGACCGACAAGCGGACGACCGGTGAACCGGTCGAGCTGGCGAAGTCGAACATCCTGATGCTCGGCCCGACGGGCTGCGGTAAGACCTACCTCGCGCAGACTCTCGCGAAGATGCTGAACGTTCCGTTCGCGATCGCCGATGCCACCGCCCTCACCGAGGCCGGATACGTCGGCGAGGACGTCGAGAACATCCTGTTGAAGCTGATCCAGGCCGCCGACTACGACGTCAAGCGTGCCGAGACCGGGATCATCTACATCGACGAGGTCGACAAGATCGCTCGCAAGAGTGAGAACCCGTCGATCACGCGCGACGTGTCCGGCGAGGGCGTCCAACAGGCTCTGTTGAAGATCCTGGAGGGCACTCAGGCGTCGGTGCCGCCGCAGGGTGGACGCAAACACCCGCATCAGGAGTTCATCCAGCTCGACACGACCAACGTCCTGTTCATCGTCGCCGGTGCGTTCGCCGGCCTCGACAAGGTGGTGGCCGACCGGATCGGCAAGCGCGGCATCGGTTTCGGCAACGACGTGCCGAGCAAGAACCAGGCGGACCTGAGCGACTACTTCGCCGAGGTGATGCCCGAGGATCTGATCAAGTTCGGTCTGATCCCCGAGTTCATCGGCCGTCTGCCGATGGTGGCGTCGGTGCGCAACCTCGACAAGGAGGCGCTCGTCTCGATCCTCTCCGAGCCGAAGAACGCACTGGTGAAGCAGTACACCAAGCTGTTCGAGATGGACGACGTCGAGCTCGACTTCACCCAGGACGCGCTGGAGGCCATCGCCGATCAGGCCATCCACCGCGGCACCGGAGCTCGCGGCCTCCGCGCGATCATGGAAGAGGTCCTGCTCCCGGTGATGTACGACATCCCCAGCCGCGACGACGTCGCCAAGGTGGTCGTCACCGGCGAGACCGTCCGCGACAACGTCCTGCCCACCGTCGTGCCCCGCAAGGACGACGACGGTCCCGCGGAGAAGTCCGCGTAAAGTTCGTCAGTCGGCTCACGCCCGAGGCGTCGGTTCCCGCTCCATCTCAGACAGAGAGCGGGAACCGACGCCTTCGGCGTATTCAAGTCTCGATACCGGCGCGACACATCCGTCGCCGGAGCATCGGGATCATCGCGCCGCTGCGGAGGTCGTCGTAGATCCATCGGGCGACGTCGCCGACGTGATCGCGAAGGCGATCCTCACGGATCTTCTCGGCGACGACGGCGTCCTCGACGTTCTGTCCTGGTTTGAGATCGCGCCAATATTTTCGTAACCCGTCGAACTCGGCGGCGAGCGAATCGCCCCAGCAATAGTCCGTGTACGCGATGGTTCCATCGACGAAGTCGAATCGGCGCTGGAGCACAGGGGACGGCAACTTGGCCTCGATCATCTGAGCGCGACTCCACGATTCGCCCGGATTCGCCGAGAGTGGATCGGCATGGCGCAGGGCGATGCGGACGACGGCGACTCCTGCGCGTCGTCGCTTGTCGATCTCGTTTTGGAGAGCTTCTCGCGACGCGCCCAGACGCAGTGCACTGTCGAGAGCGGCGAGAGCCTTCGGAAACGGTTTGCCCGCTGCGACGTCGACCGCGGTGCAGACGAGGTCGGATACGAGCACGCCGTCGACTTCAACGACACTGTCGTCGGGGAGGCCGGTGTGGATGTGCCGACTCGCCATCGTGCGTCCGCCGCTGCTCGTCGGCTTCGAGACGTGAACGACGGCATGATCGGGGAACAGCAATTCGAGACCGTGGACAGCCGCTGCCGAATCGTAGCTGAGTGGAAGACTCTGCGTGTCGGCGGCGGCGAGGGCTCGGAGTCGGTACTTCGCGTCCTGGACATCGTACTTCGGCAGCCGATCGCCCAGTACGTATGCTCCGGCCTCAATCTGTGCGAGGGTGCAGTCCCGCAGGCGGCGCTTGATCTCGGCGTCCGACATTCCCGTGTCGATCAGATCCGATCGGCGGATGACGCCGTGTCTTCCTTCAGGCCACATGCGAGCAGTGAACACCGGAACGTCAGATTTGTCTCTCCCGTTATCCACAGGCACGTTGCGATGAGTGTTCACGCCAGAGGCGTAGCTTCGCGCTCACTGTCGGACAAGGTGCGCGAACCGACGCCGCGGGCGTCCTTGCGCGGTTACGGTGGTCTCTATGAGCTACGACACAGTCGCTGGAATCATTCTCGCGGGCGGGCGTTCGCGCCGCATGGGGCAGGACAAGGCAGGGCTCGAGTTCGAGGGGGTGACGATGCTGACGCGGGTCGCGGGCGTCGTCGAGCAGCGGTGTGCGCCGGTGCTCGTCGCCGCGCCGGAGACCTCTCAGGCGTACCGAGAGCTGTCGCGGGAGTCGGATCTGCGGTGGGTCACCGACGAGAAGCAGGGGAGCGGTCCGCTCGGCGGACTCGCCGCGGCGCTCGCGGCCGCAGGTGCCGCCGGGGCCGACGTCGCGTTCGTGTGCGCCACCGACATGCCCCTCATCGGGACGGGTCTGATCGAGGAACTGCTCGCCGGACTCACCGAGCAGGCCGACGCCGTGATCGCGCGCGACGCACAGCGGGACCACCCGATGGCCGGTGTGTACCGGACCCGGGTCGCCGAGACTCTCCAGGCGTTGGTCGATGGCGGCGAACTCCGTATGACGGCGGCCGTCGAGGCGCTCGACACCCGACGCGTGAGCGTCACCGATGAGAACTGGCTCACCAACGTCGACGCGCCCGAGGACCTGCACCGACTGCGCGTCGGGAGCGTTTCCTAAGATTGAAGGGTGAGCAACCCCGAGCTGAGTAACGCCCTGCCCAAATCCTGGGACCCGTCCGACCACGAATCGGCCCTGTACCAGGGCTGGGTGGACGCCGGATACTTCCGTGCCGACGCCACGAGCGACAAGCCCGGCTACTCGATCGTGCTGCCCCCGCCCAACGTGACGGGATCCCTGCACATGGGTCACGCCCTCGACCACACCCTCATGGACACCCTGACCCGCCGCAAGCGGATGCAGGGCTACGAGGTCCTGTGGCTGCCCGGTATGGACCACGCCGGGATCGCGACGCAGACCATCGTCGAGAAGCAGCTCGCCGCCGAAGGCACCAGCCGTGAGGAACTCGGTCGTGAGAAGTTCATCGAGCGAGTCTGGCAGTGGAAGGCCGAATCCGGCGGCACCATCCAGGGGCAGATGCGCCGCCTCGGCGACGGCGTCGACTGGAGCCGCGACCGCTTCACCATGGACGACGGTCTCTCGCGCGCCGTCCACACCATCTTCAAGAAGATGTACGACGACGGTCTGATCTACCGCGCCGAGCGACTGGTCAACTGGTCGCCCGCCCAACAGACCGCGATCTCCGACATCGAGGTCAAGTACCACGACGTCGAGGGCGAGCTGGTCTCGTTCCGCTACGGCTCCCTCGACGACGCGCAGCCGCACATCGTCGTCGCCACGACGCGTATGGAGACGATGCTCGGCGACACCGCCATCGCCGTCCACCCGGACGACGCCCGCTACGCCGACCTGATCGGCGCCGAACTCGACCACCCGTTCCTCGATCGCAAGATCCCGGTGATCGCCGACGACTACGTCGATCCCGAATTCGGTTCCGGCGCAGTGAAGATCACGCCCGCGCACGATCCCAACGACTTCGCGATCGGTCAGCGTCACGACCTGCCGATGATCACGATCATGGATCAGACCGCGGTCATCACCGGTACCGGCACGCAGTTCGACGGCATGGACCGCTTCGAAGCCCGGGTCGCCGTCCGCGAGGCGCTGGCCGCGCAGGGACGCATCGTCAAGGAGGTGCGCCCGTACCTGCACAGCGTCGGACACTCCGAGCGCGCAGGCGAGCCGATCGAACCGCGACTGTCCATGCAGTGGTGGGTCAGCGTCGAGAAGCTGGCGAAGGCCGCGGGCGACGCCGTGCGCGGCGGCGACACCGTGATCCACCCGACGAGCCAGGAACCGCGGTGGTTCGCCTGGGTCGACGACATGCACGACTGGACCATCTCCCGCCAGCTGTGGTGGGGGCACCGCATCCCGATCTGGTACGGACCCGACGGACAGATCGAATGCTTCGGTCCGGACGACACCGTGCCGCAGGGCTGGGAGCAGGACCCCGACGTCCTCGACACGTGGTTCTCCTCGGGCCTGTGGCCGTTCTCGACCATGGGCTGGCCCGAGAAGACCGCCGAACTCGACAAGTTCTATCCCACGTCGGTGCTCGTCACCGGC
This sequence comes from Gordonia humi, assembly GCF_014197435.1. Classification (NCBI taxonomy): domain Bacteria; kingdom Bacillati; phylum Actinomycetota; class Actinomycetes; order Mycobacteriales; family Gordoniaceae; genus Gordonia; species Gordonia humi. The sequence continues at coordinate 2,778,822 of NZ_JACIFP010000001.1, forward strand.
TACGACATCCTGTTCTTCTGGGTCGCCCGCATGATGATGTTCGGCACCTACGTGGGCGCCAGCGACACGGCCGGCCTCGCCGACCGGTCGGCGAAGGTCCCCTTCACCGACGTGTTCCTGCACGGACTGGTCCGCGACGAGCACGGCTCCAAGATGAGCAAGTCGAAGGGCAACGGCATCGACCCGCTCGACTGGGTGGAGCGCTTCGGCGCCGACGCCCTCCGCTTCACCCTGGCCCGCGGCGCCAACCCGGGCAGTGACATCTCCGTCGGCGAATCGCATGCGCAGAGCTCCCGCAACTTCGCCACCAAGCTGTTCAACGCCACCAAGTTCGCGCTCATGAACGGCGCGCGGCTGGGCGAACTCCCCGCCGCAGATCGGTTGACGATCTCCGACCGCTGGATCCTCGGCCGTCTCGACGAGGTCCTGGCGGACGTCGACACCGGCTTCGAGACCTACGAGTTCTCCAAGGCCTGCGAGGCGCTGTACCACTTCGCCTGGGACGAGGTCTGCGACTGGTACCTGGAACTCGCCAAGGTTCAGGTGGCCGAGGGAGGCGACCGCGCCGCGACCACCGCACTCGTCCTCGGCACGGTCCTGGACAAGCTGTTGCGCGCCCTGTCGCCGGTCATGCCGTTCGTCACCGAGACCCTGTGGACGACCCTCACCGGCGGCGAGTCCGTGGTGATCGCCCCGTGGCCGACCCCGTCGGGCGACGCGGCCGACGCCGACGCCGCTCGGGCCGTCGACGACCTGCAGAAGCTGATCACCGAGGTGCGACGTTTCCGCAGCGATCAGGGACTCAAACCGGGACAGCGGGTGGCCGCCGTCGTCGACGGTCTCGACGAGCTCGGCCTCGCACCGTTGCGCGGCCAACTCGACTCCCTGGCCCGCCTCGAGGCGGCGGACGAGAGCTTCTCCGCGACCGCGACCGTCGAGGTCCGCCTGTCGGCGGGCACCGCGACCGTCGCCATCGACACCTCCGGCACCGTCGACGTCGAGGCCGAGCGCAAGCGCGCCGCCAAGGACCTCGCCGCCGCGGAGAAGGAACTGGCGGGCACCACCGCCAAACTCGGCAACGAGCAGTTCCTGTCGAAGGCGCCCGACGCCGTGGTCGACAAGATCAAGGCCCGCCGGGACCTCGCCGAGGCCGACGTCGCTCGGCTGCGAGCCAAGCTCGACGCGTTGGGCGCCTGATGTCCGCCCCGTCGCCCGACGACCTCGCCGAACTGACGGCGGTCGAAGCCGAACTCGACACCCGCTGGCCTGAGACCAAGATCGAGCCGTCGCTGGCCCGGATCACCGCGCTCCTCGAACTCCTCGGGAACCCGCAGCACGCATATCCGTCGATTCAGATCGCGGGCACCAACGGCAAGACGTCGGTCACCCGCATGATCGACGCCCTGCTGCAGGCGTTCCACCGGAGGACGGGCCGGATCACCAGCCCGCATCTGCAGCTGGCGACCGAGCGGATCGCGATCGACGGCGCGCCGATCAGCCCGCGCCTGTACGTCGACACCTACCGCGAACTCGAGCCGTTCATCACCATGGTCGACGACTCGTCGACCGCCCAGGGCGGTCCGCGGATGAGCAAGTTCGAGGTGCTCACCGCGATGGCGTACGCCGCCTTCGCCGAGGCGCCGATCGAGGTCGCCGTGGTCGAGACCGGGATGGGCGGACGCTGGGACGCGACCAACGTCGTCGACTCGCAGGTCACGGTCATCACGCCGATCGCCATGGATCACGCCGACTACCTGGGCGACACGCTCGCCGAGATCGCCGGGGAGAAGGCCGGGATCATCAAACCCGGGCCGGCCGACGCACTGGTCCCCGCCGACCCGATCACCGTGGTCGCACCGCAGGCGGCCGAGGTCAGCGACGTGATTCTGCGGGCGAGTGTCGAGGCGGGCACGATCGTCGCCCGTCAGGACTCGGAGTTCACCGTGCTCTCCTCGGCGACCGCGGTCGGGGGACAACTGCTGTCCATCCGCGGACTCGGCGGCGTGTACGACGAGATCTTCCTGCCGTTGCACGGGGCGCACCAGGCGGCCAACGCCGCGCTCGCACTCGCCGCGGTGGAGGCGTTCTTCGGCGCCGGGGTGGACCGGCGACTCGACGTCGACACGGTGCGGGATGCGTTCGCCGCCGTGACGACGCCGGGACGACTCGAACGCATGCGCAGCGCGCCGAGCGTGTTCATCGACGCAGCGCACAATCCGCACGGCGCTCAGGCTCTGGCACGCGCCGTCACCTCCGAATTCGACTTCCGGCGCCTGATCGGCGTGATCGGGGTGCTCGGCGACAAGGACGCCCGCGGTCTGCTGACCGAACTCGAGCCGGTGCTCGACACGGTGGTGCTGACCAACAACGGCTCGCCCCGAGCCCTCGACACCGAGGACCTCGCCGACGTCGCCCGCTCGATCTTCGGGGACGAACGAGTGGAGACCGTGCCGTTCCTGCCCGACGCCGTCGAACGCGCTGTGGCCCTCGCCGAAGACGGCGAGACGGGCACCGTGTCGGGTGCGGGCGTGATCATCACCGGATCGGTCGTCACGGCCGGCGCCGGCCGCACATTGTTCGGGAAGGACCCGTCATGACCGAGAACCCGGAACGCCGAGTCAACCCGCCCGCGACCGACCCCTGGAAGGGATTCCGCGGCGTCATGGCGGGCACCCTGATCCTCGAAGTCATCATCGTGCTGCTGGCCCTGCCGATCGTCGCGAAGCTCGGCGGCGGTCTCGGTTGGGGATCGGGCCTGTTCCTTGGGCTCCTGACACTCGCGTTCATCCTCCTGTCCGGCATGTGCGCGCGTCCATGGGCGTTGCCGACCATCCTGGGCCTGCAGGTCGTGCTGATCATCGGCGGTCTGTTCCACTGGTCGATCGCCGTGGTCGGGGTGATCTTCCTTTGCGTCTGGCTGTACATCGCGTACATTCGACGCGACGTCGCTCGTCGGATCGAGCGAGGACTGCTGCCGAGCCAGCAGATGAACTGACACGACTGGCGTGTCGTTCGTTCGGGGGATCGAGTCGACTAGACTCGACATTCGAGATCTCGCCGCTCGGCGAGGGAGAAGGGTGGAGCGCATGGCATTGCGGCACGATCGGGTACGACGCGGCACGACGCGGATCGCCCTGGCGACGATGGCCTGTGCGGTCGCGATGTCGGCGGCGGTCACCGGGACGGCGCAGGCCGATACGAGCGAGTCCGCGGTCCCGACGCCGGACGCACCCCCGCGCAGTGCTCCGTCGGCGACGCTCGACGACGCCGTCAAACCCGGCGTCCCGCAACCGGTCGCCGAGGGGTCCTTCGGCTACATCGCCACACCGAGCGCCACCAAGTGGATGCACGATCGGCACCCCGAGGACGTCATCGCGAACCTGCCGGTGGGTCACCACAGCGACAACCAGATGATGGCGCAGCTGCTCGGCGGGCAGCTCGACGCGGCCGTCGCCCAGCGCGGTGCCTGTGTGCAGATCATCGTCGGCGGCCCCCGCGACGGAGGCCTGTTCACGTACGGTTTCTACGCGGTGGAGCCCGAATACTGCCCCCGCTGACGTGTGGCCGAGGCATCGGGTCGTTACAGTGTGCTGGTGACTGAACAGACTCTCGTACTCATCAAGCCCGACGGTGTGCAGCGCGGTGTCATCGGCGAAGTGATCTCCCGCATCGAGCGCAAGGGCCTGCGTCTGGCCGCTCTGGAACTGCGGACCGTCTCCGTCGAGGTGGCCTCCGAGCACTACGCCGAACACGCCGAGCGGCCGTTCTTCGGTTCGCTGCTGGAGTTCATCACCTCCGGTCAGGTGGTCGCCGCCGTCGTCGAGGGCCCGCGCGCCATCACCGCGTTTCGCCAGCTCGCCGGCGGAACCGATCCGGTCGAGAAGGCCACGCCCGGCACGATCCGCGGGGACTTCGGCCTCGAGACCCAGTTCAACCTGGTCCACGGCTCGGACTCACCGGAGTCCGCCGCCCGCGAGATCGCCCTCTGGTTCCCGAACTTGACCGCCTGACGAACACCCGAAGACCAGTAGAGCCGTGCGACCGGGACCCGGTCGCACGGCTCTACTCGTCCGCGGCGCACCAGCGGAGTCGGCGACGCGCGGAGGGGATTTCTCCATGCCGTGCGGGTCTTGCCCGATCCGTATGGGATACTTGCAGAGGTTCGTACGCGTCACACTTTGACACATGCGGATCAGGCGGAGCTCTCGACGACCCGCCCGCCGTCCGTCGCACCCCACCGGGTCCGGGTGAGCGGTGGTCGTCGGGGAACCGTCGACAGCCAGGCGTCGAAAGCAGACGCGAAGACCACACAACACCCGGTCGTCAGGCCGGCACACATTGGGAAGGCCCTCGCGTGGCCGCGTCGTACCAGCACACGGTGTGACGCGCCCGGGGGTCTCGAGGAGACCACGTGACCGATAACGGGTCGCCGGTGAACGCCGATACGGCGCATCTCACGGCGGAAGACATTCCCCTCCGACTCCGCGTGCACGCGCTCGCCCGCCTGGTGGGAACCACCAGCCGGGACGTGCTCGGGCACCTCGGAGAACTCGGAGTGACGGCGCGCACCGCGCAGTCGTCGATCTCGCGCGACGACGCCATGCTCGTCGCGCGACGCCTCGGTGTCGCCGCACCCGAGGACACCGCGCAGTCGGATGCGCCCGCCGCCGAGGAGTCGACGCCGGGCGAATCGACGCCCGACTCCCGGGCCGCGGACGCGTCGACGGCGGACGTGCGGCCGACCGCCGAACCGAATCTGTTCTCGGCCGTCGAGGTCGTGGAGCCGACGGCGCCGCCCGCGGCGTCCGAGCCCGCGGTGCCGCTGTTCCTGGCGGCGGAGCCGGGGGAGAAGAAGGCCGACGCCAAGAAGTCCGATGCCAAGAAGGAGACGGCGAAGAAGAGCGACGGCAAGAAGTCGGACGCCAAGCGATCCGCCGACAAAGCCGCCGCCGAGCAGGCCGACGACGCGGCGCGGCAGGACAAGAGCGCCGAGAACAAGAGTTCCGAGAACAAGGGCGCCGAGAACAAGAAGACCGACGACAAGAAGAGCGACGGCAAGAGATCTGACGGCAAGAAGTCGGACGCGAAGAAGTCCGACACCAAGAAATCGTCGAAGAAGGCCGACTCCAAGAAATCGTCGAAGAAGTCCGACGCCAAGGAACCGACGGTCGCGACCGAGGCCGACGGGGCGACCGAGACCGACGGGGCGACCGAGACCGACGGGGCGACCGAGGTCCGGGCGGACGGGCCCGCCGTCGAGACCACCGACGTCGTGCCGGCCGCCGAGAGCGAGACGGCCGCACCCGAGTCGGCGACCGCGGACGCCGACGCATCGCCCGCCGCGGACTCCGAGCAGACCGACGACCAGACGGACCAGTCCGACGACGGCGCGGGCGAATCGCGCTCTCGTCGCCGTCGCCGCGGCCGTCGCGGACGCGGACGCGGACGCGGCGACCAGCCGGAGGCCGGCGAGCAGGACGACGCCGAGGCCGCCGAGTCGACGGACGGCCCGTCCGAGGACGGACGGTCCGCGGAGAGCACCGACACCGAGCAGCCGACCGACGACGACTCGACCGATGATGATTCGGACGCCGACGACGCGTCCGACGATCAGGCGCCGAGCAGCAAGCGTCGCCGTCGCAGGCGTCGTCGCCGTGGCACCGGCGACTCCGACGACGCCGCGACCACCGACGATCCGCCGAACACCGTCGTGCACGAGCGCGAGCCGCGCACCAAGCGGGTCCGCGACGAGGTCCAGGGCATCTCCGGGTCGACGCGTCTGGAGGCCAAGCGTCAGCGTCGTCGTGACGGACGCGACGCCGGGCGTCGTCGTCCGCCGATCCTGACCGAATCGGAGTTCCTGGCCCGCCGGGAGTCCGTCGAGCGGGTGATGGTGGTCCGCGAGCGCTCTGCGAACGCCGCCGTCGCCTCGCACGAGTCGCACGCCGCGCCCACCGAGGACTACACGCAGGTGGCCGTCCTCGAAGACGGCGTCTTGGTGGAGCACTTCGTCACCACCGAGACCAGCCAGTCGATGGTCGGCAACATCTACCTCGGTCGTGTGCAGAACGTGCTGCCGGGCATGGAGGCCGCCTTCGTCGACATCGGTCGCGGACGCAACGGCGTCCTGTACGCGGGCGAGGTCAACTGGGAGGCCGCCGGACTCGACGGCCGCTCGCGCAAGATCGAACAGGCGCTCTCCCCGGGCGACTACGTCCTCGTCCAGGTCAGCAAGGACCCGGTGGGGCACAAGGGCGCGCGACTCACCACGCAGATCTCGCTGGCCGGCCGCTATCTCGTCTACGTGCCGGGCGGCTCGTCCACCGGGATCAGCCGAAAACTGCCCGACACCGAGCGCAAGCGGCTCAAGCAGATCCTGGCGAAGGTCGTTCCGTCCGAGGCCGGTGTCATCATCCGCACGGCGTCCGAGGGCGTCAGCGAGGACGAGCTGGCCGCCGACGTCGCGCGCCTCGAATCGCAGTGGAAGAGCATCGAGGCCTCGGCCGCCGAGCACCAGGAGAAGGCGTCGGGCAGCCCCCGAGCCCTCTACGAGGAGCCGGACCTGCTGGTCCGCGTGGTCCGGGACCTGTTCAACGAGGACTTCTCCAAGCTCGTCGTCGAAGGCGACAAGGCGTGGTCGCTGGTCTCCGGGTATGTCGGCGACGTGGCGCCGGACCTGTCCGAGCGCGTCGAGCGGTTCACCAAGGCGCATGCCGACTCGCCCGACTCGTTCGTGGTGCACCGGATCGACGAGCAACTCGCCAAAGCGCTCGATCGCAAGGTGTGGCTGCCCTCGGGCGGCACACTGATCATCGAGCACACCGAGGCGATGACGGTCGTCGACGTCAACACCGGCAAGTTCACCGGATCGGGCGGCAATCTCGAGGAGACGGTCACCCGGAACAACCTGGAGGCGGCCGAGGAGATCGTTCGTCAGATGCGCCTGCGCGACATCGGCGGCATGATCATCGTCGACTTCATCGACATGGTGCTCGAGAGCAACCGCGATCTGGTCCTGCGCCGTCTCACCGAGGCGCTCGCCCGCGACCGGACCCGCCACCAGGTGTCGGAGGTCACCTCGCTCGGACTGGTCCAGATGACGCGTAAGCGGCTCGGCACGGGTCTGCTGGAGGCGTTCTCCACGACCTGTACCGCGTGCGCCGGTCGAGGAGTCATCGTCCACGCGAACCCGGTCGAGGTGCGTCCCTCCGACGACGCCGGCCGCGGTGACGCGGGCGGCCGACGGTCGCGTCGGAAGAAGAGCGGCGGTCGCGGCGACGGCGCGCCGTCGCCGACCGCCCCGGAACAGCCGAAGGCGCAACAGCACAAGCCCGCCGCCGAGCATCCGATGTTCAAGGCGATGGCCCACCACGACGAGGACGGCGCGGCCGAGCCCGAGAACGCCGATACGGCAGATCGGGGTCGGGTCGACGCCGAACGCGCCGCGGAGCCGGAGACCTCGACACACGGGGGCCAGGCGCAGGACACTCGCTCGAACAACGCCGACGGCTCCCGCGGAAGCAGGCGTTCGCGTTCGAACGGCGGTCGTAACGGACGCCCGATCGACGGCGCCGCCGAGTCCGCACCGACGGCGACGGAGACGGGTACGGCGTCGGCCGATGCACCGGCACCCGTGACCGCGGACGAGGCCGCACCGGTCACGACCGTCACGCGGCGTCGCCGGGCGGTGCGTCGTACGTCGGCGCCCACCGCGGTGCCGCCCGAGCCGATCACCGTGACGCCCGACCACCCGGTGACCACCGTCGCCGCGCAGACGGCGGAGCCCGTCGTGGCGGCCACCCGGACACCTCGTCGGCGCAGCGGCCGTCGGGCGGCGGGACCTCCGCCGTCGGAGCAGTGACACACTACGCGATGAGTTTGACCTGATAGGTTGCGGTGCCGTAGCCTTGACAGGTCGCCTTCCGCAGACGCGCGCTGATGTGCGCGCAAGGCGCGGAAGCTGCTTCGAGAGGATTCTCGAGGCTGCAGTACACCACAGAATCGCCGATGAGCAGGATTGGCCTGCGGGTTCGGCCCGATGAGACGAGTTAAGAGGACAGCGGGAATGGCAACGTACGCGATCGTCAAGACCGGCGGTAAGCAGTACAAGGTCGCAGAGGGCGACATTGTGAAGGTCGAGAAGATCGACGCAGAGCAGGGCAGCAGCGTGTCGCTCCCTGTCGCGCTGGTCGTCGACGGTGCGAACCTGACCACCGATGCAGACAAGCTGGCCGCGAAGTCGGTCGACGCCGAGATCCTCGAGCACGTCAAGGGCCCGAAGATCCGCATCCACAAGTTCAAGAACAAGACCGGCTACCACAAGCGCCAGGGTCACCGTCAGAACCTGACGGTCCTCAAGGTCACCGGTATCAAGTAATCCTGCTCGGGCTCACCCCCGGCACCGAATTCCCTTTCTTCCCAGGAGGATTGATTCATGTCAAGCAAGAAGGGTGCATCAAGCACTCGGAACGGTCGCGATTCCAACGCCCAGCGCCTCGGTGTGAAGCGCTTCGGTGGCCAGGTCGTCAGCGCCGGTGAGATCCTGATCCGCCAGCGCGGCACCAAGTTCCACCCGGGCGTCGGCGTCGGTCGCGGCGGCGACGACACCCTGTTCGCTCTGCAGGCCGGCTCCGTCGAGTTCGGCACCAAGCGCGGCCGCAAGACGGTCAACATCGTTCCGCAGCCGTCCGAGGTCTGACGACCCGGTCGAACGCCGAACAACTCAGCTCTGCAGCAGGGCGGGTCAGGGTCACTGAGAACCCCGACCCGCCCTGCTTCATTCTCTCTCCGGCCTCTGCGGTCGTTATGTAAGGAGACGCCACGTGTCACGCTTCGTCGACCGCGTCAAGATCGATGTCGTCGCCGGTAACGGTGGGCACGGCTGCTCGTCGGTCCACCGGGAGAAGTTCAAGCCGCTGGGCGGACCGGACGGCGGCAACGGCGGTCACGGCGGCGACGTCCGCCTCGTCGTCGACCCGCAGGTGCACACGCTGCTCGACTTCCACTTCCGGCCGCACGCGCGGGGCACCAACGGGCGTCCCGGTGAGGGCGGCAACCGCAACGGTGCGAACGGTGACGAACTGGTTCTTCCGGTGCCCGACGGCACCGTGGTCCTCGACTCGCGCGGACAGATCGTCGCCGACATGGTCGGGGAGGGCACCGAGTTCATCGCAGCGCAGGGCGGCCGCGGAGGGCTGGGCAACGCGGCGCTCGCCTCGCGCGCCCGACGCGCCCCGGGATTCGCGCTGCTCGGCGAGCCCGGTGAGGAACGCGAGCTGGTCCTCGAACTCAAATCCGTCGCCGACGTCGGTCTCGTCGGCTTTCCGTCGGCGGGCAAGTCGTCGCTGGTGTCCGTGCTCTCGGCTGCGAAGCCGAAGATCGCCGACTACCCGTTCACCACGCTGACGCCGAACCTCGGCGTGGTGACCGCCGGATCGGACGTGTTCACCGTCGCCGACGTGCCCGGACTGATTCCGGGTGCGTCCGAAGGACGGGGACTCGGACTGGAGTTCCTGCGCCACCTCGAGCGATGCGCGGTGCTGGCACACGTCGTCGACTGTGCGACGCTCGAACCCGGCCGCGACCCGATCTCCGACATCGACGCGCTCGAAGCGGAGCTCGCGGCGTACAAGCCGGCACTGGACGCGGACCACTCGCTCGGCGACCTCGCCCACCGTCCTCGCATCGTCGTCCTGAACAAGGTCGACATCCCGGAGGCCGACGAACTCGCCGACCTCGTCGAGGCCGACATCGCCGAACGCGGCTGGCCCGTGTTCCGTATCTCCGCCGTCGCTCACAAGGGACTGGCCGAACTCACCTTCGCGCTCGCCGAGATGGTGCGCGAGTACCGCGCGACCCAGGCGAAGCCGGTCGCCCGCCGGACCGTGATCCGTCCGAAGGCCGTCGATCAGAACGAGTTCACCGTGGTGCCCGATCCCGCGGTGGAGGGCGGCTTCATCGTGCGCGGCGCACGCCCGGAGCGGTGGATCCGACAGACGCAGTTCGACAACGACGAGGCCGTCGGCTACCTCGCGGACCGACTCAACCGGCTCGGTGTGGAGGACGCCCTGGTCAAGAACGGCGCGGTGCCGGGCGCCTCGGTCACCATCGGCGACGTCTGCTTCGACTGGGAGCCGTCGACGCCGACGGGTGAGCACGTGCCGCTCACGGGCCGCGGAACCGACGTCCGCATGGAACGCAACGATCGCGTCGGTGCGGCCGAACGCAAGGTCGCTCGCGCCATGCGTCGGCAGCGCGCCGACGCCGAGTCGGAGGATTCGCTCGGCTGGGACGGCGATCTCCCCGACGACGATGAGTGAGCTGCGCGCCGGGATCGCGGGCGCCCGCAGCATCGTCGTCAAGATCGGCTCGTCGGCGCTGACCGACCTGGCCAGCGGGCTCGACCGGGACAGGCTCGACGCGCTCGTCGACGCCCTCGAAGCACGGATGCAGGCCGGATCGGACGTCGTCGTCGTCTCGTCGGGAGCCATCGGGGCGGGAATCGCCCCCCTCGGCCTGCGGAAGCGTCCGACCGATCTCGCGACCAAACAGGCCGCCGCCAGCGTCGGACAGCTGGCCCTGGCTCATGCGTGGGGGACGTCGTTCGCACGTTACCGGCGCGTGGTGGGCCAGGTCCTCCTGACCGCCGACGACTTCTCCGACCGGGCGCATCACGCCAACGCGCAGCGGACGCTCGACCGTCTGCGTGCGTTGCACGCCGTGGCCGTGGTGAACGAGAACGACACGGTGGCCACCAATGAGATCCGCTTCGGCGACAACGATCGTCTGGCCGCCCTCGTCGCGCACCTCGTCAGCGCCGACGCGCTGGTGCTGCTCTCGGACGTGGACGGTCTCTACACCGGCGATCCGCGACGCCCGGGGCCGGACGGTCGACCCGCACGTCTGATCGAGCAGGTCGACGGACCGGAGGACCTCGACGGAGTGATCGCCGGATCGGGTGGGGCCCTCGGCACCGGCGGCATGGCCTCGAAGCTCGCCGCGGCGCGGCTCGCCTCCGACTCCGGGGTGCCGGTGCTGTTGGCGTCGGCGTCGGACGCCGCGGCGGCTCTGCGCGACGCGTCCGTCGGCACAGCGTTCGCCGCACGTCCCGAGCGACTGTCGGCCCGACGTTTCTGGGTTCGGCACGCCGCCCAGTCGCACGGCCGCCTCGTCCTCGACGACGGTGCCGTCCAGGCTGTCTGCCTGCGACGACGTTCGCTCCTCGCGGCGGGCGTGACCGCCGCGCACGGCAACTTCTCCACCGGGGACGTGGTCGACCTCGTCGATCTGCGCGGCGAGGTCCGAGGCCGCGGAGTGGTCGGCTACGACGCCGACGACGTCGCCCGAATGATCGGACGCTCGACCGATGAGCTGCCCGCGGATCTGCAACGACCGCTCATCCACGCCGACCATCTGGTGCCGGTGTAGACGATCCCTCCCACGACCGGAGAGAGGGGAGTGCGCCCGACCCTCGGGTCGAGCGCACTCCCCTCAATCGACCGGAAAGTGAACCGGCGGTCCCTTACGCGCGATGCCGTCCGGCATCCTCCAACGGCGGGACCTCCACGAGCGGGTAGATGCCGTTCTCATCGTGCACCTCGGTGCCGACCACGGGCGGGTTGAAGACGCACAGCATGCGGAGCTGGGTCTTCGCGGTGACCGTGTGGCGGTCGTACTTGTCCATCATGTACATCGTCCCCGCGGCGAGCGGATAGGTGATGCCGGTCTCGCGGTCGAGGAGTTCACCCTCGCCCTCGACGAGCCAGACGGCCTCGATGTGGTTCGCGTAGTGGAACTCGTTGACCGATCCCGCCTTGATGGTGGTCTCGTGGAACGAGAACCCGACGCGGTCGCCTCCGAGGACGATCCGCTTGGAGACCCAGTTGCCCGACGGGTCGGCGACTTCGCGGTCGGTGCCGGTGATCTCTTCGGTGGTGCGGACGATCATGCGAAGACCTCCTCGACAGAAGCGAACAGGATGTTCAGGCCCTCGGTCAACTCGTCGTCGGTGATCGTGAGGGCGGGCAGCAGCTTCACGACCTCGCCCGACGGGCCGGACGTCTCCGCGAGCAGGCCGCGCTTGAACGCCGCGGCGCAGACCTCGCCCGCCTTGGCCGGATCGTCGAAGACGAGTCCCTGGGCCATGCCGCGGCCGCGGTGCTTGATGCCGTCGAACTTCGCGCACAGCTCGTCGAAGTGTTCGGAGATCGCGATGCCCTTGGCCTTGGTCGAGACGGCGAGCTTGTCGTCGGACCAATAGGTGTCGATGGCCGTCTTGGCGGCGACGAACGCGGGGTTGTTGCCGCGGAACGTGCCGTTGTGCTCGCCCGGCTCCCACACGTCGAGCTCGGGCTTGATCAGGACCAGCGCCATCGGCATGCCGTAGCCGCCGATCGACTTCGACAGGGTGACGATGTCCGGAACGATGCCTGCCTCCTCGAACGAGAAGAAGTCGCCGGTGCGGCCACAGCCCATCTGCACGTCGTCGACGATGAGCAGCATGTCCTGGCGCTTGCAGAGGTCGGCCAGGCCGCGCAGCCATTCGGCGCGCGCGACGTTGACGCCGCCCTCTCCCTGCACGGTCTCGACGATGACGGCGGCGGGCTTGTTGAGGCCCGACCCCTCGTCGTTGAGGACGCGCTCGAACCACGCGAAGTCCTCGGTGGCGCCGCCCATGTAGTTGTCGAACGGCATCGGCGTCGAGTGGACCAGCGGGATGCCCGCACCGGCGCGCTTCATCGCGTTGCCGGTGACCGACAGCGATCCGAGCGTCATGCCGTGGAAGGCGTTGGTGAAGTTCACGATGGCCTCGCGACCGGTCACCTTGCGGGCCAGCTTCAGTGCGGACTCGACGGCGTTGGTGCCGGTCGGTCCGGGGAACTGCATCACGTAGTCGAGGCCTCGCGGAGCGAGGATCTTCTCGGCGAACGTCTCGAGGAACTCGCCCTTGGCGCGGGTGTTCATGTCGAGACCGTGGGTGATTCCGTCGCGCTCCATGTAGTCGAGCACGGCGCGCTTGAGGATCGGGTTGTTGTGCCCGTAGTTGAGTGCGCCTGCGCCCGCGAAGAAGTCGAGGTAGGTGTTGCCGTCCACGTCGGTGAGACGAGACCCGACGGCGGTGTCGAACAGTGCCGGCCAGTCCCGGCAGTACGAGCGGACTTGTGATTCGTGCTTGGTGAAAGTGTCGTCGTCCAGTGCGTTGTGCATCGTCGTCATTTGGAGTTTTCCCCTTGGGTGTTGTCGATGTCCTATCGGATGGACATCGGCTCGAGCCGGTACAGGTCTTCCGGCTCGTGCGAGTCGCCGAAGAGTTCGGCCTCGAAGAAGGACTCGCGTGTGAAGTCGAGTCCGAGCGATCGTGCCGCCCCGGCGAACAGCCGCTGGGAAGCGGCGTTGTCGGGACTGATCGTGGTGTGGATCGCGGTGACCCCCGATGGAGCGCAGCGTTTGAACAGCTCGCAGAGCATCGTGCCTGCGATCGCCTTGCCGCGCTGATCGGCGTCGACCGCCACCTGCCACACCATGAGGGCGTCGTCGGCGTGCGGCCGACGATACCCGGTCACGAAGCCGACGGGCCTTCCGTCGACCTCGGCGATGATGGATGTGTCAGTGAACTCTGCCGCCCACAGCACGTAGGCGTAACTCGAATTCACATCGAGGACCTGCGAATCGCGGGCGATCTCCCACATCCTCAAGCCATCAGTAGCCCGGGGTCGCCGGTAGGCGACACCGTTGTGGTCGTCCAGATCGAACGTGTTTTCAGTTTCCGGGTTCATGACTTGATCGAGGCTAACGAGACCCCACCGTGATGTCACCCGCGTGGGCGACACACCGGCGTGATGTCCGATCTTTGCGCAGTTCATCCACCGGATGTGGGATAAATCACAGTAACGTCGATTCCAGGGTCGAGTGAGGGTTTCCGGTGCGTGTTTCATTGAGAATGAGCGGAATTACTATTTCGCAACGATGGTCCACTTTGACTGTTGCGAGGCGGTCGCCGCGCGTGCCGCCGCGGTTGACGATCACCACCGGCTTGCCGGCGTCGGCCGCGCGGCGTACGAAGCGGAGCCCGGACATCACGGTGAGCGATGACCCGGCGACGAGCATCGCCTCCGCGTCGTCGACCATCTCGTACGCGTGTGCGGTCACCTCGGCGGGCACCGTCTCGCCGAAGTAGACGATGTCGGGTTTGAGGACACCGCCGCAGGATGCGCAGTCGACCATGACGAAGTCGGCGGTGTCGTGCAGGACGGCGTCGGCGTCCGGGGCCACCTCGATGGCGCCCGCGCCCCGGACGCGGTCGGCGAATCCGGGATTGGCGTCCTCGAGTCGCTCGGCGAGTCGATGCCGGGAGATCCGGACGCCGCAGTCGAGGCAGACGACGCGACCGTACGAGCCGTGCAGGTCCAACACGGGTCGAGTGCCCGCCTTCAGGTGGAGCATGTCGACGTTCTGAGTGATCACGCCCGTCACGATTCCGGCGTGCTGGAGATCGGTGATCGCGAGGTGGGCGGCGTTGGGAGTCGCCGCGTCCATGTGGCGCCAGCCGAGATGATTGCGGGCCCAGTAGTGGCGGCGGAAGTCGGGGGAGCCGCGGAACTGGTCGATCGTCATCGGGTTCCTGGGCGTCGCGTCGGGGCTGCGGTAGTCCGGGATGCCCGACGGCGTCGACACCCCGGCCCCGGTCAGCACCACGGTGCGCCGACCGTCGAGGGCGGCGGCGGCCTCGACGGCCCGTCCGGCCGGGTCGGTGTCGGCGACGGTCTCGGGGGCGGGAGTCCAGGCGGTGGCGCGCGTACGCATGATTCGACGATACGATGGTCTACCGATATGACCAGGATCATCGCCGGAGAGTTCCGGGGCCGCAGGCTCGCCGTACCCGCCGACACCACGCGTCCGACGTCGGACCGCGTGCGGGAGGCCGTGTTCTCCATGATCGGCTCGCGCGCCGATCTGGAGGACATGCGGGTCGCCGATCTCTACGCGGGGACCGGTGCGCTCGGGCTCGAAGCGGTCTCGCGGGGAGCGGAGTCGGCTGTTCTCGTCGAGGCGGACCGTCGCGCGGCGAAAGTGGTGCGGGAGAACATCGCCGTCTGTCAGGCCCAGCGCCGCGTCCGCGTGGTCGAGCGCACGGTCGAGTCGTTTCTCGCGGCCGTCGCCGGTCCATTCGATCTCGTCTTGATCGATCCCCCGTACGACGTGTCGTCCGACGACGTCGCCGCCGTGCTGCGCTTGTTGATGCCCGCGCTCGCCGACGGTGCGTGGGTCCTTCTCGAACGTGGAACGCGCGGCGCCGCCGTCGACCTGCCGCCGGGGCTGGAGTCGGTGGCCGATAAGAAGTACGGCGACTCGATGGTTCGGCTCCTGCGCCGGGTAGATTCCTTCGCATGAGTGCAGCGGTATGCCCCGGTTCGTACGATCCCTTCACCCTCGGACATCGATTCGTCGTCGAGCGGACAGCGGCCCGTTTCGACCGCGTGGTGGTCGCCGTCGTGGTCAACCCCAACAAGCAGGGGATGTTCTCCATCGACGAGCGCATCGAGCTGATCCGCCGTGACTGTGCCGACCTGCCGAACGTCGAGGTTCGGAGCTGGAGCGGCCTGCTGGTCGATCTGGTGCGCGAGGACGATCTGCCGACCATCGTCAAGGGACTGCGGTCGGAGACCGACTTCGCCTACGAGACGCCGATGGCGCAGATGAACCGCGAACTCGCCGACGCCGAGACCCTGTTCATGCTCACCGACCCGAAGTTCGCCCACGTGTCGAGCTCCCTGGTCAAAGAGGTCGCCAAACTCGGCGGCGATGTGACGCCGTACCTGTCGTCGCACGTCCACGCCGCGTTGAGCGACAAGCTCATCGGCGTGCGATCGGTGTAGACCCTAAACCTCAACCGAAGATTTCGACACGCCGACACAACCTCGCCAGTCACAGGCGCAACATTCGGCACAATGGCCTCAATGATGTCAAGGCCTTGTGCCGGATCGGAGTAACCGTGTACCGCGTATTCGAAGCGCTGGACGAACTCGTCGCTCTCGTCGAAGAGGCGCGCACCGTCCCGATGACCGCAGGCTGCCTCATTCCTCGTGGGGACGTTCTGGAACTGCTCGACGACCTGCGTGACGCCCTGCCCGCCGAACTCGACGACGCCCAGGACGTGCTCGACGAGCGCGACACCCTCGTGTCCAACGCCCGTGAGACCTCCGACAAGCTGATCACCGGGGCCGAGAACGATTCGGAGGCGATGGTCGCCCATGCCAGGGCGGAGGCGGATCGCGTTCTCGCCGAGGCTCAGGCCCGGGCCGAGCGCATCGTCGCCGATGCGGGCGTCCACGCCCAGGAGGCCGTCGACGCCGCGGCCGAGGAGGCTCAGCGTCTGGAGGCCAGTGCCAACCGCGAGTTCGAGGCCGTGACGGGCCGCGCGCGCGCCGAGGCGGCACGCGTGGTCGAGGCCGGCGACGCCAGCTACCACAAGTCGGTGGCCGACGGCATCGCCGAACAGCAGCGCCTGGTCTCCGAATCGGAGACCGTCGCGGCGGCCAAGAGTGAGGCCGAGCGCATCGTCGACGCCGCGCATGCGGAGTCGGACCGACTGCGCGGCGAGTGCGACGTGTACGTCGACGACAAGCTGGCCGACTTCGAGGACATCCTCACCGGAACGCTCCGCTCGGTGAACCGCGGGCGGCAGCAGCTGCGCACCGGCGCGGGAATGCACGACTACGTCGAGTACCCGCACGGGGTCGACGAGGAGGTCGCGCCCGCGCAGATGGCGGGCTGACGCACGGCTTCTACCACTCGCGTAAAATACGTGATCGTGAGTGTCAAACCCTTTGTGATCGACGTACGCAGCGTGCCTCGTCGTGCCGGTTCCATGGTCGAAGTCGACCGCACCGTCGTGACGCCCGACCGCATCGGGGCGGAGATGATCGGCATCCCCGCCGACTCGGATGTTCATCTGGACCTGCGTCTGGAGTCGGTCACCGAGGGAGTCCTGGTCTCCGGAACCGTCAGCGGTTCCACCGAGGGGCAGTGCGGTCGGTGTCTCGAAGCACTCGACGACTCGGTGTCCGTCTATCTGACCGAGCTGTTCGCGTATCCGGACTCGGAGACCGACAAGACCTCCGATGACGAGGACGTGGAGCGGATCGTCGACGAGGAGATCGATCTCGAGCAGACGATCATCGACGCGATCGCTACGGAGCTGCCGCTGTCGCCGGTCTGCGCACCGGACTGCGCGGGTCTGTGCCAGATCTGCGGGGTCCGTCTGGCCGACGCCGAACCGGACCACGGTCACGAGGTCATCGACCCCCGGTGGGCCAAGCTCGCCGACAAGCTCGTCGATCCCGAGCCGGACGGCTCGGAGGGCGGGCGCGCATGAGCAAGCGTCCCGACCCGCAGATCCTGCTCGACGCGCTCGGCGTCCACATCGACCGCGACCTGCTGACTCTGGCGCTGACGCACCGGTCGTACGCCTACGAGAACGGCGGCCTGCCGACCAACGAGCGGTTGGAGTTCCTGGGCGACGCCGTGCTCGGCGTCGTCGTGACCGAGCGGCTCTACGTCGGATTCCCGGATCGTCCCGAAGGCGAGTTGGCCAAGATCCGCGCGAGCGTGGTCAACATGCACGCGCTGGCCGACGTCGCGCGGGGTCTGGGCGAGGGCGGCCTCGGCGCCCACATCTATCTGGGGCGCGGTGAGGAGCTCACCGGCGGTCGCGACAAGGCGAGCATCCTCGCCGACGGTCTCGAATCGGTGTTCGGCGCATTGTTCCTCGACCACGGCATCGAGTTGGCCAAGAAGGTCATCATGGGGCTGTTCGAGCCGATCATCGCCCGCGCGGGTGAATTGGGCGCCGGACTGGACTGGAAGACCTCTCTCCAGGAACTGTCGGCCGAGCGCAACGCCGGTCCGCCGCAGTACCAGGTCACCTCGACCGGACCCGATCACGACAAGGAGTTCACCGCCGTCGCGATCGTCGCGGGTCGTGACCTCGGTCAGGGCATCGGTCGCACCAAGAAGGAGGCCGAGCAGAAGGCCGCCGCGCTCGCCTGGCGGACGCTGAACGAGTCGACCGATCTCCTGGTGCCGGACGACACGGTGTCCGACGATGCGGCGCCCGCGAGCAACTGACGCGACGTGCCCGAACTCCCCGAAGTCGAGACCATCCGCTCCGGCCTGGCGCCGCATGTGGCGGGCCGTCTGATCGACGACGTCCAGGTGCTCCATCCCCGAGCGGTGCGGCGTCATGTCGGCGGTGCGACGGATCTCGAGAACCGCCTGCGCGGCAAGCGTTTCGACGCCGTGCAGCGACGCGGTAAGTATCTGTGGCTCACCGGTGCCGACGCCTCGGACGAGGTCGCCGTGGTGGTGCACCTGGGCATGAGCGGCCAGCTCCTGATCAGTGATCCCGAGGCGCCCGCGCAGAAGCATCTGCGGATCCGGTTGCGGCTCGACGACGGCAACGAGGTCCGCTTCGTCGACCAGCGGACCTTCGGCGGCTGGCACGTCGACGATCTGGTCGACGTGCACGGTCGGCTGCTGCCGGAGTCGGTGGCGCACATCGCGCCCGATCCGTTCGAGGATCTGTTCGACCCCGATCGGGTGGTGGCCGTGCTGCGTCGCAAGCAGACCGAGGTCAAGCGCGCAATTCTGGACCAGACCGTGGTGTCGGGCATCGGCAACATCTACGCCGACGAATCGCTGTGGCGCGCGAAGGTGCACGGCGCGCAGAAGACCGACCGCACCTCGAAGCCACGGCTGCGCGGTGTGCTCGACGCCGCGAGCGAGGTGATGGCCGAGGCCGTGAAGGTCGGCGGAACGTCGTTCGACGAGCTGTATGTGAACGTGAACGGGCAGTCGGGGTACTTCGATCGTTCGTTGAACGCGTACGGACGGGAAGGGCAGCCGTGTCGACGGTGCGGCACGGCGATGCGACGTGAGTCGTTCATGAACCGCAGCTCGTACTTCTGCCCGACGTGTCAGCGGAGGCGATAGGTACCGCCGACGTCGCGATGGCTGGGTGATCGGTACACGTCGACACGAGTCGGCACCCGGACTGGTCGCGTCGCTCGCCGGACTCGGCGCCGTCGTGAATGTGCTCGCCTCGGCGGGGGAATCATCGTCGGCCGCACGCGGTTAGACCGTGCGAAGTACTGCGTAACATCGTCTCCGAGTCCCGTGACCACGTACTGGTCACCCGGCTCGGAGCTACGGACACGAAGGAGCCGAGGACAGACATGACAGAACTGTGGGTGCAGCGCACCGGGACCCGCCGATACACCGGCAAGAGCTCTCGCGGCGCGGAGGTCCTCATCGGTTCGGAGGATGTCGAGGGCGTGTTCACTCCCGGCGAGCTGTTGAAGATCGCGCTCGCCGCCTGCACCGGCATGTCGACTGATCGACCGCTGTCCCGTCGTCTCGGTGACGACTACGACGCGACCGTACGGGTCTCCGGCGCCGCCGATCGGGAGAACGAGGTGTACCCGGTGCTGTCGGAGACGCTCGAAGTGGACCTGTCCGAGCTCGATCCCGAAGCGGCACAACGCCTTCTCGTCGTCGTCGAACGCGCCGTCGACAAGGTGTGCACCGTCGGACGCACCGTCAAGGCGGGGGCGCAGGTCGATCTGACGATCGAATCGGAATGACGCAGCGGCTCTCCGCCTGGGTGCACGGACACGTGCAGGGCGTCGGATTCCGGTGGTGGACGCGCTCGCGCGCCCTGGAGCTGGGGCTGGTCGGCTACGCGTCGAACCACGTCGACGGGCGGGTGCACGTGGTGGCCGAAGGTCCGCGCGAGAAGCTCGACGCTCTGGTGGCCGCCTTGCGGTCCGGGGACACACCTGGCCGCGTCGACCTGGTGGTCGAGGACTTCTCGTCGGCGCGCGGAGACCACAGCACGTTCTCCGAGAGATGACCGACCGCCGGTAGACTGGCCGGTCGTGCACCTGAAGAGCCTAACCCTGAAGGGTTTCAAATCGTTCGCGTCGTCGACGACGCTGCGATTCGAGCCCGGCATCACCTGTGTGGTGGGGCCCAACGGGTCGGGCAAGTCGAACGTAGTGGACGCGCTCACCTGGGTGATGGGGGAGCAGGGGGCCAAAGCGCTGCGCGGGGGCAAGATGGCCGACGTCATCTTCGCGGGCACCTCCGGGCGGTCGCCCCTCGGGCGCGCCGAGGTGACCCTGACCATCGACAACTCCGACGGCGCCCTCCCCATCGACTACTCCGAGGTCTCGGTGACGCGCCGGATGTTCCGCGACGGCGCGGGCGAGTACGAGATCAACGGGAACTCGTGCCGCCTCATGGACGTGCAGGAGCTGCTGTCGGATTCGGGCATCGGTCGGGAGATGCACGTCATCGTCGGGCAGGGGCGTCTCTCGGCGATCCTCGAGTCCAAGCCGGAGGACCGCCGAGCGTTCATCGAGGAGGCCGCGGGCGTTCTCAAACACCGCCGCCGTCGGGAGAAGGCGGTCCGCAAACTCGACGCGATGGCCGCCAACCTCGCGCGGTTGACCGACCTCACCACGGAACTCCGCCGACAGCTCAAACCGCTCGGCCGGCAGGCCGAGATGGCCCGTCGGGCGGCGACGGTGCAGGCCGATCTGCGTGATGCCCGGTTGCGCCTGGCCGCCGACGACCTCGTCGCGCGACGCACCGAGATGGCCGAGCACACCTCCACCGAACACGAGGTCCGCGCGCGTCAGGACGAGGTGGCCGCGCAACTCGACGAGGCGACGACGGCGCTGACCCAGGCACAGGAGCACCTCGCGCAGGTCGCGCCCGCCGCCGCGGAGGCCGGACGCGTGTTCCATCAGCTCGCGACCCTCACCGAACGCGTCGACGGCACACGCCGCGTCGCCGGTGAACGTGCGTCGCACCTGTCGAGTCCGGCGGCCGCGCCGAGCGGTCCCGATCCGGATCGGCTCGACGAGCAGGCCGAAGAAGCCGCGATGACCGAAGCCGAGCACGCCGAGGCCGTCGAGGAGGCCGCGGCGAGACTCGAATACGCGACCGCCGCGTTGCAGGCCGCCGAACAGGCGTCCGCCGCCGCCGAACAGGCGCATATGGCAGCGGTGCGGGCCGTCGCCGACCGCCGCGAAGGCCTCGCCCGGCTGGAGGGACAGGCCGCGAACCTGCGCACCAAGGTCGAGTCGGTCGACGGGGAGACGTCCCGGCTCACCGAGGCCATCGAGGCCGCGCATCGACGCGGTGACGACGCCCAGGCCCGACTCGACGAGCAGGCGGCGACCACCGCGCAACTCGAATCCCGGGAACAAGGGCTCAACGAACACCACGAACGGTGCATCGCGGCGCTGGAACAGACCAGCGAGACCGTCACGACACTGGAACAGACCGAGCGCGACGCCGAGCATGCGATCGCCTCCCTGACCGCCCGGATCGAAGCCCTCCAGATGGGCCTCGACCGCGGCGACGGCGGGGCGTGGCTGCAGGAGAACGCCTCCGACGGGCTGGGATCGCGGCTGTCGGATCTGATCACCGTGCACGACGGATACGAGGCGGCGCTCGCACTGGCGCTCGGGCCCGCCGTCGACGCGATCGCCACCGTCGACGGACTCGCCGCGGTCCGGGCCCTGGGCGCTCTCCGCGACGGCGACGGCGGACGGGCATCGCTCATCGTCGGCGGCCTGAGCGGGCGGACGCGCGGCGATCGTCCGACGCTGCCGTCCGGCGTGGTGTGGGCACGCGATGTGGTCGACGCCCCCGCCGAGGTCAGCGGGGCCGTCGACGTGCTGCTGGACCGTGTGATCATCGTCGACGACGCCGCGCGCGGACTGGATCTCGCGATCGAGCACGGGCTGATCGCGGTGACCGGCGACGGCGACCGGATGTCGGCGGCGACCGTCGAGGGCGGATCGTCGACCCGGCCGTCGACCCTCGAAGTGCAGTCGGCGATCGACGCCGCGGCCGCCGACCTCGTCGAGGCCCGCGCGACCGTGGACCGCGCGGCACACGAGCTGACGGCCGCGACGGCGTCCCGCGAGCAGGCGCAGGAGGCGGCCGAAGGATCGCTCGCCGCGCTGAACGAGTCGGACGCCAACGTCGGCGCCGCCTACGAACAACTGGGCAGGCTCGGCATGGAGATCCGGGCGGCCCGCGCCGAAGCCGACCGGCTGACCCGGCAGCGGCGTCTCGCCGAGGAGGGCCGTGCGGACAACCTCGCCGCGCTCACCGACGTCGAGGAGCGGCTCGCGCGCGCGGTCGACGAGGGCGACGACCCGACCGCCGCCGACACCGACAGCGAGATGCGCGAGGCCGCGGCCGCCGAGGTCGCCGAGGCGCGGTCGGTGGAGGTCGAGACCCGACTCACCCTGCGCACCGCGGAGGAACGCCTCGCCTCGGTGCGCGGCAAGGCCGAGAGCCTGCGCCGCGCGGCGGTCAACGAACGCGCCAACCGCGAGCGGCTCAAGAAGCAGGACGCCGCACGACGATACGCAGCAGGCGTTGCCAGCGCCGTCGTCGACGCCGGAGCGCTGCTGGCCGACGCCGTCGCGCGGGCCGCCGACGACGCCGCACGCGGGCGAGACGAACTCGAGGCCGTCAAGGCCGCGCGGACGGCGGAGGCCGACGAGCTGCGACGTCTCGTCGACGAACTGACCGCCACCATGAACCAGTTGCGCGACGCCGTCCACCGCGACGAGATCGCGAAGGCGCAGGCGGCGCTGCGCATCGAGCAACTCGAGGAGCAGATCCTCGAACAGTTCGCGATGGCGCCCGACGACCTCGTCGCCGAGTACGGTCCCGATGTCCCGATGCCGCCGTCCGATCTGGAGATGCGCGAGTACGAGATCGCCAAGGAACGCGGCGAACAGGTCGTCGCACCGGTGCCGATGCCGTACGACCGCGCCGCACAGGAGGCGCGGGCGAAGCGGGCGCAGAAGGATCTGAACGCGCTCGGCCGAGTGAACCCCCTGGCCCTCGAGGAGTTCGCGGCGCTGGAGGAGCGGTACACGTTCCTGTCGACACAGCTCGAGGACGTCAAACAGGCGCGCGAGGACCTGCTGGACGTGATCGCCGACGTCGACGCCCGCATCCTGCAGGTGTTCACCGACGCCTACGCCGACGTGGAGAAGGAGTTCACGCAGGTGTTCTCGACCCTCTTCCCCGGCGGCGAGGGCCGACTCGTCCTGACCGACCCGTCCGATATGCTCACCACCGGCGTCGAAGTCGAGGCGCGACCGCCGGGCAAGAAGGTCAAACGGCTGTCGCTGCTGTCCGGCGGGGAGAAGTCCCTGACCGCGGTCGCGATGCTCGTGGCCATCTTCCGGGCCCGGCCGTCGCCGTTCTATGTGATGGACGAGGTCGAGGCGGCGCTCGACGACGCCAACCTCCGTCGCCTCATCAGCCTGTTCGAGCAGTTGCGCGAGAAGTCCCAGCTGATCGTCATCACTCACCAGAAGCCGACCATGGAGATCGCCGACGCCCTGTACGGCGTGAGCATGCGCGGTGACGGTATAACTCAGGTCATCTCCCAACGGCTCCGCGGAGTCGACCTGCAACCCTCCACCTGAAAGGCAACCTCCCAGTGAGTACTGAAGTCCTGATCGGCATCGTCGTCGGAGTGGTCGCGCTGATCATTCTGATCGGCGTGGTCGGTTATGTGGTCAACCGCAAGCGGCAGATCTCGATCACCGACAAGCCTGCTCAGATGGAGCCGACCGACGGCACCGTCCGCGAGGTCGACAGATCCGGCGGATACAAGGCCGGATCGGGCTTCAACTTCAGCCAGGGCGGCGGAGGGTCGGCGACGATCGACAAGCCGAAACCGGAGCCGAAGCCGGAGCCGGAGCCGAAACCCGAGCCGAAGCCGGAGCCTGCGCCGACATCCGATCCCGGGCCGGTCGCGCCGACGCCCGAGGTCGAGACTGGGCCCGATGTAGAGACTGAGCCAGAGGTAGAGACCGGGCCGGAGGTTGAGACTGAGCCGAAGGTCGAGACTGAGCCGAAGGTCGAGGCTGGGCCGGACGTAGAGACGGGGCCGAAGGTCGAGACAGAGCCGACGCCGGAGCCGGAGTCGGAGCCGGATGTCGTCCCCGAACCTGCCGTCCCCGAACCCGCTGTCGAGCAGAAGCCCGAACCCGAACCGCAGCTCGACGAGATCGAGCCGACCGCCGGACGTCTGTCGCGTCTGCGCGGGCGCCTGTCGCGGTCGCAGGGTGCGATCGGCGCGAGCGTTCTCGGCCTGCTGGGTGCCGGAGACCTCGACGAGGACTCGTGGGAGGAGATCGAGGACACGCTCGTCATGGCCGACCTCGGCACCGCGGCCACCTCCACCGTCGTCGAACGGCTCCGGGAGGAGCTCGCCGCGGGCAAGGTCCGCACGGCCGACGACGCGCGCGCCGCGCTCAAGCGCATCCTCGTCGAGCAGCTGCATCCCGATCTCGACCGGTCGGTCCGGGCACTCCCTCATGCGAACGGCCCGGCCGTGGTCCTCGTGGTCGGCGTGAACGGCGTCGGTAAGACCACGACCACGGGCAAGCTGGCCCGCGTCCTCGTCGCCGACGGGCGTCGGGTCACGCTCGGTGCCGCCGACACCTTCCGCGCCGCCGCCGCCGACCAGCTCCAGACCTGGGGCGAGCGCGTCGGCGCGGGCATCGTCCGAGGCAAGGAGGGCGCCGATCCGGCGTCGGTGGCGTTCGACGCCGTCTCGACCGGCATCGACGACGGCGTGGACGTCGTCCTCATCGACACGGCCGGCCGCCTGCACACCAAGGCCGGTCTGATGGACGAACTCGGCAAGGTCAAGCGCGTCGTGGAGAAGAAGGTCGAGGTCGACGAGGTACTGCTCGTCCTCGACGCGACCGTCGGACAGAACGGCCTGATGCAGGCCAAGGTCTTCGGCGAGGTGGTCTCCCTGACCGGTGTGGTCCTGACCAAACTCGACGGAACGGCCAAGGGCGGCATCGTCTTCCGGATCCAGGAGGAGCTCGGCGTCCCGGTGAAGCTCGTCGGCCTCGGCGAGGGCGCCGACGATCTTGCGCCGTTCGAGCCCGAGGCGTTCGTCGACGCGCTGTTGTAGCGGTTCCCCTCCGCAACCATTGAATCCTGCTTCAATCCTTGGTAGACAAGGAGTGAAGCAGGGTTCAATCTTTCGTGAGGAGCGACGAGTGGCGTACCGGCCCACCGAGAACACGCGACGCAGCGCGCAGGCGAAACGCGCCGCGATGCTGTCGGCGGCGCGCGGTCTGGTCGCCGAGTCGGGATTCTCGGCCGCCACCGTCGCGGCGATCGCCGAGGGGAGCGGCGTCAGCGTCGGCTCGGTGTACTCGTACTTCGACAACCGGGACACACTGCTCGCCGAGGTGTTCCGAGACACGGCCGAGTACGAGTTCGCGCGGGTGTCGGCGGCGGTCGACGCCGCGGACTCGCCGGTGGCGCGGCTCGACGCGCTGATCGTCACCTTCGCCGAACGTGCGCTGCGCGGGCGTCGCCTCGCGTGGTCGCTGCTGTTCGAGCCGGTGATCCCCGCCGTCGACGCGCAACGGCTGCGTCTACGGCGGTGGTACCGCGACCTCGGTGCGCAGGTGATCGACGATGGCGTGGCGGCCGGTGTGTTCATTCCCCAGGACGCCGGGGTCACCGCGTCCGCGCTGCTCGGCGCGATCTCCGAATCGCTCGTCGGTGCGCTGAACCCCGACATCGCGCCGCCGGTCGCCGACGATCCCGACGCCCTGCTCGACACCATCCGCGCGTTCTGCTTCCGAGCCCTGGGCGCCACTGAGAAGGAGAGGTCATGACCGCAACCCACGAGGTGTTCAATCAGGCGCCGCCGCGCGTCGACGTCAACGAGTACCTGAGCAATCGTCCACTGACCGAGGCCGTCGAGGCCTACGGTGCGGGGTGGGCCGACGAGCGTCTCGCCGCCGCGGGCGCCCTCGTCGGTCGCGCCGACTTCCAACGGGACGCCGATCTCGCCAACACGATCACACCGACGCTGCACACGCACGACAGATGGGGCAATCGCGTCGACGAGGTCGAGTTCCACCCGGCGTACCACCGGATCATCGGCGATGCGATCGCACACGGCGCGCATACGAGCTGTTGGGCCGATCCGCGCGCGGGCGCACACGTGGCCCGCGCCGCGATGTTCACCCAGTTCGGTCAGATCGAGCCAGGGCACGCCTGCCCGGTCAGCATGACGCACGCCGTCGTCCCGTCGCTGCGCATCGACCCGGTGCTCGCCGAGCGGTGGGTGCCCCGCACCCTGTCGACCGACTACGACCCGAGCCTGGCCGATCCGGCCAAACCGTCCGCGATCTTCGGCATGGCGATGACCGAGAAGCAGGGCGGTTCGGACATCCGTGCCAACACCACGCGGGCCACCGACAACGGCGACGGCACGTATCGGATCACCGGCCACAAGTGGTTCTGCTCGGCGCCGCAGTCGGACGCGTTCCTCGTCCTGGCCAAGACCGAGCCGGGGGTCACCTGCTTCGTCGTCCCGCGCACCCTTCCCGACGGCACGCGCAACGTCTTCGCGATCCAGCGGCTCAAGGACAAACTCGGCAACAAGTCGAACGCGTCCAGCGAGATCGAGTTCTCGGACACGATCGGATGGCGTCTGGGCGACGAGGGCGCGGGCGTCCGCACGATCATCGAGATGGTCAATCAGACCCGCCTGGACTGTGCGCTCGGCAGTGCCGCGGGCATGCGCCAGTCGGTCGCCGAGGCCGCGTGGCACGTGCGCAACCGCTCCGCGTTCGGGGCGACGCTCATCGATCAGCCGGCGATGACCGCGGTGATCGCCGATCTGCAACTCGAAGCCGAGGCGGCCACCTGGACGGCGATGCGCCTGGCCGCGGCCTACGACGACGACTCCGACCAGTCGCAGGCCTTCCGGCGCCTGGCGACCGCCGTCGGCAAGTACTGGGTGTGCAAGCGCGGCCCCAACCACGCCTATGAGGCGCTCGAATGCCTCGGCGGCAACGGCTACACGGAGGCGTTCCCGCTGGCCCGCCGATTCCGCGAGCAGCCGGTGATGGCGGTGTGGGAGGGATCGGGCAATGTGATCGCGCTCGACGTGCTGCGCGCCATGGTCCGTGATCCGCTGTCGGTGGAGGCGCTCGACGCGGAGTTCGACCTCGCCCTCGGACAGCACCACGGTTACGACCTGCACGTGGAACGGACCCGCAAGCTCGTCGCGCAGGCGGGCGCCGACCCCGCCGGGGCGCCCGCCATCGCCCGCAGGCTCACCGAGTCGTTGGCCCTGGCGTTGCAGGGCTCCATTCTGATCCGGCAGGCGCCGTCGGTCGTGGCGGACGCCTTCGTCGCGGGCCGACTCGAGGACGCCGGACAGATGTACGGGGTGCTCGACCCCCGCTTGGACCTCGCCGCGATCGCCGCGCGCGCCTGAGGTGCGGTGTCGCCCGTCGTAACACGCCCGAAATACCGGACCGCCGGGTGTGACCGGGCGGAAACACGAGCGCACCGGTCAGGAAATCTGCACGCGAGAACCTTTCCTCACACGTCGAACACCGACGGGTGAGGAGGTTTGCGGAAAGTGAATGCAGCATTGCCGGACGACGTGTTCGGCGCCATCGACACCGGGAACACGGCCTGGGTCATCGTGAGCGCGGCTCTCGTGCTTCTGATGACTCCCGCGCTGGCGTTCTTCTACGGCGGACTGACCCGTGCCAAAGCGGTCCTGAACATGATGATGATGTCGTTCGGGGCACTCGGCGCGGTGACCGTCGTCTACGTCCTGTGGGGATTCTCGATGTCGTTCGGGAACACGCTCACCGGCAGCGGCGACATCGCGGGTATCTTCTCCAATCCGTTCGCGCTCTTCGGATCCGACCAGTTGACACAGGCACGAGAGGTCGGGGACGCCACCCACGTCGTGGTGTGGGGGACCACCGGCATCCCGGCGTTGGTCTTCATGGCGTTCCAGTTGACGTTCGCGGTCCTGACCGTGGCCCTGATCAGCGGCGCGGTGGCCGAGCGCGTCAAGTTCTCGACGTGGATCGTCTTCGCCGTCGCGTTCTCGACCATCGTCTACTTCCCGCTCGCCCACATGGTGTGGGGCGGCGGTCTGTTGTCGGGCTCGGAGGACGGTATCGCGGCGTGGATGTTCGGCACCACCGACGGTGCGGCGACCGTCGCGCCGATCGACTTCGCCGGCGGCACCGTCGTGCACATCAACGCCGGCATCGCCGCGTTGGTCCTCGCGCTGGTCGTGGGACAGCGGCGCGGATTCGGACGCACCGCGTTCCGCCCGCACAACATCCCGTTCGTGATGCTCGGCGCGGCGCTCCTGTGGTTCGGCTGGTTCGGCTTCAACGCGGGGTCGGAACTGGCCGCGGACGCGACCGCCGGTCTGGTGTGGATCAACACCGTCGCCGGTACCGCCGCGGCGATGGTCGGCTGGCTCGCCGTGGAGTGGTTCCGCGACAAGCACGCGACCAGTGTGGGCGCGGCATCCGGCGTCGTCGCGGGTCTCGTCGCGATCACCCCGGCCTGCGGGGCGTTGACCCCGCTGGGTTCGCTGCTCCTCGGGCTGGTGGCCGGCGGACTGTCGGCGTTGGCGATCGGACTCAAGTACCGCTTCGGATTCGACGATTCGCTCGACGTGGTCGGCGTGCACCTGGTGTCCGGTCTGTGGGGCACGATCGGCATCGGTCTGCTCGCCAAGGACACCGGTCTGCTCTACGGCCACGACGCTCGTCAGCTCGCGGTCCAGACGGTCATCGCGGTGGTCGCACTCGCGTTCACCGGTGTGCTGACCGCGGCCATCGCGTTCGCTCTCAAACCGCTGGGCTGGCGCGTCGATCGCGAAGCCGAATTCAGCGGCATCGACGCAGCTGAGCACGCGGAGAGTGCGTATGAGACCGCATAGGGGCGCCGAACCCGTTGCGGGAGGGCGGCAATCGCGCACTAGGCTCGAAGGAGAGGGAAGGTTCAAACCATGAAGCTGATCACCGCAATCGTCAAGCCGTTCACGCTCGAAGACATCAAGGCGGCCCTGGAACAGGTCGGCATCGTCGGCATGACCGTCAGCGAGGTGCAGGGCTACGGCCGGCAGAAGGGGCACACCGAGGTGTACCGCGGTGCCGAGTACGCGGTCGACTTCGTCCCCAAGGTCCGCGTCGAGGTGGTCGTCGACGACGATCTCATCGATCAGGTCACCGAGACCATCGTCGACGCCGCGCGCACCGGCAAGATCGGCGACGGGAAGGTCTGGGTGACACCGGTGGACACGATCATCCGGGTGCGGACCGGTGAACGCGGACCCGACGCGATCTAGCGCCCAGGCGCTCGCGGACTCGCGGGACGGCCTGTTGCGCGGTGAGGTCCACGGACAGGATCTGCGCGATGCGCTCGCGGATCGGACCGAGGGCTGGCTGGTCGATCGGGCCGCCGAGCTCGGGGTGGTCGACGGCGGCGGTTTCGCGATCGTTGCGGTCGGCAGCCTGGGCCGTCGGGAGTTGGTCGGCCACTCCGATCTGGATCTGATCCTGGTTCACGACGACCGGAACCGCGACCGACTGTCCGAGGTCGCGGACGGTTTCTGGTATCCGATCTGGGACGCAGGCATCGGTCTCGACCACAGCGTTCGGTCGGTCCCGGAGGCCATGAAGGTCGCACGCGAGGACGTGACGGCCGCGCTGGGTCTGCTCGACGCGCGGTTCGTCGCGGGCGACGAAGACCTCGCCGCGCTGATGATCTCGTCGGTGCGGGCGCTGTGGCGGGCCGAAGCGCGGATGCGACTGCCCGAGGTGATCGACGGCGCCCGCGCTCGGTGGGACCGGACCGGCGACATCGCGCATCGCGCCGAACCCGATCTGAAGAACGGCCGCGGCGGTCTCCGCGACGTGCAACTGCTCGACGCCCTCGCCCTCGCCCATCTCACCGACGGTCTAGGGCGCCTCGACCCGGGACGGCCGGAGTCGCCGCTCCGCGCGGCGTACGACGACCTGCTCGCCGTGCGCACCGAACTCCACCTGATCGCCGGGCGGTCCCGCGATCAGGTGCGGGCCCAGGACGCCGACGAGATCGCCGCGGTGCTCGAGGTCGGCGACCGCTTCGACCTCGCCCGCATGATCAGCGGTGCGGCGCGCACCGCGTCGTACGCCGTCGACGCCGGACTGCGGACCGCGCAGAACGCCGTCGGTCGCCGCGGCCTGTCTCGGCTGCGGCGGATGCCGATGCGCAGGCCATTGGACGAGGGCGTGGTGGAACACGGCGGAGAGGTGGTGCTCGCCAAGACCGCGATGCCCAGCGGCGACCCCGGGCTGGTGCTGCGTGTGGCGAGCGCCTCGGCGCGCAACCGGTTGCCGATCAACGCGTCGGTGTTGTCGCGGCTGGCGGCCTACGCGGCGCCGATTCCGGAGCCGTGGCCCGCCGAGGACCTGTCTGAGCTCCTGGTGCTGTTGGCCTCCGGCGACGATCTCATCGACGCCGTCGAAGCATTGGACGCGACCGGTCTGTGGGAGCGGATTCTTCCGGAGTGGGCCGCGATCCGCGATCTGCCGCCGCGCGACGCGGTGCACACGTGGACCGTCGACCGACATCTCATGGAGGCGGTCGCACAGGCCGGGGCGCTCACGACGAGTGTGTCGCGCCCGGACCTGCTGCTGCTCGCGGCGCTGTTGCACGACATCGGCAAGGGGCGCGGCCGGGACCACAGCGAGGTCGGCGCCGAACTGGCGGCCGGTGTCGCCGAGCGCCTGGGGCTGTGGCCGGAGGATCGTCGCCTGCTCGTGGAGGCGGTGCGTCTGCATCTGCTGCTGCCGCGTGTCATCACTCGCCGCGACGTGAACGATCCGGCGACCGTCGCGTGGGTCGCCGACCAGGTCGGACACGACGGTGTCCTCGTGGAGTTGCTCGGCGCACTCGCCGAGGCGGACTCTCGTGCGACCGGTCCCGGAGTGTGGGGCGAGTGGAAGGCGACGCTGATCGGCAGGCTGGTCGAGCGTGTGGTCGAGCACCTGGGCGGTCGGCCCGTTCCGGCGCCCCAGCCGCTCGATCCGCGGGTGCTGGCGCGGGCCGAGGTCGGCGGGGTGCAGGTGCACGCCGAGCCGGGCGAGAGTCCGAGCACGACCGTGGTGACGATGATCGCGCCGGACGGTGCGGGCATGCTGTCGAAGATGGCCGGAGTGCTCGCCCTGGCCGGTCTGCAGGCGCATTCGGCGACGGTCGACACGCACGCCGGCCATGCGATCGACCGGTTCGTCGTGGCTCCGACGTTCGGCGGTCCGCCCGACGCCGTCGTTCTGCGGCAACGCCTGGTCGCGGCCGTCGACGGCGCGATCGACGTGCACGAGGTGCTCGCCGAGCGGGCGTCCGCGCGGGTCGCACCGGCGCGGACGGGGCGCGCCGGAGTCCCGGCGTCCCGGGCGGTGGCGCCGCCCCGTGTGGAGTGGCTCCGCGACGACGGGACCGGGCACGATCTGCTCGAGCTGCGCGCCCGTGACGACGAGGGGCTGCTGGCCCGCGTGTCGGCGGGACTCGAACTCGCCGGAGCCGATGTCGTCTGGGCGACGGTGTCGACCATGGGCGCCACCGCCGTCGACACGTTCTGTGTGCGGCTGCCGGACGACTCGACGGCGACCCGCGAGTCGGTGGCGGCCGCGGTGCTGGCGGCGTGCTGAGGAGCGTCGGCGGAACGGCTGTCATTCGATCGGATTACGCTGGTCAGCAGCGATTCTATTCGCCGCCGCAGTGGGGTAGTTTTCGTGCCATGACTGATCCGAACGCGAACTTCCAGCCCGGCCAGCAGCCCCCGTTCCCGGGCCAGCAGCCGCCCCCGTACCCGCAGGGACAGCAGCCGCAGTTCGCTCCGGCCGGCATGCCGCCGGGACCGGGTCATCATGCTCCGGCGACGTTCTTCGTCCGCTCGTTCGATCAGGAGTTGGGTCCGTACGATCTGCCGACCCTCGCGCAGATGGCGGCGAACCGTCAGCTCAGGCCCGAGGACGGGGTCCGCGCGTCGAACGGCCAGCAGTACCAGCCGGCGTCGTCGCTGCCGGGAGTGTTCTCCGACAAGGAGTGGATGACCGCACTGTTGCTGTCGCTGTTCCTCGGCGGTCTCGGCATCGACCGCTTCTATCTCGGCTACAGCGGCCTGGGCGTCGCCAAACTCCTCACCCTCGGAGGCTGCGGCGTGTGGGCTCTCATCGACCTCGTGCTGATCGCGATGCGCAACGTGCCCGACTCGGACGGCCGGGCGCTCCGCTGACCGATGACGGACTTCGCTGATCCGGTCCCTCCGCCGACCTCGTCTCCGCAACCGGGGCGGCGGCCGGGCGTGCTCATACGGGGGACGTCGGAGTCGGCGCTGCTGACGTCGCTCGGAATCGGCGCGGTCGTCGTAGGCGCGTGTGTTCCGACGTCCGCGGTCGGCGACGGACCCGTGCTCTGTCCGTTCCGGCGTCTCACCGGGCTGCCGTGTCCGGGGTGCGGGCTGACCCGCTCGTTCGTCTACACGATGCACGGCGACCTGCCGGCCGCTTTCGCCGCGCACGCGTTCGGGCCGCCGTTGGTCGCGTTCAGTCTCGTCGCGGCGGTGACGGCCGTCGTCCGTCGTCGCCGGGGTCACGGTGCGGTGGACCTGCGTCGGGCGGTGCGGCATCCGCTCGTCGTCGTCGCGGTGATCGCCTGGCTCGGTTACGCGGTGGCGCGCGCGGCGGTCGGCACGTGACCGGTTCACCGGTCGAGTCGACGCGCTCGGCGACCGCGCCGACGGGGACGCCGTCGGGCATGGAAAGATGGAGGAATGTTCGAATCCCTTTCTGACCGGTTGACAGGTGCGCTGAAGGATCTGCGCGGCAAGGGTCGACTGACCGACGCCGACGTGGATGCGACGGCGCGGGAGATCCGGCTCGCGTTGCTCGAAGCCGATGTGTCGCTGCCCGTCGTCCGTGCGTTCATCTCGCGGATCAAGGAGCGTGCCAAGGGCGCTGAGGTGTCGGCGGCGCTGAACCCGGCACAGCAGATCGTCAAGATCGTCAACGAGGAACTCGTCGGGATCCTCGGCGGCGAGACCCGCCGCATCCAGCTCGCGAAGACCCCGCCGACGGTCATCATGCTCGCCGGCCTCCAGGGCGCCGGTAAGACGACGCTGGCCGGGAAGCTGTCGCACTGGCTGAAGGAGCAGGGGCACACACCGCTTCTCGTCGCCTGTGACCTGCAGCGTCCGGGCGCGGTTCAGCAGCTGCAGATCGTCGGCGAACGAGCGGGCGTCCCGGTGTTCGCACCGCATGCGGGCACCAATGTCGGCGGAGAGGGCGAACTCGGCGTCGACGGTTCGAAGGAAGCCGTCGAGGTGGCTCAGGCCGGTCTCGAGCACGCGCGCGCCCGACAGTACGACGTTGTCATCATCGACACCGCCGGTCGTCTCGGCATCGACGCCGAGCTGATGAAGCAGGCCTCGGACATCCGCGACGCCACGAATCCCGACGAGGTCCTGTTCGTCCTCGACGCGATGATCGGTCAGGACGCGGTCAGCACGGCCCAGGCGTTCGCCGAGGGCGTCGACTTCACCGGTGTGGTCCTGACCAAGCTCGACGGCGACGCCCGCGGTGGCGCCGCCCTGTCGGTCCGCGAGATCACCGGCCGCCCGATCATGTTCGCCTCCACCGGTGAGAAGCTCGAGGACTTCGACGTCTTCCACCCGGATCGCATGGCCGGTCGCATCCTCGGCATGGGCGACGTCCTCTCGCTGATCGAGCAGGCCGAACAGCACTTCGACGAGGCCGAGGCACAGCGGACGGCCGAGAAGATCAGCCAGGGCGAACTCACCCTGGAGGACTTCCTCCAGCAGATGCTGATGATCCGGAAGATGGGTCCGATCGGGAACCTCTTGGGCATGCTGCCCGGTGCGGGCGACATGAAGGAAGCGCTCTCGCAGGTCGACGACAAGCAACTCGACAAGATCCAGGCGATCATCCGCGGTATGACGCCCGAGGAGCGCGCCAACCCGAAGATCATCAACGCCTCCCGCCGCATCCGCATCGCCAACGGCTCCGGCGTCACCGTCACCGACATCAACCAGCTCGTCGACCGCTTCTTCGCGGCGCGCAAGATGATGTCCCAGATGTCCGGCCGCATGGGCATGGGCGGCGGCCAGCGGAAGAACAACCGCAAGGGCAAGAACAAGGGCGGCAAGAACAACCGCAAGGGCAAGAACAAGGGGCCGACGCCGCCGAAGGGCATGCGCGGCGGATTCCCCGGCATGCCGCCCGGCATGGGGATGCCGCCCGGCATGGACCTGTCGAACATGCCTCCGGGCCTCGACCAGCTCCCGCCCGGTCTCGAAGGCATCGACCTGAACAACCTGAAGTTCCCGAAGAAGTAGGAGCCCTCCCGTGGTGGCGCAGCGTTTCGCAGGCACCGATCCGTTCACCGGCGAACCGCTCGAGTTCTGGGTGTCCGGCGGAGTCGTCTCGTTCGACGAGGTTCCCGGCGCGGACACGGCGGTCGACGGCGGCTGGATCGTGCCGGGCCTCGTCGACGCCCACAACCATGTGGGCATCGCACCGGGGCTCGGCGTCACCATCGAACAGGCCCGCGGCCTCGCGTACCAGGACGTGCGGGCGGGCACGCTGCTGATCCGCGAGGTCGGTTCGCCGGTCGACACGCACCCGCTCGACGACGATCCGCGCTGCCCGCAGTTCCTGCGGGCCGGTAAGCACATCGCGCGGCCCAAGCGGTATCTGCGCGACTACGGCGTCGAACTCGACGATCCGGACGCTCTCGCGGCGGAGGTGGCGACGCAGGCGAAGGCGGGCGACGGCTGGGTGAAGCTCGTCGGCGACTGGATCGACCGATCCGTCGGCGATCTCGCCCCGCTGTGGACGCGGGAGCAGTTGGAGGCCGCCGTCGTCGCGGCGCACGAGAACGGCGCGCGGATCACCGCGCACGTGTTCGGCGCGGATGCGCTGCCCGACATCATCGGCGCGGGATTCGACTCGGTGGAGCACGGCACCGGGCTGAGCGAGGACCTCATCGACGAGATGGTGCGGCGCGACACGGCACTAGTGCCCACACTCATCCAGCTCGACACGTTCCCCGACATCGCCGACGGCGCCGACAGGTATCCCGTCTATCAGGCCAATATGCGCGCATTGCACGCCCGTGGTCGTGACACCGTCGCCAAGGCGCGGGAGGCCGGAGTCCGGATCTACGCGGGCACCGATGCGGGCGGCACGATCCGCCACGGTCGGATCGTCGACGAGATCGACGCGCTGACGCAGATCGGTTCGTCGCCGCTCGACGCGCTCTCGGTGGCGTCCGTGCGGCCCCGCGAATGGTTGGGCGTGGCAGGCATCGCCGACGGCGCGCGCGCCGACTTCCTCGTGCTCGACAGCGACCCGTCACGCGACCTGTCGACGCTGCGCCGTCCCGTGCACATCGTGTGCTCGGGGGAGAAGGTGGCGTGACGGCGGACCTCAGAGCACGATCTGGCCGATGCCGATGGCGATGAGGAGCACGGTGACCAGCCAGCCCGCGGCCCTGGTGACCTTCTCCTGATTCGATCGGGCCCGCGCGAACACGCGGCCGATCCACGAATGGGGGCGCGCTCGGACGATGACGAGGGCCAGACCGGCGAGGAACGGCAGGATCAGCGCGACGCTCGCGTACAGGAACAGGCCCAGATACTGGTGCACGGTCGGTACGTCGCTCGCGGTCAACACCGCCAAGCCGGCGTAGAACGGCGCGGACGTCGCCGACTGGGCCACACCGAGCACGAGACCGACCACGACGGTGAGCGGCCCGGGACTCCGCAGCGGCTCGAGTATGCGGTCGACGAGGTCGGACGAGTCGCCGCCCCGCCACGTGAGGAATGCGGTCAGAGCGCCGGTCAGGATCAACAGGATGCCGAACAACGGTGATGCGATCACCGCGTCGACGACCGATTTGAGGCCGCCGAAGACGAGCATCACGAGAACGGCCGTGAGGAGAACGCCGAGCCAGTCCCCGATCAACAGCAGGGGAGCGGTCTTGCGGTACATGCCCGGCGCGAGCATGATCGCGAGGGCAACCAGCACACCGATGAGTAGAACGTTCACGGAGTCGACGAATGCGAGCGACAAAGCGTGCAGCATGGGCTCTCCGGGTCTCCGGTCCGTCGTGCGGCACCCGCCGATCGGCTGCCGATTCCGCTTCACGCTACCGTTTCGGAAACGCCGGGCGGCATTCGTGCACGTCCACGCGGGTGCCCCGGGCGAGCCATTTGGGTATCGGCCCCGATCTCTGGCAAAATCTATCGACGGTTCGTCGGAACCGGCTACGGCCGACCGGCGGTCACCCCGAAAGAGATCGCAAAACCGGGCTCGTCGACCATCGGCGGGTCGCTGAATTGCGCTGTGACACAAGGAGACGCCACATGGCCGTCAAGATCAAGCTCACCCGCCTGGGTAAGATTCGCAACCCGCAGTACCGCATCGTCGTCGCCGACGCGCGGACCCGTCGCAACGGTCGCGTCATCGAGACCATCGGCAAGTACCACCCGAAGGAAGAGCCGTCGCTGATCGAGGTCGACTCCGAGCGCGCTCAGTACTGGCTGGGTGTCGGCGCACAGCCGACCGAGCCCGTCGCCGCCATCCTCAAGGTGACCGGTGACTGGCAGAAGCACAAGGGTCTGCCGGGCGCCGAGGGCACCCTGAAGACCGCTGCCGAGAAGCCGTCCAAGCTCGACCTGTTCAACGCCGCGCTCGCCGCCGCCGAGAACGAGCCGTCGGTCGCCGCCACCACCGCCAAGAAGAAGGCCAAGAAGGCCGAGGAGAAGGCCGACGAGGCCGCTGCCGAGGCTCCCGCCGCCGACGAGGCCGGCGAGGACAAGGCGCAGGCGTGAGCACTGTCGTCGCCGACGCGGTGGAGCACCTGGTCCGCGGGATCGTCTCGAACCCCGACGACGTCCGCGTCGACCTGATCACCGGCCGTCGCGGCCGGATGGTCGAGGTCCACGTGAGCCCCGAGGACCTCGGCAAGGTGATCGGTCGCAACGGCCGCACCGCAACCGCGCTGCGCACCCTGGTCACCGGCATCGGTGGCCGCGGCATGCGCGTCGACATCGTCGACACCGACCGCTGACCGGGTCCATGGACCTCGTCGTCGGCCGCGTCGTCAAGACGCATGGCGTCCGCGGGGAGATCGTCGTCGACGTTCGCACCGACGACCCGCAGACGCGTTTCGCCGTCGGTGCACGCCTGCTCGGGCGTGCGCCGAAGGGCGCGGGTTCGACCGAATACACGGTGACAGCCGCCCGGAACCACTCCGGGCGGCTGTTGCTGTCGTTGCAGGGCGTGTCCGACCGCACCGCCGCGGACGCGTTGCGCGGCACCCTGTTCGTCGTCGACGCCGCAGACGTCGACTCCGGTGACGACCCCGACGAGTTCTACGATCACGAACTCGAAGGCGCCACCGTGGTGACCGTCGCGGGCGATCCGGTGGGGACCCTCGAATCGATTCTGCATCTGCCCGCGGGCGACGTCCTCGCGATCCGCACCGCGGACCGGCGCGAGGTGCTGGTTCCGTTCGTCCGCGCCATGGTTCCGACCGTGACGCGCGAGCGCATCGAGATCGACCCGCCCGACGGCCTCATCGACCTCGACGACGCCGTCTCGGAGCGTGACTGACCCGCGATGAAGCTCGATGTCGTCACGATCTTTCCGGAGTACCTCGAACCGTTGAAGGCCGCCCTCCTGGGCAAGGCCGTCGATGCGGGCATCCTCGAGTTCGGTGTCCACGATCTGCGGGAGTGGACCTACGACGTCCACCACAGCGTCGACGACGCCCCGTACGGCGGCGGTCCCGGCATGGTGATGAAGCCGCAGGTGTGGGGCGAGGCGCTCGACGCGGTGTGCCCCGACGACGCGCTGCTCGTGGTTCCGACGCCCGCGGGCCGCCCCTTCACCCAGGAGACCGCGCAGCGATGGTCCACCGAAGACCACCTCGTCTTCGCGTGCGGCCGCTACGAGGGCATCGACCAGCGTGTCTTCGACGACGCCGCCCGCCGCGTGCGCGTCGAAGAGGTCTCCCTCGGCGACTTCGTCCTCATCGGCGGCGAGGTCGCGGTGCTCGCGATGGTCGAGGCCACCACGCGTCTGATACCCGGTGTGATCGGCAACCCGCGGTCGCACCGAGAGGATTCGTTCTCCGACGGGCTTCTGGAAGGCCCCAGTTACACGCGTCCCCAGGTCTGGCGCGACCTCGAGGTGCCGCCGGTCCTGCTCTCCGGCGACCACGCGAGGGTCGCGGCCTGGCGGCGCGAGCAGTCGCTCGAACGCACCCGGGAACGACGTCCCGACCTACTGCCCTGATCCGCATGGCCCTCGGCGTGTCGCGGAACCCGACGGGGTCCCGGCGCGTCTGACCCTGTGTGGGGACAGTGTGGACGGATATCGAGGTGGCCCTCGAACGCATCGCCAGCATGGACTCGGCCGCCGCGCGCGCCGATGCGGCAGAGATCCTGCGGATCGTCGCCGCGGTGCGGACCGCCGCCGGTCGGCTCACCGAGGCGTTCACCCCGACGCCCGGACTGGCGGGCAGTGCCGCGCGCGCCGCCGAAGGAGCCGCGGCCGATCTCGTGGATCGTCTGGCCGACACCGGCGAGCACCTGACCAAGGGCGGAGCGGTCCTCGGGCAGACGGCCGGAGTGCTCGCCTCGAGTGAGTCGATGCAGGGGCGCATCGCCGGCCTCTCCGTCGCTCGCCGGATGCCCGGAGGTCCCGGGATGGCCGATCGCGTCAGCGCGGCCGTGCACCAGTTGATGGCGGCGACGTACAACGCGCCGATGGCGGGCAACTCGTCGAGCGTCGAGAACGCCGCGCGAGATCGACCGACCGAACGGCGCGACCGCGTGTCGGGCACGCTGCCGGGCGGGGTCGACGGCATCGCCGGGACGCGCGTCGACGCGGTGACGGGACCGTCCGCACTCTCGGCGTCCGGCGATGTCGGGACCGGGCGCGTGTTCGCCGGGCCCGTGTTCGCTGACGGTGCCGTGACGCCGCCGACCGGGAGCGGCGCGGGCGGGACTCCGACCGTCGGGCCCGCGGGCCCGGCCCCGACGGCGTCGTCGATGGACACGCCGACGCCGTCTCCGTCGGTGGAATCCGTGATCGGCGGGGAGGGGCCGTCGGGCGCGGCGCCCGCGTCCAGTGCTCCGGCGCCCGTCCCGTCGACGGCCCGACCGTCGTCGACGACCGGTTCGACGATTCGACCGACCACTGGGTGGACGCTCGGGGCGACGAACGGATCGACCGACGGGGACGCGCCGCCGTTCGTGCCGCTCGGCGGACCGCCGACCGTGCCGGGCGCACCGTCGCAGACCTCGGTGGCCCCGCGCGCGGTGGCGACCGTCGCACCGCAGACCGGGGGACCGTCGGCACAGCCGGTGTCGACGGCTCGGACAGCGTCCGCGACGCCCGCGGCGGGTCCCGGTGCGGTCCGCCGCAACGATGAGGACCGCGCGCGGCCGACGGCGGGCTACCTGCGATCGTTGCGCGAGGGCGAACTCCTGCTCGGCTCCACTCCGATGGTGACGCCCGCGGTGCTCGCACCGCCGACCGGCGCCGTCGAGTCCGCACCGGTCGCCGATGCGGAGGTGGAGCAGGAGATCGATCGCACGCTGTGACCCGTATCGGCGGCGATTTCGCATGCGGGGAATCTTCTGGCAGAATATCTCAGGTTGCCTGTGCCGATCGAGTCCTCGGTCGCGCAGTGCACGAAGACCAGTGATTCGGGTACGAACCGGTCGAACCCCCGCAGTCCACTGCGAGCGGGCCGCCAGGTTCCTCTGCCTCACCGAACGAACGGACCTGACATGAACACCCTCGACTTCCTCGACAAGCAGTCGCTTCGCGACGATGTGCCCGACTTCGGCCCCGGCGACACCCTCGACGTACACGTCAAGGTCATCGAGGGCACCAAGGAGCGCATCCAGGTGTTCAAGGGCGTCGTGATCCGTCGCCACGGCGGCGGCGTCCGCGAGACCTTCACCGTCCGCAAGGTGTCGTTCGGCGTCGGTGTGGAGCGTACCTTCCCGGTGCACAGCCCGAACATCGCGAAGATCGAGGTCATCACCCGCGGTGACGTCCGTCGCGCCAAGCTGTACTACCTGCGCGATCTGCGCGGTAAGGCCGCCAAGATCAAAGAGAAGCGCTGATCTGACGCCCCTGTACGTCATTTCACGGCGGCCCCGGACCTCCTCGGTCCGGGGCCGCCGTCGTGTTCGCTAGGCTGTCTGGGTGGAAGACAACACCGACGACGACCAGAAGTTCGTCATCAAGGACGACGATGGCGCCGACGACGAGAAGTCGTCGGGGTGGAGCAAGCTCGTCAAAGAGGTCGCCGTCGTGGTCGCGATCGTGCTGGTGCTGATGTTCGTCTTCACTCAGTTCTTCTTCCGCCAGTACATGGTGCCGTCGGAGTCGATGGAGTCCACGCTGCACGGCTGCGCCGGCTGCACCAACGACCGGATCATCATCGACAAGATCTCCTACCGGTTCAGCGATCCGAAGCCGGGCGACGTCATCGTCTTCAAGGCCCCGTCGGAGTCGTGGGACGGCATGTGGGAGTCGCCGCGGTCGTCGAACGCGGTGGTGCACAAGATCCAAGACGTGCTCTCCTGGTTCGCCCTCTCGCCGCCGGACGAGAACAACCTCGTCAAACGCGTGATCGCGACCGGCGGGCAGACCGTGGAATGCCATAACGCCGACGGCAAGGGCGTCACGGTGAACGGCAAGCCGCTCGACGAGCCGTACATCGACCGGGAACTGCAGACGCAGACGTCCACCGACACC
The DNA here is from genome assembly GCF_014197435.1 of Gordonia humi. Lineage (NCBI taxonomy): Bacteria > Bacillati > Actinomycetota > Actinomycetes > Mycobacteriales > Gordoniaceae > Gordonia > Gordonia humi. The sequence continues at coordinate 2,819,579 of NZ_JACIFP010000001.1, forward strand.
GACGGGGTGCTCGGCGCCGGATCGTGCTACGGCGACGACTTCGGTCCGGTCACCGTGCCCGACGGCAACGTGTGGGTGATGGGAGACAACCGGTCCAGTTCGGCCGACTCCCGCTTCCACCAGGAGGATCAGTATCACGGCACGGTGCCGGTCTCGGACATCCGCGGCAAGGTCCGTTGGATCGTCTACCCGTTCTCGCGCTTCGGCGGCGTCGGCGACCACGACCCGCAGGGCTGATCCGTCCGGACGTCGTAGATCATGAGTCGTACCGATCGTTGGCCGCCGCGTTCTCCCGTGCGCAGGGCGGCGTCGCTGCGGACGCTGGAGTTCACGTTGGCGCGTCATCGGCTCGGCCCCGTGGCCGGAGTCGACGAGGCCGGTCGTGGGGCGTGTGCCGGCCCGCTCGTCGTCGCGGCCTGCGTGCTCGGCACATCGCAACTCAAGTCGCTGGCCGATCTCGACGACTCGAAGAAGCTCTCGGAGGCCACCCGCGAGCGGTTGTTCGACGCGGTGACCCGCCACGCGGTCAGCTACGAGGTCGTCGTGATCCCGGCCGGCGAAGTCGACCGGATCGGCGTGCACGTGGCGAACATCGAGGGCATGCGACGGGCCGTCGCCGGCCTCGACGTGCCGCCGGGATACGTCCTGTCCGACGGCTTCAAGGTTCCCGGCCTGGGGGCGCCGTCGTTGCCGGTGATCGGAGGCGACGCGAACGCCGCGTGCATCGCCGCCGCGTCGGTGCTCGCGAAGGTCACACGCGACCGCATCATGGTGGAACTCGACGACACCGTCCCCGGCTACGACTTCGCCGTTCACAAGGGGTACAGCACGGCCCACCACATGTCTCGACTCGACGCGCTGGGGCCGTCGCGCGAGCACCGCATCTCGTACCGGAACGTCCGCGATAGGCTTGCATGATGAGCGCTGAAGATCTCGAGAAGTACGAAGCCGAGATGGAGCTGTCCCTGTACAAGGAGTACAAGGACATCGTCGGCCAGTTCACCTACGTCGTGGAGACCGAGCGCCGGTTCTACCTCGCGAACGGCGTCGACCTCATTCCGCGCAGCAGCGACGGCGAGGTCTACTTCGAGATCCACATGACCGACGCCTGGGTGTGGGACATGTACCGCCCGGCCCGCTTCGTCAAGCAGGTCCGGGTGGTCACCTTCAAGGACGTCAACGTCGAAGAGCTCGAGAAGTCGGAGCTTCGTCTGCCCGACGAGCCGTGATCGACCGCTGACGGCGAGTCCGGGAGATCTGAACCCGCAGGTGAATCTGTGCATGGCTTTCTCGTCGTCCACAGATCGGCGTTCGCGGCCGAAACCGTCTTCCGTCGGTCGGATGTGGGGGTCATCGTCGTGGCATGGGGGAGACAACCAGGCGCCCGGACCGGCGCAGAGAAATCGGTCGACTCGGCGAGGACGTGGCCGCCGAGTACATCGCGGGGCTCGGCTGGACGGTCCTGGACCGCAACTGGCGCACCCGGTACGGCGAACTCGATCTGATCGCGGCCGACGGCGACACGTTGGTGGTCGTCGAGGTCAAGACGCGCGCCAGTAGGACGTTCGACGATCCGGCCGCCGCGGTGACGCCGCAGAAGCTGCGGACCATGCGGCGGGTGACGCGCCAGTGGCTGTCCGAGCAGGACCGGTTCTGGCCGACGATCCGGTTCGACATCGTGTCGATCCGACTCGATCTCGCCGATCCGGACGACCTCGAACGCGCGACGCTGGCGCACCACACCGGCGTCGTCGACTAGGCCCGGCGATGACCACGCTGGGTCGGGTGCATTCGGTGGGGCTCAACGCGTTCGCCGCGGACGCCATCGAGATCCAGGCCAACATCAGCAGCGGGTTGCCCGGGTTCACCATCAGCGGCAGCGCGGACGCGTCGTTGAAGGAGGCCAAGGACCGGATCCGGGCGGCCATCGGCAACAGCGGTGTGACGTTTCCGGACAAGAAGGTCGTCGTCGCGCTGGCCCCGGCGAACCTGCCGAAGTCCGGTGCGGGTTTCGATCTTCCGATGGCGATCTCGATCCTGGTCGCGCTCGGTGCGGCGCAGACCGCGCTGCTCGGGGAGACGGTGCTGATCGGCGAGCTCGCGCTGGACGGCCGTCTGCGGCCGGTGCCGGGTGTGCTTCCGCTGCTGCTCGGGGCACGGGACGCGGGATTCACGCGGGCCGTCGTCCCGATCGCCAACGTTCGCGAGGCCACACTCGTCGACGGGCTCGAGATCGGCGGCGCGGACGCGCTCGCGGACGTCGTCGCCTGGCTCGCGGGCGAACGGGTCCTCGACACCGTGACCGACCACGACCCGGCGCCGCGAGCCCCGGTGATTCCGGACATGGCCGATGTCGTCGGACAACCGGCGGCCAGACATGCGCTGGAGGTCGCCGCGGCAGGCTCCCACCACATCCTGATGACGGGACCTCCGGGGATCGGCAAGACGATGCTGGCGAGCAGGCTCCCGGGCATCCTGCCGCCGCTCGACGCCGACGAATCGCTGGAGGTGACCGCGATCCACTCGGTCGCCGGCACCCTGCCCGCTCATCACCCGTTGATCCAGACGCCGCCGTTCATCGCCCCGCACCACAGCGCGAGCGTCACCGCGCTCCTCGGCGGAGGCACCGGAATGGCCAGACCCGGGGCGGTCTCCAAAGCACACCGCGGCGTCCTGTTCCTGGACGAGTGCGCCGAGATGGGCGCCAAAGTCCTCGATGCGCTCCGGCAGCCGCTCGAGGACGGCGTCGTCCGAGTGTCCCGGCGGGACGGGACCGCGGTGTATCCGGCGCGCTTCCAGCTGATCCTCGCCGCCAACCCGTGCCCGTGCGCTCCGGTCAACGACGTCGACTGCGTCTGCACGTCCATCGTCCGACGCCGTTACCTCGGACGACTGTCCGGTCCGTTGATGGACCGCGTCGACATCCGCGTGCAGATGGAGCCGCCCGGCAATGCGGCTCTGATGACCGAACAGGGCGAGTCGACGGCGGTCGTCGCGGCACGTGTCGCGCAGGCGCGGGGAGCGGCGCGCGATCGGTGGCGAGAACACCGGTGGCTGACGAACGCCGAGGTCCCCGGCAGCGCACTGCGGCGTCGATACCGGCTGGCGCCCGGCGCGATGCGACCCGTCGAGATGTTCCTCGGACAGGGACGGATCACCGCTCGCGGTGCCGATCGGGCCCTGCGACTGGCCTGGACCCTCGCCGATCTGCGAGGCGCCGCAATGCCCGACGTCGACGATGTGACCCAAGCACTCATGTACCGGGATCGGGGAACCAGATGAGCACGATGGACGACGCCGAACGCCGGGCGTGGGCGTATCTGACCGCGGTGGCCGAACCGCCCGCCGCATCGGTGATCGAGCTGGTGACCGCGGTCGGCGCGGTGGCCGCGGCCGACGCCGTCCGATCGCGGAAGGTCCCCGCCGGCCACCTCGCGGCGCTCGCCGCGACCGAGGCGAGGTATGCGACCGACACCGGTGAACGCGACGTCGAGACGGCCGACCGCATCGGCGCCCGTCTGGTGACGCCCGCCGACGAGGAGTGGCCCGCGTGGTCGTTGGCCGTACTCGACAGGGCGTCGACGGCCGTGCGTGGCGGCGGTCCCCTCGCGCTCTGGGCGCGCGGTCCCGGGTCGCTCGCCTCACTCGGCGACGCTGCCGTCGCGCTCGTCGGTTCGCGTGCCGCGTCGTCGTACGGGGAGTACGTCGCCGGTCGGTTCGCATCCGGACTCTCGGCGCAGGGGCGGACCGTCGTGTCCGGCGGCGCATACGGGATCGACGGTGCGGCGCACCGCGGCGCGCTGGCCGCGGGCGGGTTCACCGTCGCGGTCCTCGCGTGCGGCATCGACCGCGACTACCCGGCCGGTCATGCGCGCCTGCTCCAGGAGATCGCCGCGCGCGGTCTGATCGTGTCCGAGTACGCGCCGGGCACGACGGCGGCCAAGCACCGATTCCTCACGCGCAACCGGCTGGTGGCGGCGCTCGCGGGCGCGACGGTCGTCGTCGAGGCCGGTCGCCGGTCCGGTGCGGCGAACACGGCTGCCTGGGCCACCAGGCTCGGCCGTCCGTTGGGAGCGGTTCCCGGAGCGGTCACCAGCGCGACGTCGGTCGGCACGCACGCGATGATCGCGGACGGTCAGGCGGTCCTGGTCGCTGACGTCGACCAGGTCGCATCGCTCGTCGCGCCCGACGGGGAGGATCCGCGCGGCCGCGCGCCGACCCGTCGCACCGACGATTTGCCGCCCGATCAGTTCCGTGTGGTCGAAGCGCTGCCCGCCCGCGAGCCGATGTCGATCGACGAGATCTCCTTCCGCGCGGGCATTCCCGTCGACGCCGTCCGTCGCGCGCTGGCCGCGCTCGACGTCGAGACACTGGTCGAGGAGGACGGTGGTCTGTGGCGGCTGCGGCGGTGAATCCGCATCCGCTCGCGCGTCGCTCACTCCACCGTGAACCCGACCGAACTCGTACCCGGGACCGCACACAGCGGTGGCAGACCGGTGTGCGACGCGTCGTCGGGAATGCGCAGAGCGGCGGTCACCGTGTATTCTCCCGGCCGATCGACGGGCCACGTCGTCGCCGACATCGTGCCGTTCGCTTCGATGCGATGGCTGACGACGGCGGCCGGGCTCGACTGCGTCTCGACGTCGAGTGCGGTCGACTCGCCGCCCGCCAGCGGACTCAGCGCTGCTCGCACCGCATCGAGCGGCGGCGCGAACGTCGGGATCGACCGAGACGCGGATGCGATGGCGGTCCCGTCGCGCGTGATCGACGTGACGAGGAGACTACCGATGCCGTGCTTGGGGATCGAGCACGAACCCTGGGTGTCGTTGTGCACGGTCAACGACAGTCGGGGAGCGGTGCCGGACCGGTACACGTCGCGACCGGACCGCAACTCGGCGGTGACCGCGTCGGCGCGTCCGTCGTCGCCGACAGGACCGCACGCGACGACTGCGACACCGGTCAGAGCGATGACGAACGCACGGGCACGCATACGACCATTGTGCCGACTGCGGCACAGCGCCTCCGGAGGCTTCGTCGGACGCGTGCGCGACGGTTCGATCAGGACCCCCGCCGCCCGGCCTTAACCTGCGGAGACGCTGGTCTGTGCGCGCGCGTCCGCCGCGATCGGCGCCCGCGTCGGCGTAGGATCTGTGCGGGCACCGACCGGGCCGCGTGGCGAGCGCCGACACCGAGTGGTTAGGATCGCCTAAGAAGGAGGCTGTTCAATGGCCAAGCGGCAGAACACGATGACGGTGCTGCGCACCGAGGACCTGACCGGACACATCCGGCGGATCTGGCTCGGCGGTGAAGGGTTCGACGACTTCCAGGCCACCGAGCACACCGACATGTACGTGAAGATTCAATTCGCGGTCCCCGACCGCGACGAGCCGGTGCTGCGGACGTACACGGTCCGCACCTACGACCAGCAGGCGCGCGAACTCGCCATCGACTTCGTCGTCCACGGCGACGAGGGCGTCGCCGGACCGTGGGCCGCGCGAGTGCAGCCGGGGGAGAGCGTCACCTTCCTCGGACCGGGCAGCAAGTACCGGCCCGACCCGGCGGCGCCCTGGCATCTGATCGTCGGCGACGAGGCCGGACTGCCCGCGGTGGCCGCGGCGGTCGAAGCGCTGCCCGCGGACGCGATCGCCAAGGTGTTCATCGAGGTGGCCGGTCCGGAGGACGAGATCGACATCGCCGCACCCGCGGGTGCCGAGATCACCTGGGTCCACCGCGGCTACTCGTCGTTCGAGGCGCCAGACGAGGCCGCGGGCGACAACGCGCCGATCATCGCCGCGGTCAAGTCCGCTGAATGGCTCGACGGTGAACCGCACGTCTTCATCCACGGCGAGGCGCAGGCCGTCATGAAGAACCTGCGCCCCTACGTCCGCAAGGAGCGCGGCGTCAGCGCGGAGCGCGCGGGCTCCATCTCCGGATACTGGCGACGCGGCCGCACCGAGGACGGTTTCCGCGCATGGAAGGCCGAACAGGTCGCGATCAACCAGGCCGACGAGGAGAAGTGGTCCAAGGTCTGATCTCCGTCCTGGCCTACCCTGGGGACCATGGCCGACGTTCTGGACGCATTCGCCGATCACCTGCGGTACGAGAAGGCACGCAGTGAACACACGGTGCGCGCCTACCTCGGCGATGTCCGCGGGCTGATCAGTTTCGCCGGGGCACGCGGCGTCGCGATCGCCGACATCGACCTGCCGCTGCTCCGGTCCTGGCTGGCCGAACACACTCGACGCGGATCGGCGCGCACCTCGATCGCCCGCCAGGTGTCGTCGGCCAAGACCTTCTGCACGTGGGCGGTCCGCGAAGAGATCCTTGCGAGCAATCCGGCGGCGCGCCTGCAGGCGCCGAAAGCGCATCGCGTACTGCCCCACGTCCTCGCACCGGAGCAGGCCGTCGCGGCCGTCGACGCCGCGGCCGGTCCGTCCGATCCGGTCGGACTCCGTGATCGGCTGATCGTCGAACTGCTGTACTCGTGCGGCATCCGAGTGGGAGAACTGTGCGGTCTCGACCTCGGCGACGTCGACGCCGAGCGGCGCGTGATCCGGGTGATCGGCAAGGGCGACCGGCAGCGCACCGCCCCGTACGGCGGGCCAGCCGCGCAGGCCCTCGACGACTGGTTGCGCACGGGTCGTCCCGCGCTGGCGACCGCGGCCTCGGGGGAGGCGCTCGTGCTCGGCGTCAAGGGCGGACGCCTGGATCAGCGGATGGCGCGCACCGTGGTCCATCGGGCCACCGACGACGGCGACGGCAACTCCATCGGACCGCACGGTCTGCGGCACAGCGCCGCGACCCATCTCCTGGAGGGAGGCGCCGATCTGCGAGTCGTCCAGGAACTCCTCGGTCACTCGTCCCTGGCGACGACCCAGCTGTACACGCACGTCAGCGTGGAGCGGCTGCGGGCCGTGCACGATCAGGCGCATCCTCGGGCTTGAGCGGTTTCAGTCGGACGCGCAGGACGCCGAGCAGGCCCAGAGGATCCAGGTACACCGCGGACGTCCCGCTGCCGCGACGTGCGCCCCAGTGCAGGCAGGCCGCGGCTGCGCAGCCCTCGTGCCCGTCCCGCAGTGTGCCGACCACCTGGCCCCGCCCGACGTGATCGCCGCGGCGCACCTGTGCGACGACCGGCTCGTAGGTCGTCAGCAGCCCGTCACCGTGCAGGATCGACACCGTCGGCTTGCCTCCGACGCTGCCGGCGAAGTGCACGGTGCCCGCCCGCGCGGCGAGCACCGCGGCGCCCGCGACACCGGCCAGGTCGACCCCGCGATGACCGGCCAGCCATCGGTGGGCCGGCGGGTCGAAACCGCGCAGCACCCGCGGTCGCGGTGCGAGCGGCCAGTCGTACCGGGAGGCGGGCGCCGAGCCGGCCGCCCCGACGGATGCGAGCAGCAGCGTCGCGCACAGCACCGCCAGAATGCGAAGAGTCCTCATACAAGGTCAGACGCGTCGCCGAGGGCGCCGGTTCCGCGACGCGCCGCGCTCCGCGCCGATCGTCACTGATTTGCCTGGTCCAAGCCGATCGGAGTAGTCTGGCCGACGCACTCGGGTATGCCCGGGTGACTTCGCGCGTCCGCGCGGGCCGCCGGTGAGGACCACGGCCCACATGGTCGTCCTGCGCGGTCCCGAACTTATGAAAACGGTTCGGGTGCAGGCGATTGCGGGCGCCAGGGTCCGAACCCGACGTGGGGGAGGACGACAAACTGCTAGAGAGGACACATTCATGGCTGTCGTAACCATGAAGCAGCTGCTGGACAGCGGCGCGCACTTCGGTCACCAGACCCGTCGTTGGAACCCGAAGATGAAGCGCTTCATCTTCACCGACCGCAACGGCATCTACATCATCGATCTGCAGCAGACGCTGTCGTACATCGACCGCGCCTACGAGTTCGTCAAGGAGACCGTCGCCCACGGCGGAACCATTCTCTTCGTCGGCACCAAGAAGCAGGCGCAGGAGTCGATCGCCGCGGAGGCGACCCGCGTCGGCATGCCGTACGTGAACCAGCGCTGGCTCGGTGGCATGCTCACCAACTTCCAGACCGTGCACAAGCGCCTTCAGCGTATGAAGGAGCTCGAGGCCATGGAGCAGACCGGTGGCTTCGAGGGTCGCACCAAGAAGGAAATCCTCATGCTCACGCGTGAGAAGAACAAGCTCGAGCGCACCCTCGGCGGTATCCGTGACATGGCGAAGATCCCCTCTGCCGTGTGGGTCGTCGACACCAACAAGGAGCACATCGCCGTCGGTGAGGCTCGCAAGCTGAACATCCCGGTCATCGCGATCCTGGACACCAACTGTGACCCGGACGTCGTCGACTACCCGATCCCGGCGAACGACGACGCCATCCGCAGCGCCGCTCTGCTGACCCGCGTCATCGCCTCGGCCGTCGCCGAGGGCGTGCAGGCGCGTGCGGGCCAGGGCTCGGCAGACGCCAAGCCCGAAGCCGGCGCCGAGCCGCTCGCCGAGTGGGAGCAGGATCTGCTGGCCGAGGCTTCGGCTCCGGCGGAGGCCGCGGCTGCTCCGGCCGAGGCCGCTGCGGCTCCGGCCGACGCTCCGGCCGCTCCTGCCGCAGAATAGTCACTGCGGCGGGGGACGACTCGTCACACGAATCCTAAGAAGGAGGATCGCCTCACATGGCGAACTACACCGCAGCAGACGTGAAGCGTCTGCGCGAAATGACCGGTTCGGGCATGCTCGACTGCAAGAACGCACTGGCCAACAACGACGGTGACTTCGACAAGGCCGTCGAGGAACTGCGCATCAAGGGCGCCAAGGACGTGGGCAAGCGCGCCGAGCGCTCCACCGCCGAGGGGTTGGTCGCCGCTCGTGACGGCGTCATGATCGAGCTCAACAGCGAGACCGACTTCGTCGCCAAGAACGACGAGTTCCAGAAGCTCGCCGACGACGTTCTGACCGCGGCCGTCGCGCTGCGCACCAACGACGTCGCAGAGCTCGCCGCAGCTTCGCTGGGCGACGGCACCGTCGCCGAGGCGATCGAGGCCATGTCGGCCAAGATCGGCGAGAAGCTGGTCCTGCAGCGCGTCGCATCGTACGACGGCCCCGTCGCCGTCTACCTGCACAAGCGTGCGTCCGACCTGCCGCCGGCCGTCGGCGTCCTGGTCTCGTACACCGGTGAGGGCGACACCGCCGCGGAGGCCGCTCGCGGCGCCGCCATGCAGGTGGCCGCGCTGCGCGCCAAGTACGCCAGCCGTGACGAGGTTCCCGCGGACGTCGTGGAGAACGAGCGTCGCATCGCCGAGGAGACCGCCAAGGCCGAAGGCAAGCCGGAGCAGGCCCTGCCGAAGATCGTCGAAGGCCGTGTCAACGGCTTCTACAAGGACGTCGTCCTCGTGGACCAGCCGTCGGTCACCGACTCGAAGAAGACCGTGAAGGCGATCCTCGACGAGGCAGGCGCCTCCGTCGTCGCGTTCACCCGCTTCGAGGTGGGCCAGGCCTGATCGCCTGACACCGACTGAAGAACCGGCCCCGAATCCGCCCTCACGGCGGGTCGGGGCCGGTTCTCGTCTGCGCGCACCCTCGTCTCGTTGGGGGCGGCCGCAGCGACTAAGATCGAGAGGATTTGTGTCCGCGACCGAGCGAAGGAAAAGATGAGCGACACTCCTGCGATGAGCGAAGCGGGTCAGACCAGTCAGGAACGTACGGGCTTCAAGCGGGTCATGCTCAAGCTGGGCGGTGAGATGTTCGGCGGCGGAGAGGTCGGGCTCGATCCCGACGTCGTCGGAGCGGTCGCCGACCAGATCGCCGACGTCGTCGCCTCCGGAGTCCAGGTCGGCATCGTGATCGGCGGCGGCAACTTCTTCCGCGGTGCGGAGCTGCAGCAGCGCGGCCTCGACCGGGCACGCTCGGACTACATGGGCATGCTCGGCACCGTGATGAACTGCCTCGCCCTGCAGGACTTCCTGGAGAAGCGCGGCGTCACCACCCGCGTGCAGACCGCCATCACCATGGGGCAGGTCGCCGAGCCGTATCTGCCGTTGCGCGCGGTGCGTCACCTCGAGAAGGGGCGCGTGGTGATCTTCGGTGCGGGCATGGGCATGCCGTACTTCTCGACCGACACCACCGCCGCCCAGCGCGCGCTGGAGATCAAGGCGGAAGTGGTCCTGATGGCCAAGGGCGTCGACGGCGTGTACTCCGACGATCCGCGCATCAACCCGAACGCCGAACTGTTCCGCGAGATCACCCACCGAGAGGTGATCGAGAAGGAGCTGAAGGTGGCAGACGCGACCGCGTTCAGCCTGTGCATGGACAACAACATGCCGATGCTCGTGTTCAATCTGCTCGAACGTGGCAATATCGCCCGTGCGGTCGCGGGTGAGCCGATCGGCACCCTGGTCAGCACCGACCCGGCCGAACAGTAACCGCTCTCGCGCACGACCCCGTTCACCGAGACCCCGTTCACCGAGACCCCGCTCACCAAGACCCGTTCACCGAGACAAGGACACCCACAATGATCGACGAAGCTCTGCTCGACGCCGAGGAGAAGATGGAGAAGGCCGTCAACGTCGCCCGCGACGACATGGCGTCCATCCGCACCGGCCGCGCCAACCCGGCGATGTTCAACCGCATCGTCATCGACTACTACGGCGCCATGACCCCCATCACCCAGGTCGCGGGCATCAACACCCCGGAGCCTCGGCTGGTCGTGATCAAGCCGTACGAGGCGTCGACCATGCGCGACATCGAGACCGCGATCCGCAACTCCGATCTGGGCGTCAATCCGACCAACGACGGCAACGTCATCCGGGTCGCGATTCCGCAGCTCACCGAGGAACGCCGCAAAGACCTGGTGAAGCAGGCGCGTGGCAAGGGCGAGGACGCCAAGGTCTCGATCCGCAACGTGCGACGCAAGGCCGTCGACGAGCTCAAGCGCATCCAGAAGGACGGCGAGGCGGGCGAGGACGAGGTGACCCGCGCCGAGAAGGAACTTGACAAGACCACCCACTCGTACACCGACGCCGTCGACGATCTCGTGAAGAACAAGGAAGCCGAGCTGCTCGAGGTATGACGACCCCGACGACGTCCAAGGCCGGCCGGAACCTCCCCGCAGCGATCGGGGTGGGAGTCGGCCTCGGCGCCGTGCTCATCGCAGTCCTCGTCTTCGTTCCGATGGCCTGGTACGGCATCGTCTCGATCGCCCTCGGCATCGCGACGTGGGAGGTCTGCAAGCGGCTGCACGACGGCGGATTCGGCGTGCCCTTCTGGCCGCTGCTGGTCGGCGGGCAGGCCGCCATCTGGCTGTCGTGGCCGTGGGGGATCGAAGCGTCGTTCGTCGCCGTCGCCGCCACCGTCCTCGTGGTGATGGTGTGGAAGCTGTTCGCGCAGGGCCTGAACAGCGCACCGGTCGACTACGTCCGTGACGTGTCGATGTCACTGCTCGTCCTGGCCTGGCTGCCCATGCTCGCCGTCTTCGGTGCGGCGATGGTGGCCCAGGACGACGGACGGTACCGGGTGTTCACCCTCGTCATCGTCGTCGTCTGCTCGGATGTCGGCGGGTACGCCGCCGGCGTCCTGTTCGGCAAGCATCCGATGGCACCGGCCATCAGCCCCAAGAAGTCATGGGAGGGATTCGGCGGCTCCCTCGTCGTCGGCACGGCGGGCGCCGTCTGCTGCTCGCTGTTCCTGCTCGACACGCACTGGTGGGTCGGCATGGCCCTCGGCCCCCTCATGGTGATCGTGGCGACGACCGGCGACCTCGTCGAGTCGCAGGTCAAACGTGATCTCGGCATCAAGGACATGGGCACGCTCCTGCCCGGCCACGGCGGCATCATGGACCGACTCGACTCGCTCCTGCCGTCCGCGCTCGTGACCTGGGCCGTGCTCACGATTCTGATGTGATGCCGCGACCGCGCACGCCGTCGCCCGTGACGACCGCCGCCGTCACGGGGTGGACGGCGCTGATCGTGGCGCTGGCCGTCCAAGCACTCCTCGTCCATCGCCAGGACGAGTGGAACGCCCAGGTGCGCGCCGATCACTGCAGGCATCTTCCCGATCTGCCCGCCGCTGCCGTCTACGGTGTCGTGTCCACGGTGTTCGCCGTCGCCGCCGCCGCGGCGTTCGGCCGGTGGCTGTGGCTCATCTCGCACGGACCGCCCGGGCGGTGGTGGACGGCGGCCATGCCGATCGCGGGCGTCCTCGCGCTCCTGGTCCTCGCCATGTTCATCCTGCAGGCGTTCTCCGCTCCGACGGAAGCACGGTACGGGACAGACGGCAGCGGAACGCCCTGCGGCGTGGTGTAGCCGACGGCTGTCGGCGTGCGAGAATGGAAACCGTGACCAGCCTTCCCCTCGTCTTCGACGCGCCCAAACGAGGGCGTCCGCCCACTCACTTCGCCGACCTCGACGAGGCCGGTCGGATCAAGGCCGTCGCTGACCTCGGTCTGCCGAAGTTCCGCGCCAATCAACTCGCCAAGCAGTACTACGGGCGGTTGACCGGCGACGTCGCCGAGATGACCGACGTACCCGCGGGCAGACGCGACGAGATCGGCGAGGCGCTGTTCCCGACGCTGATGACGCCGGTCCGGCACATGGCCGTCGACGACGGCAGCACCCGCAAGACGCTGTGGCGCCTGCACGACGGCACGCTCCTCGAGTCGGTGCTCATGCGCTACACCGACCGGAACACCCTGTGCATCTCGTCGCAGGCCGGCTGCGGTATGGCCTGTCCCTTCTGCGCCACCGGACAAGGCGGACTCGACCGCAACCTCTCCACCGCCGAGATCGTCGACCAGGTGCGCGCCGCCGCCCGCGCGATCCGCGACGGCGAGTTCGGCGAATCCGGCCGCCTCTCGAACATCGTGTTCATGGGCATGGGCGAACCGCTCGCCAACTACAAGCGTGTCGTCGACGCCGTCCGCAAGATCACCTCGCCCGCGCCCGACGGCTTCGGCATCTCGGCGCGCCACGTCACCGTCTCGACCGTCGGCCTGGCACCGGCCATCCGCCGACTCGCCGACGAAGACCTCTCGGTGACCCTCGCCGTCTCCCTCCACACGCCCGACGACGAGCTGCGCGACACGCTCGTCCCCGTCAACAACCGGTGGTCGGTGGCCGAAGTGCTCGACGCCGCCCGCTACTACGCCGACAAGACCGGCCGCCGCGTCTCCATCGAGTACGCACTGATCCGCGACGTCAACGACCAGCCCTGGCGAGCAGACCTGCTGGGGGAGAAGCTTCGCCACAAGCTCGGCGGCCTCGCCCACGTCAACCTCATCCCGCTGAACCCCACCCCCGGCTCCGAATGGGACGCCAGCCCGAAACCCGTCGAAGCCGAATTCGTGCGTCGCGTCCGCGAACAAGGGATCTCGTGCACGGTGAGAGACACACGCGGCCAAGAGATCGCCGCTGCCTGCGGGCAGTTGGCGGCCGAGGAGAGATAGCGTCTTCGTTCGTCACCGGACGCGAGGGGCGTGGAAGACATCCCTTCGGCAGTCGCGGTGATGACGTTCGATAAGGAGAAAGACCGATCGCCCGGCGGGGCGATCGGTCTTTCGCTGTGTGTCTCTCTACCTTTTCCAGGTTCCCTTGCGGGGGATCATCTTGAAGCCGGCGTAGCCGATGAGGCCGACGGCGAAGACGATGAGCCAGATGTCCTCGACGTGGCCGACGTGGTTGCCGACCAGCATCGCCAGGCAGATCAGACCCGAGACGAACGCGGCGATCGCGTACGTGCGGGGGGCGGTGCCGCTCCAGCCGAAGCGGGCCGACGGTGCGTCGGCGGGCTCGCGGACCCAGCCGGTATCGATCGTTTCGACCTCAGTGCTTGCCACGTCCACTCCTTATGACAGCCGGTAGTAGTTCGGGCTACAGCATAACCCGAACCGCCCGCCGCCCTCGCACACGGTGCGCTGTGTCGACAGACGCGGCACCCGATGGGGAACAATGATCACCGTGAGGACACGCGTACTGATTCTCGGCTCCACCGGATCCATCGGCACCCAGGCACTCGAGGTGATCGCCGAGCACCCCGACCGCTTCGAAGCCGTCGGACTCGGAGCGGGCGGAGGCAACCTCGAACTCCTCGGCCGCCAGATCGCCGAGACCGGACTCGCACCGTCGCGGATCGCCGTGGCCGACGAGACCGCGGCCGCCGTCCTGGCCGACCGGATCGGCCCCGGCGTCCTCTCCGGCGACGACGCCATGGTGCACCTGATCGAGACCGTGGAGGCCGACGTGATCCTCAACGGCGTCGTCGGCGCCATCGGCCTGCAACCGAGCCTGGCCGCCCTCGAATCCGGAGCGCGACTCGCCCTCGCCAACAAGGAGTCCCTGATCGCAGGCGGCTCCCTCGTCCTCGACGCGGCGGCTCCCGGCCAGATCGTCCCCGTCGACTCCGAACACTCCGCGATCGCCCAATGCCTGCGCGGGGGCGCCGCGGGGGAAGTGGAGCGACTGGTCCTCACCGCATCCGGCGGTCCCTTCCGCGGATGGACGGCCGAACAGGTACGCGACGTGACGCCCGAACAGGCAGGCAGGCATCCCACCTGGTCCATGGGGCCGATGATCACCCTCAACTCGGCCACCCTGGTGAACAAGGCCCTCGAAGTCATCGAGGCGCACCTGCTGTTCGACGTGCCCTACGAGCGCATCGACGTCACCGTGCACCCGCAGTCGATCGTGCACTCGATGGTCACCTTCGTCGACGGCGCGACCATCGCCAAAGCCTCCCCGCCGAGCATGAAGCTGCCGATCGCCCTCGCCCTCGGCTGGCCCGACCGAGTGCCGGGGTCCTCAGCCGCGTGTGACTGGTCACAGGCGGCCACATGGACGTTCGAGCCCGTCGACGAGGCGGTCTTCCCGGCGATCGCGGTGGCCCGGCAGGCGGGAACCGCAGGCGGGAGCCTCACCGCGATATTCAACGCCGCCAACGAGGTCGCCGCCGAGGGATTCTTCGCCGGTGCGATCTCCTTCCCGCGGATCGTCGGAACCATCGCCGATGTGCTCGCCGACGCCGATCAGTGGACGCGGCCGCCGGGTACCCTGGACGAGGTTCTGGCAGCCGACCGGTGGGCGCGCGAACGCGCGGCGGCCCTCGTCGCTGCCGCACGGTGATCTGAGCGGAGTCGGCAGTTGAGTTACGTCCTGGGCATCGTGCTGTTCGCCGCGGCGCTCGTCATCTCCGTCGCCTGGCACGAGCTCGGTCACCACCTCGCGGCCAAGGCGACCGGCATGAAGGTCCGGCGGTTCTTCGTCGGCTTCGGCCCGACGATCTGGTCCAAGCGCTTCGGCGAGACCGAATACGGCTTCAAGGCGATCCCGGCGGGCGGATTCTGCGACATCGCGGGCATGACCCCGCACGACGAACTGTCGGTGATCGACGAGCCGCGCGCCATGTACCGACAGAAGACCTGGAAGCGGCTCGTCGTCCTGATCGCGGGCCCCGTGCAGAACTTCATCCTCGGTTTCGTGCTGATCATCGTCCTCGCACTCGGCTGGGGCCTGCCGGTGCTCGGCGACAAACCGGTCCACGCGACGCAGATCAGCTGCGTCGCCGCCACGACCGACGCACGGGGCAACCCGACCGAATGCACCGGCCCGGCGCCGGCGGAGGAGGCCGGCATGCGGGTCGGCGACCGGATCGTCGCCGTCAACGGCTCCTCGGTGGCCGACTCGTCGGACATCGTCGACAAGGTCCGCGACTCGTCGGAGACGGCGATCGTCACCGTGGAACGCGACGGCGAACGCATCGACCTGCAGATCCCGGTGACCCGGGTGCAGCGCATGACCGAGACGGACGACGGGCGGCTCGTCCCGGTCACCGTGCCCGCCATCGGCGTGACGATGGACAACACCCTCGTGCAGCACTACGACTGGGCGAGTGTGTGGGGCGGCGCGGTCTCGTTCACCGGCGACATGTTCACCGAGACCTACAAGGCGCTGGTCTCATTGCCCACCAAGGTCGGCGCCCTGTGGACGGCGGCCACCGGCGGTGAGCGGAGCGAAGACAGTCCGGTGAGCGTCGTCGGCGCCTCGCGCCTGGGCGGCGAAGCCGTCGAACGCGGCTACTGGGACCTGTTCTTCGGGCTGCTGCTGAGCATCAACTTCTTCCTCGGCGCCTTCAACCTGGTGCCGCTGCTGCCGCTCGACGGCGGACACATGATCATCGCGATCTACGAGAAGATCCGGAATCTGCTGCGTCGGGCCGTCGGACGGTCCGACGGCGGCCCCGTCGACTACTACAAACTGCTGCCGCTCACCTACGCCGTCGTGGTGGTGATGGGGGCGTTCATGGTCCTGACCGTGTACGTCGACATCATCAATCCGATCCGCATCTTCTGACCGGTAGTCTGGCAACGAGTCTTAGGAGTGATGTCAATGACCGAATCGTCCGGGCCGCTGGCCGTCGGCCTCGGGATGCCCGCCGGACCCCCTCCCGTCCTCGCGCCGCGCCGGAAGACCCGCCAGATCCAGGTCGGATCCGTCGGTGTCGGCAGCGATCATCCGATCTCTGTGCAGTCCATGTGCACCACCAAGACGCACGACGTGAACGCGACACTCCAGCAGATCGCGCAGCTCACCGCGTCCGGCTGCGACATCGTGCGCGTGGCCTGCCCGCGCCAGGAGGACGCCGACGCGTTGGCGGCGATCGCTCGAAAGTCGAAGATCCCGGTGATCGCCGACATCCATTTCCAGCCCAAGTACATCTTCGCCGCGATCGACGCGGGCTGCGCCGCGGTCCGCGTCAACCCCGGCAACATCAAGGAGTTCGACGGCCGCGTCAAAGAGGTCGCCAAGGCGGCGGGTGACGCGGGCATCCCGATCCGCATCGGCGTCAACGCCGGATCGCTCGATCCCAGACTGCTCAAGAAGTACGGCAAGGCCACCCCGGAGGCACTCGTCGAATCCGCCCTGTGGGAGGCGAGCCTGTTCGAGGAGCACGGCTTCGGCGACATCAAGATCTCGGTGAAGCACAACGATCCGGTGATCATGGTCGAGGCCTACCGCCAGCTCGCAGCGCAGAGCGACTACCCGCTGCACCTGGGTGTCACCGAAGCGGGCCCGGCGTTCCAGGGCACGATCAAGTCGGCCGTCGCATTCGGCGCACTGCTCTCCGAGGGCATCGGTGACACGATCCGCGTGTCCCTGTCCGCGCCGCCCGCGGAGGAGATCAAGGTCGGCGACGCGATCCTGCAGTCGATGAACCTGCGTCCCCGCAAACTCGAGATCGTCTCCTGCCCGTCGTGCGGACGCGCGCAGGTCGACGTGTACAAGCTGGCCAACGAGGTCAGCGCCGGTCTGGAGGGGATGGAGGTGCCGCTGCGCGTGGCCGTCATGGGCTGCGTCGTCAACGGTCCCGGGGAAGCGCGCGAGGCAGATCTCGGTGTCGCCTCCGGCAACGGCAAGGGACAGATCTTCATCAAGGGCGAGGTCGTCAAGACCGTGCCGGAAGCACAGATCGTCGAGACTCTGATCGCCGAAGCGCTGCGTATCGCCGAGGAGTCGGAGGAGACTGGAAGCGGTACACCTACCGTCTCGGTGAGCTGAGGCGCGTCAGGCCCGATCGGTGCGAAAGGTGCGAACGTGTTGCGTCTGCTGGGAGGACGCCCGTTGGGGGCGCGAGATGCTCAAGCGGTGACGCATGCCCTCGACATCGATCCCGTCGCGTCGTGCATGGTGGCGGCCCGCGTCGAGGCCTACGGACTCACCCCACGCCTGCTCGGCGGCCAGTTGTGGAGCGCGTCGACGCCCGAGGAGTCGCTGTGCTTCTCCGGAGCGAACCTGATGCCGCTGCGCGGCGCCGACGTCGATCTCGACTACTTCGCCGAGCGTGTGCTGGCCGCACCCCGCATGTGCACGTCCGTCGTCGGTGACGCCGGACTGGCGCTGGGCCTGTGGGAGCGGGTGGCCGACGAGTGGGGTGAGCCGCGGGAGATCCGCGCCGAACAACCGCTGCTCGCGTTGCAGGGACCGCCCGCCGTCGCGCCGGACCCCCAGGTGCGCCTGGTGCAGCAGTCCGACCTCGACGCGTACTTTCCGGCGGCCGTCGAGATGTTCCGCGGCGAGGTCGGCGTCGATCCGTGCGCCGGAGACGGCGGAGCGTCGTACCGGCGGCGGCTCGCCGCGCTCATCGCGGCGCGACGGGTGTTCGCGCGGTTCGAGGACGGACGCGTGGTCTTCAAGGCCGAGATCGGATCCATGTCGCGGCGGGTCGGACAGATCCAGGGGGTCTGGGTGGACCCGAGCGCGCGTGGCCGCGGACTCGGAGCGTCGGGGACGGCGGCGGTCGCCGCGGCGACGGCGCGACAGGGGCGGATCGCCAGCCTGTACGTGAACAGCTTCAACACCTCCGCGCGCGCCACCTATCGATCGGTCGGATTCGTACAGGTCGGCACGTTCGCGACGGTCCTCGTCGACTGACCGGTTACGCTCTTTCACGATGGTCCTTCGACGGTGTGTTGCCGCGCTCTGCGCTCTTGTCCTGACGATCGCGCTCGTGTCCTGTTCGTCCGACGACGACGGCCCCCGCGCGGCGGCCGACGCCTTCGTCTCCGCATTCGGCGACCACGACGTCGACGGTGCGGCCGGGCGGACCACCAACCCCGACGCGGCGCGCCGCGTGCTCTCGGCGGCGTGGGACGGACTGACCGCCGAGTCGATGTCGGCCCGCACCGGGCGCGTGCACGTCGAGCGGGACGTGGCCGATGTGGACGCGACCTACACCTGGAAGCTGCCCGGCGGCCGCACCTGGGAGTATCAGACGACCATCGCCCTGGGGCGCTCCGACACCGGGTGGACGGTCCGGTGGGCGCCGACCGCCGTGCACCCGAAGCTCGGCGCCGATCAGCGGCTGGTGCTGGGAGCCCTGAGTCCGCCGCGCGCCACCGTCAACGAGTCGGACGGATCCGAGGTGATGGTGAACGGGATCGTCACGACCGTGCTGTTCGACGGGCGGGCCGCCGTCGAAGCGGGTGACGTCGTCGGTCCGGCAGAACGGATCGCGGCCGTCATGGGACAGTTCGTCCCGGGGCTGTCGGTGCAGCGCCTCGCCGAACAGGCGACCGCCGCTTGGGACCCGATGCCGATCGGCGTGATCCCCGCGGGCGACGTCGAGCGTCTGCGCCCGGACCTGGACCTGCCGGGCATCGTGCTGCGCGACGATTCGGTTCTGCAGAAGCGGGATCCCCGGTTCGCCCCCGAACTGCTGACCCGTGTCGGGGCCGCCGTCGGCGCCGACGTGGTCGGCACCCCGGGATGGGAGATCTCGGTGGTCAACCCCAACGGACTCGTCGCCGATGTCGTGCACCGGAGCGAGAGCGTACCCGCGCCCGCGGTGTCGTTGACCTTGTCGCGCACCGTGCAGGACGCCGCGCAGCGCGCCGTCGACGCGGTGGCGGGCAGAGAAGCGATGACCGTGGCGGTGCAGGCATCGACCGGGAAGATCCTGGCGGTCGCCCAGAACGCCGCCGCCGACCGCGTCGGACTCCCGGCGACCGCCGGTCAGTACCCGCCCGGATCGACGTTCAAGATGGTGACGTCTGCGGCGGCGATGAACGGGGGCCTGTCCGCTCCGGAGGCGATCGTGCCGTGCCCCGGCGAGATCACGATCGGTGAGCGCACCATTCCCAACTACGACGGCTTCGCGCTCGGCCCGGTGCCGTTGCGGCAGGCGTTCGCGCAGTCGTGCAACACCACCTTCGCCGACCTCGCGTCCCGGATGGGGCCGTCCGATCTGGCCCACGCCGCCACCGCCATGGGACTCGGCGCGCATTACGACATCGCGGGCGTCGAGTCCGCGTCGGGATCGGTGCGCATCGAACCGGACCTGGTGCGACGCAGCGAGGACGGCTTCGGTCAGGGGACCGTGCTGGCGAGTCCGTTGGGCATGGCGCTCGTCGCGGCGACCGCGGCGACCGGGAGCCTGCCCGTGCCCCAGTTGATCAACGGTCGGGAGACGAAGGTGGAGGGGGCGAGAGTCACCCTCGACGGCGACGTCTACGCGCGCCTGCGCACCATGATGCGCGCCGTCGTCACCGAGGGCACGGCCACCGCGATCGCCGGTCAGGGCGAGGTGTTCGGCAAGACCGGTGAAGCCGAGGTCAACGGTGGTTCGCACGCCTGGTTCGCCGGTTACCGCGGCGACATCGCCTTCGCGACCCTCATCGTCCTCGGCGGCGGATCCGAAGCGGCCGTCGGCGTGACGCGCGACTTCCTGGCGGGGATCCCACCGGGTTTCAGCCCGTAACGGTCTGCGCTGCGCCGAGGGCGTCTCGCGCCATCGCCCGGTCTCGACCGCACGTGGACGGTACCTGTGTTCCGAGCCGACCCCGCACAGCCGTCGGCTCTGCGCACAGGTCCCGATCGCGCGAGCTTTCCCGTCGTAGGTCGAAGGACCGACTCGCACGTGCCGGACATGTCATCCTTATGTGACCTTCTTCACGAAAGGCGGCACAGGTCATGACCAACCCGAACCCTCCCAATCCGCAGGATCCGCTACAACAGTCTCCGGGATCCGGCGCACCGGGGTCCCCGCAGTACGGGCAGCAGCAACCGCAGTACGGACAGCCCCCGCAACAACCGCAGTACGGACAGTCCCCGCACCAGCCGCAGTACGGGCAGTCGCCGCAACAACAGCAGCAACCGCGGTACGGCGAGCCTCCACAGCACGCACAGCAACCGCCGCCGTACGGTCAGCAGCCTCCGGGCGGACAGCCCGGTTTCGGACAGCAGGCCGCTGGAGCGGCCGCCAGTTTCGGTGAACTCGGCAAGAGGTACACCGATATGGCCAAGGCCAACACGACGGTCAGCCCGCGGCTGGTTCCGTTCCTGTGGTCGACCGTCGGTGCCGCCGTCATCGTGTTCATCAGCGCCTTCCTGCCGTGGGTCTCGTACACCGGGGGATCGGTGTCGGGCACCGCGGGCGACGGCGTGATCACCCTGCTGCTGGCGTTGGTCACCGGCGGTCTGGCCGCTGCAACGATCTTCCTCGCCGCGAAAGCGCCGATCCTGCCGAAGGTCTCGGGCATCGTCGCGATCGTCGCCGGCGTCATCGTCACGCTCGTCGCGGTGATCGACATCTCGAATGTCGGCGACACCCGGGTCTCCGGCCTCGGCGTGTTCTACGGGTTCAGCGTCGGCTTCGGACTGTGGTTGACCCTCGTCGGCGGCATCGCCTTCGTCGTCCTCGGCATACTCGCGACGCTGACCGCCCGCCGCAACTGAGATCGCCGCAACTGAGATCGCCGTCCGACGGCGCCGATCACCGTCTGGGCACCACCATGAGTTCGCCGGTCTCCGGATTGTCGAAGACCATGACTCGATGGTCGTAGGTGTCCGACAGCAGTTCCGCTGTCATCACCTCACGGACGGGTCCGCAGGCGCGGACCCGTCCGTCCTTCATGACCGCGACCCGGTCGGCATACGCCGCGGCCAGCGACAGATCGTGGACGACGAGGAGCACGGTGCCGCCCGCGGCGGCGCGCTGCGCGAGGATCGACAGCACCTGTTCGCTGTGGCCGATGTCCAGGGCCGCGGTCGGTTCGTCGAGAAGCAGCACGGGGGTGTCCTGGGCGAGCGCACGAGCCAGCGAGACCCGGGCCTGCTGCCCGCCGGAGAGCTGAGCGAACGGACGGTCGAGGATCTCGTCGAGTTCGCAGGCGGTGATCGCAGCGTCGACCAGCTCGGCCGAACGCACCGCCTCGGGGGTTCGCGTCCACGGATAGCGGCCCATCTCGACCACCTCGCGGACGGTGAACGGAGTGTCGAGGCGATTGGTCTGGGTCACGAGCGCGCGCAGACGGGCCAGCGAACGGGCGTCGACGTGCGCGATGTCGTCGCCCCCGATGCTCACCCGCCCCACGTCGGGGGAGCGGATCCCCGAGATCACCGAGAGCAGGGTCGATTTGCCGCAGCCGTTGGGGCCGACGAGGGCGACGAGCTCGCCGGGCGCCACGTCGAGGTCGACCCCGTGCACCACGGTGCGGCCGCCGAGATCGACCCCGACCTCGTGCACCGAGACGGGGACGCCCGCCCGGACCGCGCTCACCAGCCGGCTCCGGCGCTCTTGCGGCGCAGCAGGATGAAGAACGCGGGGCCGCCGATCAGCGACGTCAGCATGCCCAGCGGGAGTTCGCCCGCGGTGAGCGTTCGGGCGGCGAGGTCGGCGGCCGCGACGACGAGCGCTCCGCCGAGAGCGCTGGCCGGGAGCAGGATCGCGTGCCGTGGTCCGACGATCAGCCGCATCACGTGGGGCACGATCAGACCGACGAACATGAGGATGCCGGTGAACGCGACGCCGGCCGCGGTCAGGACGGCGACCAGGACGATCACCTGGCGCCGCACCACCTCGACGTTCACCCCGAGGGACGCGGCCTGGACCTCGCCGAGCGCCAGCAGATCGAGTTTGCGCACCAGCACCATGCCGCCGGCGAGTCCGGCCGCCACCAGCGGCGCGACGATCGTGATCTGATCCCAGGACACGTTTCCGGCGAGCGAGCCGAGCTGCCAGAACACGATCTGCTCGCGTGCCGCGGTGCTCGCGACATAGGTCAGGTAGGCGATCACGCCCAGTGCGAATGCGTTGACCGCGATGCCGGTCAGTACCAGCATCACCGTCGACGACGCGCCGTCGCGCATGCTCAGCGTGTAGACGGCGAACGTGGTGAGCAGTCCGAACAGCCCGGCCGCGCCGGCGATCGCCCAGCCGTTGGTGCCGGTGCCGCCGATCACGATCATCAGGCAGGCGCCGATCGCCGCACCCGAGGAGATGCCGATGATTCCGGGTTCGGCCAGCGGATTGGCCAGCATGCCCTGCAGCAGACAGCCCGCCGCACCCAGTGCGACCCCGACCAGCAGTCCGAGGACGATCCGGGGGAAGCGGGTGACCCAGAGGGCGTTCTCTCCGTTCGGATGCGACGGCAGGGGACCGATGTCCAGATGCCAGTGGTGCGCGATCGATCCGAGCACCTCCGTCGGCGAGACGTGCACCGCACCGGTGCCCGCCGAGACGACGACGATCACGCCGAGAGCGAGGAGCAGCAGGGCGCCGACGAGCACGGTACGGCCGACCGACACCCCAAGCACCCGCTGACGCAGTGTCGTGCGCTCAGCCATAGATCGCCTTCGCGAGCGCGGTCAATACCTGGCCGGTGTCCGGACCGAACATCAGGATCTGGGTCTCGTCCATGGCGACGATCCGGCGGGCGCGTCCGGCCTTGGTCTCGGCGACGGCGGGCAGGTCGAGGACCTTGTCCAGGCCGCCGACCGAATCGGCGCCCTGTGTCATCACCAGCAGCACATCGGGGTCGGCCTTCATCATCTTCTCCGCGCTCACCTGGGTGAATGCGGCCGTCAACCCGGATTTCGTGCCCGCGTCCACACCGCCCAGGTTCTCGATCAGATCGTCGGCGCCCGAACCGGGGCCCGCCAACAGGATCAGATGCTCGCCGCGGATGTAGAGGAACGCCATCGTCGGATCCCCCGACGGATCGGGGATCGACCGCCGCGCCTGCGCGATCTGTGCCTGGGTGCGGGCGACGAGCTTCTCACCGGCGTCGGGCACGCCGAGCGCGCGTGCGACGTCGCGGATCAACTGCGGAGTGCCCGCGACCGAACGTTCCGACGGGAACGTCACGACGTCGATCCCCGATGCGCGCAGAGCGTCGACCGCGTTCGCCGGGTTCGTGTCGGTGCCGGCCAGCACGATCGTCGGATCCGCCGCGAGCACCTTCTCAGTGTTGATGGTGTGCCCGGTCTCGGTCACCTCGGGGACGGCGAGCGCCGACGGAAAGGTCGTCGACCGGTCCCGTCCCACCACGTGCGAACCGAGCCCGAGCGCGTACACGATGGTGCCGAGCGTCCCGTTCCGATCGAGCGCGACGATGCGTTGCGCCGTCGGTGACACGGGCGGATCCTGCTCGACGGGAACGACGTCGGTGTCGGCGATGCGCGCCACCGTCGGGCCCGAGTGCAGCGTCGCGGTGGAGGACGCGCGCAGTGCGCCGGTGTCGATCGGCTCGGTGGTGCACGCGCCCACCGCGAGCGCCGACAACAGCGCGACGCACGCGGTCATGACGCGAAGCCTGCGCGGGGACCTGTGCACCGGGAGAACCTGCCTGTCCGTCGAGTCGCGGGGGAGGCGGGAAGCCTCGAGACGTGTTAGGAACACCTTACCTACGGTCGGATCGACGACGAGGCCCGGTCCCGGCTGCTGCGGACCGCGGTGCGCGACGTGGAAGAATCGACGATATGACAGTTCGAGCTCCGTTGACCCCCGGTGTCGTCTCGCCGACCCTGCCCGTTCCCGACTCCATCGCCCGACCGGAGTACGCGTGGAAGGACACCGTCAACGAGGGACACGAGCCGTGGGTGCAGACCCCCGAGACCATCGAGAAGATGCGCGTCGCGTCGAAGATCGCGGCCAACGCCCTCGCCGAGGCCGGACGCGCGGTGGCGCCCGGCGTCACCACCGACGAGCTCGACCGCATCGCCCACGCCTACATGATCGACCACGGCGCGTACCCGTCGACACTCGGTTACAAGGCGTTTCCCAAATCGTGCTGCACCTCGCTCAACGAGGTGATCTGCCACGGCATCCCCGACTCCACGGTCATCCAGGCCGGCGACATCGTCAATATCGACGT
Source organism: Gordonia humi (assembly GCF_014197435.1). Classification (NCBI taxonomy): domain Bacteria; kingdom Bacillati; phylum Actinomycetota; class Actinomycetes; order Mycobacteriales; family Gordoniaceae; genus Gordonia; species Gordonia humi. The sequence continues at coordinate 2,844,178 of NZ_JACIFP010000001.1, forward strand.
CACCGCGTACATCGACGGCGTGCACGGCGACACCAACGCCACATTCCTCGCCGGTGACGTCGCACAGGAGGCGCGCGACCTCGTCGAACGCACCCGCATCGCGACCGAGCGCGCCATCAAGGCCGTCAAACCGGGACGTGCGCTCAACGTGATCGGCCGCGTGATCGAGGCGTACGCCACCAGATTCGGATACAGCGTGGTGCGCGACTTCACCGGTCACGGCATCGGTGAGACCTTTCACAACGGTCTCGTCGTGCTGCACTACGACCAGCCTGCCGTCGACACCGTCCTGGAACCCGGCATGGTGTTCACCATCGAGCCGATGATCAATCTCGGCGGCCTCGACTGGGAGATGTGGGACGACGACTGGACGGTGGTGACCGCGGACCGTCGCTGGACCGCTCAGTTCGAGCACACGCTCGTCGTCACCGACACCGGCGCCGAGATCCTGACGCTCCCAGACGCGTGAGAGCGGCTCCGGACGGTCGGTGCGGGCGGTGAGCCGCGGCGGGGCGCTGCTGATCGGTGGCACCAGCAGTGACGCGGGTAAGAGCCTCATCGTGGCCGGGCTGTGCCGTGCGCTGGCCCGGGACGGTGTGCGGGTCGCGCCGTTCAAGGCGCAGAACATGTCGAACAACTCGGCGGTGACCCTCGACGGCGGCGAGATCGGTCGGGCGCAGGCGCTGCAGGCGGTGGCGTGCGGGTTGGCGCCCGACACCCGATTCAACCCCGTGCTGCTCAAACCCGGCAGCGATCGTCGATCGCATGTGATCGTCCGCGGGCGACCGTACGGGGACGTGGGCGCCGCGGACTACCACGCGCGACGGGCCGCGCTCGCACAGGTCGTCGCGGACGAACTGGCGTCGCTGCGCGCCGAGTACGACGTGGTGATCTGCGAGGGGGCCGGGTCGATCGCCGAGGTGAACCTGCGCGCCACCGATATCGCCAACATGGGTCTGGCCCGCGCCGCCGATCTGCCGGTCCTGCTCGTGACCGACATCGACCGCGGCGGCAGTCTGGCTCACCTGTTCGGCACCGTCGCCCTGCTGGACCCGGACGACCAGGCTCTCGTCGCCGGCTTCGTGATCAACAAGTTCCGTGGCGACCCGTCCCTGCTCGACCCCGGCCTGACCACGCTCGCCGAACGCACCGGACGTCCGACGCTCGGCGTGCTGCCGTTCGCCGACGACCTCTGGATCGACGCCGAGGACTCGCTGGCCTCCCCGGTCGGACGCCGCGTCGGGGGACCGACCGCGTACACCGGCGGGCCGCGCCTGAGCGTCGCGGCCATCCGCCTGCCGCGCACGTCCAACACCACCGACGTCGAGGCCCTGGCCTGCGAACCGGACGTGGACGTCACCTGGGTGGACGATCCGGCAGCCGTCGTCGCGGCCGACCTCGCCGTGCTGCCGGGCTCCCGGGCGACCGTCGACGACCTCGCCTGGATGCGCGGCCGCGGCCTGGCCGACGCCGTCGTTCGACGCGGTCGGGACGGCAGGCCCGTCCTCGGGATCTGCGGCGGCTTCCAGATGTTGAGCCGTCGGATCGACGATCGCGTCGAATCCGGTCGCGGCGTCGTCGACGGACTGGGGCTGCTCGACGTCGACATCGAGTTCGCCGCAGAGAAGACGCTGCGGCGCTTCGCCGGACGGCAGGACGACCACCCGGTGACCGGCTATGAGATCCACCACGGAGTGGTGCTGCGCACCGCCGAGCGGACGTGGCTCGTCGACGACGAGACCGGTCCGGAAGGCGCGCGCTCGGGCGCCGTCGCCGGAACCCACTGCCACGGGCTGCTCGAATCCGACGACTTCCGGCGCTCCTACCTGCGCGAAGTGGCCTGTGCGGTCGGGAAGCCGGAGTTCGTGCCCGCGCCAGACGTGTCCGCCGCTCGCGTCCGTGAGCGGCAGCTCGACCTCATCGCCGATCTCGTCACGACCCACCTCGACATGGGAGCCGTCCACCGATTGCTCGCCGAGGGTGCCGGGTCGCCGCCGTCCGTCCTATCCTGGCTGAGTGGAGACCGAGCACCTGACCATCGACCATGACGGATTGAGCTTCGACGTGCATCTGTCCGGCCCGGCGAGGGGCCCGGTCGCCGTGCTGTTGCACGGCTTCCCGGTGGACTCGCGGTGCTGGGACGAGGTGATTCCGCGGCTGCACGAGTCCGGGCTGCGGACCGTGGCCATCGACCAGCGCGGTTACAGCCCCGGCGCACGACCGGACGCCGTCGACGACTACGCCCTCGACAAGCTGACCGGCGACGTCCTCGCGGTCCTGGGACACCTCAACATCGCGTACTCGATGGTCGTCGGTCACGACTGGGGCGGCATCGTCGCGTGGCATCTGGCGGCCAAGAACCCGGACCGGTTCACCAGCCTCGTCGCGATCAGCACCGGGCACCCGTCCGCGGCCCGTGATGCGCTCACCGCGGGCGACCAGCGCGACAAGTCGAGCTACATCAAATGGTTCGTACAGCCGGACGCCGAGGAGAAGCTGACCGCCGACGGCGGCAGCGTCCTGCGCGAGTTCGGACTGACCGACGACGAGATCGCGTCGCTGCTCGAACCCGGAGCCCTGACCGGCGGACTGAACTGGTACCGCGCCAACTTCACCGGTGACATCGCGACCAAGCTCGCGTGCCCGCCCGTCGAGATCCCGACGACCATGGTCTGGAGCGATCAGGACCCGGTCCTCGGCCGCACCCAGGCCGAACTCAGCGGACGCTACGCGTACGGCGACTACCGCTACTCGGTGATCGACGGCGTCGATCACTGGGCGCCGCAGAAGGCGCCCGCCGCCGTGGCGAGCGAGATCGCCCTGCGGTCGAGCATGTTCTGAACCCGGACAGACGAGCAGCGGCGTCGATCGCGGTCATACGCCGACCGCGATCGACGCCGCTGATCTGTCTGTCCGGCGACCGTCTCAGACGTCCAGACCCAACAACGCGTTCTCGAGTACCTCCGGCAGCGCCGGGTGGATCCAGTACTGGCCGCGTGCCATCTCGTGCGCGGTCTGTCCGAAGTGCATCGCCTGGATCACCGGTTGGACGATCGACGACGCCTGCGCACCGAGGATGTGCGCGCCGAGGATGCGGCCCGTGCCGCGTTCGGCGATCAGCTTGCATACGCCGACGGTGTCCTCCATCGCCCAGCCGTAGGCGACGTCGCCGTAGTTCTGGACCTTCACCGCGATGTCCAGCCCCTGCTCGCGCGCCTGCGCCTCGGTGAGGCCGACGGTCGCGATCTGCGGGTGGGTGAACACCGCGGCGGGGACGAACCGGTGGTCGAACGATTCGAGGTCGTCGGCGTCCCACCCCTTGAGGAGGTTGTTCTGCACCACGCGCTGCTCATGATTGGCGACGTGTTTGAGCTGGTAGGGCGAACTGACGTCGCCGAGCGCCCACACGCCGCGGGCGGACGTCCGGCCGTGCTCGTCGACCGGTACGCGACCGTCGTCGGTCAGCGACAGGCCGACGGTCTCCAGGGCGAGACGGTCGCCGTTCGGGGTCCGACCCGTCGCGACCAGCAGGGCGTCGACCTCCAGCGGGTCGCCGGAGGCGAACTCCAGGCGGACCCCGCCGCCGGGCAGCGAGGAGGCCGCGGTGACCGGGGAGTTGCGGCGCACGTCCCACTGCTGTTCGGCGATCGCGGTGAACCGGTCCGCGATATCGGCGTCGAGCGCGCGCAGCAGGGTGTCGCTGCGGGCGATCACCGTGACCCGCGTGCCCAGCGCGGAGAACACGTGCGCGAACTCGGCCGAGATGTAACCGCTGCCCAGGATCGCCATGCGCTCGGGGAGCTCGGGCAACCGCATCACATCGGCGTTCGTGTGGAACGGCACACCGGAGTCGGCGATCACGTCGGGCACCGCGGTCCGCGCGCCCGCGGCGATCACCACCTCGGTCGCCAGAACCGTCTCGCCGTTCGCGGTGACCAGTCGGTAGCGGCCGGTGGCCTCGTCTCGGCCGTCGAAGACGACGTGACTGGCATACACGGTGACGTTCTCGCACCGGTCGACGCGGTACTCGCGTCCGCCCGCCTCGATCGGATCGATGCGACCGAACACGCGGGCGACGATCGCCGGCCAGTCGACGTCGTCGACCCGAGCATGCACCCCGTACTTCGCGGATTCGCGCGCGGCGGCCGCGATGTCGGCCGCGTACACGAACATCTTGGTGGGAATGCAGCCGACGTTCATGCACGTGCCACCGAACAGTCCCTCCTCGAAGATCGCGATGCTCGTGGCGTCGAACCGCTCATCGGGAATCGAGTTCCCGCTGCCGGCGCCGATGATCGCCAGGTCGACGGACTGCGCCGTCGTGCCAACCGTTGTCATTCTCCGAACTCGCTTTCCATCCAGGAGCCGACCTCCCCGTACGCCTTCGCGCGTACGGACTCGATCGACAAGAACACATCGTGACGTGCGTCGGGCACCGCCACCGCCAGCACCCGCTGCCCGAGACAGCCCGACCACTGCGCGATCTGCCGCACGTCGAGCACGCAGTCGGCGGTGTCGACGGCGGGCTCGTACTCGCTGCGGAACGCCGACTTGTCGGACCTGAGCACCAGCGTCGGAACGCCCGTGTCTATTCCACGGTGGATCCGCCGGTGACCCGCGCGCACCGCCGACATCCAGCCGAACGTCGCCGGGAAGCCGCCGAGCGGCTTCCGGACCAGATCGTAGGTCCATTCGCCGTGCACATCGGAGTGCAGGCTGTCGCCGTACGCCGACGACAGGGTGCGGGGGATGGCCTGCTTCCCGCGCACCGAGCCGACGGTGTCGATGAGTCGGGTGGCGGCCGTGGTGCGCAGCACCGCCTCGCCCTGCAGATCGAGCCACGGGCTGTTCAGGAGTAGTCCGATCACGTGCCCGTGGCGTTCGGGATCGTCGGTCCGGAGGCGGTCGAGCCACAGCGGGGTCACCAGACCGCCCGTGGAATGCGCGGCGACGATGACGCGAGGCGTGCCGCCCGCGGCGCTGACCTCGTCGGTCACGATGTCGAGGGCCGCGTTCAACTCCTCGTCGTAGTACGCCAGATCGCTGGTGTAGTGGGGCTGGTGGTGGGCGGACAGCGACCGCCCGCACTTGCGCAGATCGAGAGCGTAGAAGGCGTAGCCCTGCGCATGGAAGAAGTCCGCCAGCTCGGTCTGGAAGAAGTAGTCGGTGAAGCCGTGCACGTACAGCACGGCCCCGCGCGGGGTGTCGACGGCGTCCGGCCTGCGGACCAGATGCGCGTTGATCGGATCCTCCCCGTCCGGATCGGGGGACAGTGGCAGGGTGCGGACTTCGTAGCCGGTGAGGAACTCGTCGGGGCGCCAGTCGGTGATCACGCCACAACTCTATGATGTGTGGCGAACGGTCGTCGGACGCGCAGCGGCGGTGCTGTCGCTCACGACACATTTGCGTGCACCGATGCCACGTGTCAACGGGCGATGGTGAACAATGGCCCGGAGAGATTCTCGGGTGGTCCCACGAAGAATCAGCAGTGCACACCGACAGCGGAAGAGAGCAGCAGCGTGTCGCAGAAGGTCATCAAGACGGACGTGGCGTTGATCGGCGCCGGAATCATGAGCGCCACGCTGGGTGCGCTCATCCGGCAGCTGGAGCCGAGTTGGTCGATCAGTCTGTTCGAGCGGCTCGACGCCGCGGCAGCCGAGAGCAGCGACCCGTGGAACAATGCGGGCACCGGTCACTCGGCGCTGTGCGAGCTCAACTACACGCCGGCCGGTGCGGACGGCGAGATCGACATCACCAAGGCGCTCAACATCAACGAGCAGTTCCAGATGTCGCGCCAGTTCTGGGCGCACGGTGTCGACAACGGCGTGCTCGGCAGGCCCCACGAGTTCATCAACCCGATTCCGCACGTCAGCTTCTGCCACGGCGCAGACGGCGTCGACTACCTTCGGAAGCGTCACGCCGCGCTGAGCAGCCAGACCCTGTTCGAGGGCATGGAGTTCATCGACGACGACGCGACGTTCGCCGAGCGTCTCCCGCTGATGGCCGCGGGTCGTGACTTCTCCGATCCGGTCGCTCTCAACTGGTTCACCCAGGGCACCGACGTCGACTTCGGCGCCCTCACCCAACAGCTCCTCGGCTACGTCGGCCGCGACGCCGACCTGTACTTCGGCCACGAGGTCCGCAACCTGTCCAAGCAGTCCGACGGCAGCTGGATCGCCAAGATCCGCAACACCCGATCGGGTGAGACGATCCGCGTCGAGGCGCGTTTCGTGTTCGTCGGCGCCGGCGGCGGTGCGCTGCACCTGCTTCAGAAGTCGGGCATCAAGGAGGCCAAGGGATTCGGCGGCTTCCCGGTCAGCGGCGAGTTCTTCCGCTGCACCAACCCCGACGTGATCGCCGAGCACTCGGCCAAGGTCTACGGTCAGGCGGCCGTCGGCGCCCCGCCGATGTCGGTGCCCCACCTGGACACCCGGGTGATCAACGGCGACAAGGGTCTTCTCTTCGGCCCGTACGCCGGCTGGTCGCCGAAGTTCCTCAAGACCGGCGGCGTCATGGATCTGCCGAAGTCGGTGTCGCCGAGCAACCTGCTGCCGATGATGTCGATCGCTCCCAAGGAGTTCGGCCTCCTCAAGTACCTGATCTCCGAGCTCGCCGCGAACTTGAACGACCGCGTCGCCACCCTGCGGGACTTCGCGCCCAAGGCGATCGGCGACGACTGGGAGCTGATCACCGCGGGCCAGCGCGTCCAGGTGATCCGCGGTAAGGGCGCCAGCGGAAGCCTCGAATTCGGTACCGCCGTCGTGACGTCCGAGGACGGCTCGATGGCCGGTCTGCTGGGTGCGTCGCCGGGTGCGTCGACTGCCGTCCCGGCGATGATCTCGGTCCTCGAGAAGTGCTTCACCGCGCACTTCGACGGCTGGAAGCCGAAGCTGACCGAGATGATCCCGTCGTTCGGCCAGAAGCTCAACGACAATCCGTCGCTGTACCGCGAGATGTGGGACTGGACCAACAAGAGCCTGCAGCTCACCGGCGTCGACGCCTGACGCGATGACGGCATCGGGTGCGCGCTTCCCGTTCAGCGCGGTGGTCGGTCAGGATCGGCTCAAGCTGGCCTTGATCCTGTCGGCGGTCTCGCCGGGGATCGGCGGCGTGCTCATCCGCGGCGAGAAGGGCACCGCGAAGTCGACCATCGTGCGTGGACTCGGGCCGTTGCTCGGCGAGGACTCGCGCGTCGTGGACCTGCCGATCGGCGCCACCGAGGACCGGGTCGTGGGATCGCTCGACCTGACGCGTGTTCTGCGCGACGGTCAGGCCCACTTCACACCGGGTCTCCTCGCGCAGGCCGACGGCGGGGTGCTCTACATCGACGAGGTCAACCTCCTGTCCGACCACCTCGTCGACGTCCTGCTCGACGCCGCGGCGAGCGGACGCGTCACCGTCGAACGCGACGGCGTCTCACACACCCAGTCGGCGCAGTTCGTCCTCGTCGGCACCATGAATCCCGAGGAGGGCGAGCTGCGCCCGCAGCTCCTCGACCGGTTCGGACTCGTGGTCGACGTCGCCGGTCCACGCGAAGTGGACGAGCGAGTCGCGATCGTCACCTCGCGGATGGCCTACGACGCCGATCCGGAGGGCTTCGTCACCGAGTACGCCGACCGGGAATCGGAGTTGTCGGCCCGGATCGGTCGGGCCCGAGAATCGGTCGCGGCCGTCGTCACGCCGCCCGCCGAACTGCGGCGCATCTCCGGCATCTGCGCGCACCTGGATGTCGACGGACTGCGCGGGGACATCGTGATGGCCCGCACCGCGGCCGCCCACGCCGCATGGCGCGGCGCCACGGAGGTCGGGGAGGAGGACGTCCGCGTCGCCGCCGAACTCGCGCTCCCGCATCGTCGTCGACGGAATCCGTTCGACGAGTCGTCGATGTCCGAGGAACAACTCGACGACGCACTCGACGCCGGTCAGGACGCCGCGGACGAGCCGCCCGCGCCCGACGACGGACACGGAGACGGCGACGACGGACCGGGGGACGATCGCCCCGACTCCGGATCCGAGGACCCGGACGGACCGGACCCCGACGGTCCCGACGACGACGGACCGGACACCGATCCGCCCGGCGGCGGAGGAGGAGCGACCGGTCCGCGGTTCGGAGCGAAACCGGGTTCGGGTTCGGCCCGCATCCGAACCTTTCGCGCCGACGGCGTCGGCGACGGCGATCCCGGCAGACGCTCGCGCGCCCGGAGCACCCGCGGAGCCACCGTCCGCGACGTCGACTTCACGGCCGCGACCCCGGTCCACCTCTTCGGCACCGTCCTGGCGGCGGCACGACGCGGTGTCGGCCGCGGACTGCCCGCCGTGCAGCCCGACGATCTGCGGGGCGCCGAGCGGATCGGCACCGAATCGAATCTCGTGGTCTTCCTCGTCGACCTGTCCGGATCGATGACCGCGCGCTCGCGGCTGGCGGCCGTGCGCGAGGCCTGCGTCGAACTGCTCCGCGACTCCTACACCCGTCGCGACCGCGTCGCGGTGGTCGTCGCCTGCGGCACGGACGCCTACGTCGCGGTGCCGCCCACCCGATCGGTCGACATCGCCGTGGCCCGACTCGCCCAGGTCCGCACCGGCGGACGCACCCCGCTCGGCGAGGGGCTGATGCGCAGCGTCGAGGTGATCGACCGTGCCGCACGCACCGATCCGCACCGGCGGCCGCTGCTCGTGGTGGTCTCCGACGGTCGCGCGACCGGCGCCGAGGACGCCGCGCGCCGCGTCGAGGCGGGTGCCGACGAGGTGGTCCGGCGCGGTGTCACCAGCGTCGTCGTGGACTGCGAACAGGGCTTCGTCAGACTCGGCACCGCCGTGTCGCTGGCCGCACGACTCGGTGCGCAGTACGTGCGCCTGGGCGATCTCGCCGAGATCGGGCTCGCGGCCGGTGTGCGCGGAGTCGCCTGAGCCGGAGGCTCCCTGAGTTCCCGATGGCCGGAGGCTCCCCGAGTTCCCGATGGCCGGAGGCTCCCCGAGTTCCCGACAGCCGGAGGCTCCCCGAGTTCCCGACGGCCGAAGGCGCCCCCGAGTTCCCGACGGCCTAGGCTGAATCCATGCCTCAAGGAGTCCCCGACAGCGTTCCGAACGACGGCCTGACCACTCGTCAGCGTCGCAACCAGCCGGTCCTCGGCGTCCACACGGGCCCGGGCAAGGGCAAGTCGACGGCGGCGTTCGGCATGGCGATGCGCGCCTGGAACGCCGGTATGGACGTCGCGGTGTTCCAGTTCGTCAAAAGCGCCAAATGGAAGGTCGGCGAGGAGTCGACGATGCTCGCCCTCGGGCGCCTGCACGAGGAGACCGGTGAGGGCGGCCCCGTCCAGTGGCACAAGATGGGGCAGGGATGGTCGTGGATCCGGCGCAGCGACGACGCCGAGGCCGACCACGCCGAATCGGCTCGTGCCGGATGGGCGGAGATCGCCCGACGGATCGCCGCCGACGAACACGACTTCTACGTCCTCGACGAGTTCACCTACCCGCTGCACTGGGGCTGGATCGACGTCGACGATGTCGTCGACGCGCTGCGCGACCGGCCCGGTAAGCAGCATGTGATCATCACCGGCCGGTACGCGCCCGACGCGTTGATCGAGGCCGCCGATCTGGTGACCGAGATGACCAAGATCAAGCACCCGATGGACGCCGGCCGCAAGGGACAGAAGGGCATCGAGTGGTGATCGGCCCGGCGACGACCCCCGCGGTCGTCATCGCGGCACCGGCGTCGGGCAGCGGCAAGACCACGATCACCACCGGTCTGATCGGCGCGCTCACCGCCGCGGGCCACACGGTCGCGCCCTTCAAAGTGGGACCCGACTACATCGACCCGGGCTATCACGCCGTCGCCGCGGGACGCCCCGGACGCAACCTCGACCCGAACCTCGTCGGCGAGGACCGGACGGGCCCTCTGTTCGTCCACGGCTGCGTCGGCGCCGACATCGCCGTCGTCGAGGGCGTCATGGGGCTGTTCGACGGCCGCATCACCGATGATCCCGGAACGCTCGGTCTCGGCTCCACCGCCCATGTGGCCACCCTGATCGGCGCACCGGTGATCCTCGTCGTCGACGCGGGGGGTCACAGCCAGTCGTTGGCCGCGCTGCTCCACGGATTCGTCGGCTACGATCCGGCGGTGCGGGTGGCGGGCGTCGTGCTCAACCGGGTCGGATCCGACCGTCACGAGGTCGTGCTGCGGCAGGCCTGTGAGCGGGTCGGCCTGCCGGTGTTCGGCGTGGTGCGCCGCGACGGAGCGCTGAGCGTCCCGTCCCGCCACCTCGGCCTGGTTCCGGCCGCCGAGCGCAGCGCCGACGCGGTGGCGGCCGTCGCGGCGATCACCGCCCGAGTCGGCGCCGGACTCGACGTCGACGCCGTCGTCCGACTCGCCGAGTCGGCGGCGCCGGTCTCGGCGAGTCCGTGGTCGGCGGGCGACGAGATCGCCGAGCACCGTGCCACCCGGCGACCGGTGGTCGCGATCGCGCAGGGAGCGGCGTTCACGTTCGGATACGCCGAACATCCGGAACTTCTGGAGGCCGCGGGCGCCCAGATCGTCGCCTTCGACCCGCTGCACGATCGGCTGCCCGCGGAAGCCGCGGGCGTGGTCATCGGCGGCGGCTTTCCCGAGGAGCACGCCGCGGACCTCGCCGCCAACCGGGACCTTCGATCCGACCTCGCGGCGCACGTCGCGGCGGGACGCCCGGTGCACGCCGAATGCGCCGGACTGCTGTATCTGACGTCGATGCTCGACGGGCACCGGATGGTCGACGCGGTGGAGGGCACCGGTGCGTTCGGTCCGCGGCTCACACTCGGTTACCGCGACGCCGTCGCCGTCGCGGATTCGGTGCTGTACCGGACCGGAGAACGGATCACCGGACACGAGTTCCACCGGAGCACCGTCGACTTCGCCGGGACGCGGACACCCGCGTGGGCCTGGACCGGCCCGGACGGGACGCATACGGCCGACGGCGTCGTCGCGGGCGGGGTGCACGCGTCCTATCTCCACGTCCATCCCGCCGGTGCGCCCCGGGCGATCGGCCGGTTCGTGCAGGCGGCACAGGAGAGCGGATGAGCGACACCCGAGGAATCGACAGCCGGGACTTCATCGAGGTCAGTGCCGCCGTCGACGCGCTCGCGGCCAAGGACGGCAACGACCCCACCGCGCTGCGGGACGTCCTGGAGGCCGTCCTGCTGGTGGGGCAGGGGCTCGAGCTCGACGACGCGCTGCAGCGGATCGTCGAAGTCGCCGCGGGTGTGCTGGACGCGCAGTACTGCGCTCTCGGTGTCCGCGGACCGGAGTTGAGCCTGCAGGCGTTCGTGCACACGGGCATCAGCGACGAGCAGTTGGCCACGATGGGGCCGCTGCCGGTGGGGCGCGGTGTCCTCGGCGAACTGCTGCACAACCCGAAGGTGCTGCGCATCCCGCGGCTGTCCGATCATCCGGCGTCGATCGGCTTCCCACCGAATCATCCGCCGATGGACACGTTTCTCGGCGCGCCGATCATCGTGCGCGGCGAGCTGTTCGGCAGCATCTACCTGACCGAGAAGCTGGGCGGCGCCGAGTTCACCGAACTCGACGAGAAGATCGTCGGGGTGCTCGCGGTGGCGGCCGGCATCGCCGTCGACAACGCTCGCTCGTACGAGAGCGCACAGACGCGCATGCGGTGGATGCAGTTGCTCGCCGACCGCGGCAGCGAGCCGCTGCGCGGCATCGTCGTCTCGGAGACGCTCGACGGGATGTGCGCCGACGTTGCAGCGCTCACCGAGGCCGTGGACGTCTACATCGTGACCGGCGCCCGCCTCGACGCGCACACCGGCGCCGACGTCGACGTGTCCGACCTCGCGACCGTCGTCGAGGCCTCGGGCGGCGTGCTGTCGGTCCGTCACTTCGACATGGAGCGGCCCTGGCTGCGCGATGGCGCGTCGTGGGCCACCGTCCAACCGGTGCAGAGCGAGCCCGGGCAGTTCCGCGCACTCGTGCTGACCCACCGCGAGCGACGCTTCTGGACGGCCGAGGAGTGGGCCGGGATGGCCGGTGTCGCCCGCGTCGCGTCGTTGTCGATCGCCTACTCCGAACAGCAGAACCTGACACGCGACATGGCGCTGCTGGAGGAGCGGCACCGGATCGCGCGCGACCTGCACGATCTGGTCATCCAACGGCTGTTCGCGATCGGCATGTCGATGCAGGCGATGCGGGCGGGGACGCGGGATGCGGCGCTCGACGGTCGCATGGACCAGATCATCTCCGACATCGACGCCACCATCGCACAGATCCGGACGTCGATCTTCGACCTCAGGAGCGACGGGACCGCCACCCGGACCCTGCGCCGTCGAGTGCTCGACGTCGTGTCCGAACTCGCGGCGCACGCCGCGATCAGCCCGGCCGTGACGTTCGTCGGGCCGGTCGACACGATCGTGCCCGATGCGCTGTCGCCGCACATCGAGGCGGTGCTGCGGGAGGGGCTGTCGAACGCGTTGCGACACTCGGGCGCCGATCACATCGGGGTGCGCATCGTCGCCGCGGAGGAGTTGCTGGTGGAGGTGGTCGACAACGGCCGCGGCATTCCGGCCGATGTGACGCAGTCGGGGCTCCGGAATCTGGCCCGGCGCGCGGACGACTGCGACGGCGTGTTCACGGTGACGTCGACGCCGGGGGACGGCACGACGATCAGCTGGGTGGCTCCGCTGACCTGACGTCAGTCCACGAGTTCGCGGTCGACGACCGCCGAGTCGGGGACGATGATCACGTCGCGGTCGGTGGTGAGCACGTGCAGGAACCCCGGCTCGGCTTCGAGGACGTAGCCGTCGATGACGCCGTCGTCGGTGCGGATCCGCTCCTGGCCCATCCACGGGGCGTCGTTCACGGCGGCCAGGACGAGGACGCCGACCGCGACGATCAGTCCGGCCCGTCGACTGACGGTGACCAGCACGTCGTGCACGAGGCCGGTGCGCCACCACCCGCGCAGGACGATGATCACCGCGAACACCGCGACGGCGCCGACGATCGTCCACGGGTTGTCGAAGGTGATCGTCATGGAGACGGCCATCGTCACGAGCAGGACCACGGTGAGGATCGTCGAGAGCGTGATGGTGCCGCGGTGCACGTCCGACGGCCAGAACACCCGCATGCCGAACACGGGCAGCAGGACCGCGACGAACACTCCGGTCAGGATCGGCTGCCCGGCCACCGTGCCGAAGGCGATAGGGAAGGCGTCCGAGAAGTCGAAGGTTGACTTAGGACGTATGTAGTCGATATGCCCGCTGACCTCGGTCTTCGAGTCTGGACAACCTCGCTGGGCTGACTCTACGCTCGGCGTGTCGGTGCCCTCGTCGTCAGTACCGGCGACGGCCGGTCTTCGAGCGCCGCAACTGGCGGTTCTGGACGTCCTCGACGGTCGAGACCAACTGATCCTGACTCATGCCGGTGTTCACGGTGCCGATCAGCGGTCCGGCGACGGCCGACGCGAGCGACTCGAACATTCCTCCGGCGGCCTCGGGGAGGTACGCGGCGAAGTCGGTCGCGGTCTTGGCGCCCCACGCGGCCGTAGCGCCGCCGACGTTGGCGATCAGTGCGGCCGGGTCACCTGCGAGCGCCTGACCCCACGCGGGCAGGGCCTTCGCGATACCGGCACCGATCTCGGTGACCGCCGGGGCCTTCGACTTCGCGAGGGCGAACTGTCCCGACCCGATGCCGAGGGGCGTGTGGTCGGCGAAGCTCTGCCCGACCGTGAGGGCGAGTTCGTCGTCCTTGGACAGCGACGCCGTCGTGGTCGCCTGCGCCGTCGTGGTGGGCTTGCCGACGACGGCCTCGAACTGCTCGCGCATCCACCGGGTGAGCATCGACTCATCGGCCGGGGTCGACTCCGGCGTCGTCGTCGCTGCGGTGTCCGGCGTCGAGGGGGTGTCGATCGTCGTCGTCGAGTCGGGCGTCGTGGTGACTGCGACCGGGTCGGTCGGGGTACCCGCCGGGGCGGCGCCCTTGCGCTGGATACCGGCGCGCAGCTTGTCGTCGTTCTCGCGGCCTGCCAGGCCGGACCCCCACGGGGCGCCGCCCTGGTCGTTGAAGATCGCGGCGGCGATCTCGGCCTGCTGCTCGGGGGTCGCCTGCCCGGCGGTGGGGGCGTACTTGGTCCCGCCGTTGGCGTCCCACGTGCCCTTTGCGATCTGGAACAGGCCCGACGCCTCGTTGCCGCCGCTGTTGGCGTCCTGTACCTGCTGCACGATGTCGGCCTTGCCGCCGCTCTCGCGCTGAATGAGGTGGTCCCATTCGGGATCGGTCGACGAGTAGGTCCCGTCGTCGTTCTTCTTCAGCGGGATCGTGTCGACGGTCGACGGTGCCGACGAGGTGGTCGACGAGGTGCTCGTCGAGGACCCCGACGACGTCGAGCCCGACGAGGTCGACCCGGTCGTGTCGGCGGCGAAGTTGAACGACGACGGCATGTTGACGACGAACACCTTGTCGAGGGTCTTGTCCTTCATCGCCTCGTCGAGCGTGGGGACACCCTGCTCGTACTCGGCGGTGAGCTTGCCCGACGTCTTGCCGGTGAACTGCGAGCCGAGCCCGCTGCTCGCGGTCTGGGCGCCGTCCATCGCGGTATCGGGCGAGGTGCCGATGCCCTCGCCGACGGGGCCCGATGCGCGCAGGTGGACGTGGTCCTGATGCCCGCTGTAGTCGGCGGCGAAGTAGCTGCCGTCGTCCTTCTGGCGGCCGTGCCAACCGAGCTGTTGCCCGGTACTCGGGTTCTGCCAGATGATCTGTTCGATCGCCGTGTTCGAGGGCGCCTGACCCATGAGGGCCTCGGCGAATCCCTGCATCGCTTCGACCGACCCGCTGAAGTCGATGCCTCGGTTGAGGTGCTGCGGGTTCGGGGCGTAGCCGCTCTCGTTGCGGTCGCTCTCCTGGTGACCGGGGTAGGTCGAGGGCTGCACGCCGTGAGCTGCTGCGAGCTTGTTGACCCAGTCGGGGAAACCCGACCCGCCGTAGCCGATGCTCGTGCCGGTCGGCAGGCCGTACCCGCCGCCGTCGGCGAAGCCGGGCATCGCGTTGAACATCGAGTCGAGGAACTGCGCCGACGGGGTCCACCCTGCTCGGATCGCTTCGAGCAGCGGGAGAGTCTGCGGCGTAACCCGCTTGGTCGGCGTGATGTACTCGCCGGGCATGATGCCCGCGAGGATCGAGTCCTTACCGGCCACGGCGCCGGGGAGCATCGGCACGCGACCGCCGGACGCGAACATCGGCAGGTCGGGCGTGTCGACGTCGAAGTTCACGGTCTTGTTGATGACGGGGATCGTGAACGACCAGTGCAGACCGAAGTTGTTCCACTTCTCGATCAGCCAGTTGAGCGCCGACCGGAACCCGTCCTTCAGTCCGTCCCACATGCCCGACAGGGCGTCGCCGATCCGGCCGGGCAGGCCCTTGAAGAAGTCGACCGCCGTGTTCCACTTGTCGACGATCCAGTCGACGGCGCCGCCGACGATGCTCTTCGCGTCGGTGATCCGATCCGAGAACCATTGCAGCGCAGGCGAAATGACGTTGTCTACGGCCCACTGAATCGCGGTCGCCGCTGCCGAGAACACGGCGCCGACGATGGCGCCGAGTAGCTGGATCGCGGGTATCAGAATCGGCATGATGACGCCGACGAGCTGGGTCAGGATGCCGATCACCTGCACGATGACCGGGAGCAGTGCGCCGACGATCTGCACGAGCGAGGGGAACAGCTGCTCGGCCACTTCGAGCAGCGGGGGCACGAGGGGGAGCAGGGCGCCGAGCAACTCGCCGATCGCCCCGACGATCTCGGGGAGCAGCGGGGCGAGCATGTTCAGCATCGACACCCAGTAGTCGCCGATGGTCGAGGCGATCTGCGCAATGATCGGGATCAGCTGCTCTAGCGCAGGCTGAAGCGCCTCGACGAGCTGGGCGATAACGGGGGCGAACGCCTCGAAGATGGTCGTCAGGACCGGGGCGAGGGCGCCGAGCAGCTGACCGGTGATCTCGCCGACGAGCGGGAGCAACGGCGCCGTCGCGGTGATCAGCGCCGAGAACGCCTCGCCAAGGGGACCGATCGCGGGTGCGAGTCCCTGCACGAGTCCGGTCAGCGCCGTTCCGACCGTTTGCAGGACCGCCGAGAGCGGCGGGAGCAGCGGGGCGAGAGCGTTCGCCAATGCCGAGATGAGGTCGGCGAGGACCGGGAGCACGGGGGCGAGCGCCGTCGCGAACGCGGCGCCGAGGGCGCCGAGGGGCTCGGCGATCGTCACGAGCGCCTTGCCGAGCGCCGAGAACAGCGGCATGAGTGCGGGCATGACCTGCGAGGCCATCGTTGTCAGGGCTGTGAGCAAGCCATAGATCAGCGGTGAGAGCGACTGCAAGAACGACACGAGTCCGGCGAAGAACGACGGATCGAGCGAGGCGAACACGTGACCGATGGTCGCGGCGATCGTGCCGAGCGAGGCGCCGATCTGACTCATGAACGGGGCGATGTTGGCACCGAACGCGGCGAAGCTCTTGAACATCGAGTTCAGGCCAGGACCGAGCGCCGACACCATGTTCGCGACCCCGCCGAGGGCGGTCTGTAGCTGCGGGGCGACGCTGACGAGGCTCGCGGCGATGCCGTTGAACAGGCCCGACGTCGCCGAGGCGATCTCTTTCATCTGCGGGGTGATCGAGCCCATGAGCGTCGAGAGCGAGGCGAACCCGGCTTGCATCTCGCTCGCGAACACGGACGAGACCGACGCCTTCAGTTCGTCGAACGCGGGTTGTGCGGTGGCTGCGGCCTCCTTGATGCCGTCCATGCCGAGGGCGATGGTCCCCGCCATCGCGCCGAAGGCGATGCCGACGCCTGCACCCGCGACGGCGAGCCCGCCGAGGGCGCCGCCTGCGATGCCGATCGCCCCGCCGAGGGCGGCGACGGCCGATGCCATGAGGCCGATCTTTCCGGCCGACTTGGTCAGGCCGCCGACCCCGCCCCCGTCGCCTCCGTTACCGCCGACGTTGTTGTGGTGGGTCGTGATGGTCGAGGTCTGGTTCTGAGCGAGCGCGCGCAGGCGTGCCTGTACCTCGCGGTAGGCCGCCTCGTCGATGTCGGGGCGGACCGAGACGCGCAGGTCCATTCGCGAGAGCCGAAGCCGGGCGTCGGTCTCGAACGCGCGCCATGCGGCCTCGTCGACGGTCGGCGTGACGTTGACCTTCAGCGGCCGGGCGGCGAGCTTGGTCTCGGCGTCGGCCTTGAACCCGGTCGCGTCGACGCGCAGCTTGACGTCGTGAGCGAGGTTAACCGACTTCAGCCGGTCGCGGGCCTCCTGGCGGAACCGGCCGCCGGTCGGTCGAAGGTCGACCCCGGCGTTGAGGTTCATCGCTTTGAGGTCTCGCCGAGCCTTGCTGTGGAAGCCTGCGGCGTTCGGGACGAGCGCGACGGAACCGTCGCCGACTCTGAAGGTTGACATTGTCTGGGGATGCCTAACTCACGACTCGCGACCCTCCCCGGTCTGCGAGGTCTTTCATTCCCTCGCCGTCGATGAGTCGATCATCCCACGACTGTCAAAACTCAGACGTTGCTGCGAAACCCGAATCCTGTTGTCTTGCAACGGTTGACGTCAACACTCGCACGGACCGAGGTCGACTGCGATCGAGGTGACCGGCCGCCGAGTCGGATGTTCGGCGGGCGCTGTCGACCCCGACGCGAGTGTCCGGCGACGAGCACGGTCGGCGGTAGGTCGGCGTCCTCGCGCTGCTCGCGCCACGAGTCGAGGTCGACGGGCGTCGTATCCGATCCGACGTCGCGGAACTCGGGCTCGTCGTCGTAGGTCCCGCCGTTGAGGTCGCCGTCCTCCTCGTAACCGGCGACCTCGACGGCGATGACCTCTCGACCGAACACGTCGAGCGAGACCCTCACGCGACACCCCCGCGTGCTGCGGTCATCGCGGATCGGATCGCGGCCGTCGACGCCTGGGCGTCCTGGCGGCGCTGTGCTCGGCGGTGCCGGGCGTCGCGCATCTCGATCTCGTCTAGCTCGCGGGCGATGGTCGTTCGCATGTGTTCCTCTTGCTGTGCGTAGTCCTCGGGCGTCGGGTCGGGCTCGGTGTAGCTCCACCCGCTCGCGAACTCGACGAGGGTCCACCAACCCGCCGGGTCGTCCGGCCACGGTCCGTTGACGGTCCCGCCCTTGCCGCGGGGGAGCTGGCGCACGAACCGACTGTCGTCGAGCAGGTCGGCGGGGACCGGCGCGTCGGCGCCGTGGTGGGCCCGCCATGCCGCGAGGCGAAGGCATCGCACACACTCCCAACCGACCGGGCTTGCGAGGCTGTCGAGTGAGCCGACGCGGGCACACTTGATGTAGGTCGTGCGCGCGGTGAGCACGTGCCCGCGATGGCACGTCTCGGGGACGGCGAGCTTCTTCTCGGTCATCGGCCGTCGTCCTCCCGCCGGGCTTGGTCCCACATCTGGAAGTCTCGCGAGGTCCACCCTCGGATCGGCTGCCCGTTGGCCTTCAGTAGGCCCCGCTCGTCAAGCCATGCACGGAACTCGACCTCGCGGGTCTCGCTCGCGAGCCGAGCCCGCCAATGAGCATCGGCGCGCAGGCGATGACCGACGGCCCGCTCGCGCTCGACCTCGTCGCACGACAGGCCGTAGGCCAACGAGCAGTGCTGCTCGTTGGTCTCGTCGACGTGCAGCGGGACGACGGCGAGCCAGACATCGCGGAACGACGACGGACGGAACTCCTCGGGCACGTCGGCGAACGTCAGCTCGTGCGGCGCCTTCGCGTCGGCCTCGGGGACCTTCGACGGCCGGGCACCGATCCGGCGCGCCACTACCGGGCCCGCTTACGCGGCGTGCGTGCTGGACGTCGGGACGTCGCGACGGGCTCGTCGTCGGTGCCGGTCTTGCTCGGGGCGTACGGGCCCCGCGTGGCGAACGGCTGCACGCCCCCTCGGTTCGGCACGTCGTCGGCCGCCGCGTCGCCGATCCGGCGATCGAGGACCGTAACGAGCTTCGCTGTCAGCTCGGCCTGAGACCGCGATGCGGCGAGCAGCGGGTTCGCTTTCTCGGTGCCGTGAGCGGTGAGCAGCACGGCGCCGACGGTCGCGAGCTTGTGTTCGAGGTCGCGTGCGAAGTCGGTCGCGGTCACGAGTCGGTCGATCAGTGCGAGGTCTGACGGATCGAGGGTGACACCCTCGTCTTGGGCCCAACCGACGTAGTGCTCGCGCAGCTGCTCGCCGGTGACCTCGGCGGTCACGCGGTCTCCTCGGCGTCGGCGACCGTGGCGAGGGTCGCGTGGGCCTGGGCGATGGTCGCCTTGATGCCCGCGACGGTGACGTTCGTCCGGGCGAGGTCGGTCACGGCCTCGGCGGCGAGGGTCTCGGCGGTGGTCTTGTGCTCGGCTGCGGTTGCCATGAGGTCTCCCTGTTCGTGGTGGTCCCCGGTGACATCCATAGTTGCATGGGCTGTCAAAACTCAGCGATCGCGAAAACCGTTGTCTACCTGCGTGTTTGCTTGCCTTGACGTCAACTCGAACAGGGCCTCGTCGGCCGTCGTCCCCGCCGGTCTCGGTGTTCGACCCCGCTGGGCGGGCGTCGTCCTGGTCCCTGGTCGCCCCGTTGGTGGGCGAACGGGCCGTCGACGTGTCCTCAGTGGGGTCGACGGCCTGGCGGCGCTCTGAGAGCCGCCGATCGCACCCGCTGGGCGGCGCCGAGCGGCGCAACGGCGCTGGTCACGTGGGTCACGTGCTGGGCCCGCTGACGGGGCGTCGTCGGGGTCCTGGGCCCCGCTGGGGGTGCAATACCCGCTCTGACCTGGGGTTATGGCGCCTTTAAGGGCGGGTCACGCTGAGGTGGACAGTACGGGGCGGGCTCGGACCTCGCCCGGCGGGGGAGGGGTCCCACCCCCTGCCCTCTGGCTGTGCCGTGCTGCGGCCTGGCTGCGCCGCTGACCTCCTCGACGCCCGGTCCCCGGCTGATCCTCGTCGCCGACGCTCGGGCGCTCTCAGGGCCTCTCATGCCCTCGTCGACCCCTGGCGCTCGACGCCTCGGGACCACCTCGACGGCCGTGGGTCACGTAGCGCGGGCCTGGGTCACGTGGTGGGTCACGTATTCGGCCCTACGTGACCCATCTCGAAAATGCCCGGTGACCTGCTTATTCTCTACTTCGTGCAACCCCTTGGGTCACATGGGTCATGTACTTCTAGAAACTCCCCATAGAACTCTCTACCGCTCTGTAGGGCTGCATAGACCCCTATGTCTAAACCGTAGGGGAATAAAATGGGGGAGACGTGACCCGGTTGACCCATAGCCTGCTGAATATGGCTCTGACCTGGGGTTATGTCTGGGTCACGTGAGGTGACCCAGGTAGGTGACCCGAGGCCCTGCATACATGCAGGCGTTGAGCACTAACCCTCACATAGGACCCCTGGGTCGGCGATGTCGTAGTTGAGCGTCAATGCCTGCGCCGGCATGTGAGGGATGAGCGCCAACCGAGGCATTGCCGGCCGAGGTCCCCTCTATCCGCGAGCCCTCGGCGGGGGGCTGCATCGAGGCGACCCCTACCCGGCGGGCCTGCATACGACAGCGACCCCTACCCATTGCGGGTAGGGGTCGCGTGCGACGGGATCGGCCTACGTCTCGTCGGTGAACTTCAGGGTGCGGGCGACCTTGACCTTCGCCACGCGAGGGTGATCGGCGCGCCACTCGTCGACCTCGTCGGTCGTGACACGCGGGGCTGCGCTGGTCTCCTCGACGAGGTAGGCGCCGCTGTCACTCGCAGCGGTCAGGCGATGCACGCGGGTGAACTTGTGATCGCCGAGTCCGGGGATACGGCCTCGACCCTTGCCGGGCTCGTCGACCCGAGCGCCGGGGAACACGGCGAGGATGTCGCGGCGCAACTCGCGAGGGCCTTTGAGGCCGACGCCGACGGCGCCGCCGGGCTCGGTGGCCTCGGCGAGGTCCCACAGGAAAGCGTGCACGCCGTCGAGGGTGAGGACCGGCGCGTCGATCTCGTCGGGGCCGATCGGTCGGAAGTGCTGCAACGCCCGGCCGACGAACGACGACGTCGACCAGGTCTCGGCGGTCTCGGCCTTGATGTCCTCGGGGACCGCGAGGGGGTCGCCGTTGGCGGCGTAATTCGCTCGCACCTCGTCGAGGGCGTCGAGGTACATGTTCAGCACGCCCGACCCCTCGGCCTCGAACAGGTCGCGGAACAGGCCCCGATGGTCGCCGGTCTGTCCGGTCGCCTCGCGGTGGTCGGCGCCCCACGGGAGCGATACGGCGATCATGCGGCGCCGAATACCGGTGTCCTGCTTGCCGAAGTTCATGTCAGTGTCGTTGGTCAGGAACGTGAGCAGCGGGCGAGGGGCCTCGCCGGGCGTGCCGTGCTTGCGCTCGGTGTGCATCGTCGCCGACCCGGTGAACTCCTTCAGAAAGTCGGTGTCGATCGCTGCGGCGGTGCCGATCGCCTCGTCTACGGCGACCAAGCGGGCCCCGGTGATCGAGTCGGCGATGTTCCCTCGGTGCTTGCCGGTCGCGTTGCGCTTGAGGAAATACCCGCCGTCCATCGTCCTGAAGTACCGGGCGAACAGGGCACGAGGCAAATCGGCGCCGAACGTGCCCTTGCCCGACCCACCGGGGCCGTTCATCACGAGGAACTGATGAGTGACCGCCGAGAACGTCGGGACCTGGGCGGCGACCTGGTAGCGCCGGACGAACCGAGCCCGCTCGGCGCCGCTGGCGAGGTCGGGTTCGCCGTCGTCGGCGGCCGGGCTGAAGGCGTGAGTCATCCACTCGTCGAGGCGCTCGGCGGTCGCGGTCGGGTCGAAGGCGACGGCGAACCGTTCGGTCACGAGGTCGGCGGCGCTGTAGGGGCGCAGCGTGCGGGTCCTGGTGTCGAGCACGCCGTTCGCGCAGGGCCACTCGTGCTCGGGCAGGTTGTCGAAGTCGGTCGACGACGAGAACAGCATGTCGCGGGCCGACTCGATGACCGACCGTGCCAGGCGCAGCGACCCCGGTACGTCGCCGAACTCGCCGTTGCCGACGATGCACTGAAGGCCCTGGTCCTCGCGTAGCGCGTGCCACATGCCGACGACGCGGGGGTCGTCGGCCGTCGAGAGCTGCCACAGGCGCTCGGCGTCGTCGTACCGGGCCCAGACCTTGCGGTCGTCGACCCAGCGCAGGCGATCGCGGTAGTACGTCGCGAAGATGGTCGCGAGGTCGCGTTCGCCGTCGGTCGCGCGCTTGTCGATGATGCGGGGGACCGTGACCGGCGGGGCGTCGGCGGGCTCGGAGGTCGGCACGGTGACGTTCTCCCGCTTGTGCTCGGCGTCGGCGAGCCACGCCGAGAACACGGCGAGGTCGAGGTTGGCGTCGTCGGCCGCGTACCCGCCGAGGGTCGACAGGATGGTCCGGCCGGACTCGACGTCGGCGCGCAGCTTAGACACGGCCCCGCATACGGCCCGCTGCCATTCGAGGCTCGCGCTGGTCAGGTCGCGCCGGGCCTCGCCGTCGGTCCCGCCGAGGACCTCGGCCCCGAACGCGGTGCGGATGCGGTCGAGGGCGGCGCTCACGCCGTGGTGTCCCTCGGCCGCGAGTTGGACAACCTGGTGAACGCGGGCCGTCATCGCGTCGTGGGCCCCGACCGACATCTCGTCGGCGAGCTTGTCGTCGGCCGTCGCGCGGGTCATCGCGCCGGACATCGGCAGGTCGGCGAACGGAACCTCGATCGCACACCAAGCAAGGGCCTCGTCGACGTCGCCGAACTCGACGATGTCGGCGCGCGGGTTCGGCGCGGTGCCCTTCAGATAAGCGTCGAGCCACGCCGTCGGCAGGTCGGGCAGGTCGTCGACGTTCGGGGCGTCGCACGGCTCGCCGTCGAGGTCATACCAGCGGTAGCGGCGATCGCCGACGACGGACGGCGCAACGACGGCGTAGCGGTGTCCGGGCTGGATGATCTCGACGTCGGCGCCGACCTTGCCGCTGAGTCGCACCCCCGCCGGTACGCGGTAGAAGTGGATCGCCGACCCGGTCTCGATGTCGCGGGACGTCGAGGCGTACGTGAGGGGGAGCGGTCCCAGCTTGTCGACCTTCGCGCGCATCGTCTTGACGCCGTGCTTGTCGCCGTACTGGTCGACGTCGATACCGACGACCCCGTCGGCCAGGCGCAGGGCGACGTTGCCGTCGTGATCGTCGAGCGCCGCGAGGGCCTCGTCGAGGTGGGGTCGCGGGTGGTCCCATCCGGTCGTGCCTTTGGGCGGCGGGAACTTGGCCTCGGCGGGGAGCGGTAGCGGCGTACCGAGCCCGCTGCCTGCGAGTTTCGTTGCTTCGGCTGCGACGTTGCGGGTAGAATCCGGGGCGTGTCGCGACGTCTTCAGGTGGACGTCATCAACATGCCCGGCCGGACCCCCGCCCCTCGCGGGGGTTCTGTCGTTGTGGCTCACGTGTGTCTTTCCTTCAGGTGGTCGAGGTCGGACCGTCTCCCCGGTCGCCGTGGCTGACCCGGTCCGAACCTCTGGTGTCGACTGTCGCGATGCCACTCGCGACAGGTAGTGCGTCGATCCGGTGCCGCTACGCGGTCCGGCGGGGCGTCGGTGCGGTCAGGTAGGCGACCGCGACGTCCCGCTCGACCCTGCTGCCCGGCCGGATCGCCGTGCAGGCGATGACCCGGTGAGCGACCCGACCGGCGGTCCGGGTGTCCTCGACCCAGACCTCGGCCCCGCGCAGGACCCCGGCGGGGCGCCAACACCTCGGGCAGGTCGGGACCGAGTACCCGTCGGGGTCGGCGCCCCGGCGGCCGGTGAGCGTCCTCACGCGGCGCCGCCGTCGTCGTCGCCGTGGGCGTCCTGCCATGCGGCCTCGACCGCGTCGGGGTCCTCGGCGAGGGGGTCCACGGGCTTACCGTCGAACCCGAACGTCGCGGTGCCGTCGGCGATCGCCTGGCGGATGCGCTCGCGGCGCTGCTCGGCGAGCTGGGCCCGCTTGGTCGTCGCCGTGTCCCGCGTGCCGTCGACGTACTGACCGAGCCCTCGGCGGTAACCGGGGGTCGAGCGCCGTTCGGCGTCGGTCTGATCGGTCGGCAGGTATCGGCCGAATCCGTTGTGCGCCATGTCAGTTGGTCCCCTCGGTGAGCAGTGCGACGACGGCGTCCGACGCGCCGAGGTCGTCGAGCGTGGCGTCGATGACGCCCCACGTCGAGGCGAACGTGACGTCGTCGAGTCGAGCGGCGAGGACGTCGGGGCGGCCGTCGACGTTCGGGGCGAACCCGCTCTCGATGGCCTTGCGGGTCCAGTGCAGCGTCCGGGCGATGGTCGTCAGCTGGTCGCGCAGCGAGCCACGACGACCCCACGCGGCGACGGCGTCCGGGCCCTTGCGGATAGCCTCGTCGGCGTCCGACACCCCGGCGAGCGCCGAGACGATGTCGGCGGCCTCGGCCGCGAGGGCCTCGACCTCGGTGCGGATCGAGCCGAGCGCCTGGTCTGCCAGCGCCTCGACGTCGGCGGTCAGGTCGGCGGCGACCTGGTTGGACAACACCCGCCGGGCACGAGCAGCGGCGTCGATCTGCGCCCCTCGCATCTCGGCCTCGGCGATCTCGGCGAGGATGTCGTCGACGGCGTCGCCCGCTGCGGCCTGCTGGCGGGCCTTCGCGACGAGGCGCTCGACCGGGTCGACCGGCGCGGTCACGACGAGCTTGTTCAGCACGCGGTCATACTCGCGAACGCGGCGCTTGATCTGCTCGGCGATCGCCTCCGGCGGGCTCCCGCCGGTCAGCGACGGCCGTCGCGGCGTGCTGGGGGCGTGCTGGGCGATCGAGGCCGCCATGAGGCGATCGCCGTTGGCTGCGGCGGCCCGCTTGTTGTGCTCGGCGATGTCGGCCTTGCTGCCCGGCGCGCGGCGTGCGGCCTGGGCGTCGGCGAACCCGCTGAAGGTGGTGGTCTCGGTGGTGCTGCTGGTCTCGGTGGTGCTGCTGGTCATGGTCAGTTCTCCTGGTAGTTGAATCGGACACCCTGGGCGAAGGTCTGGCGGGCGTCGCTGATGTAGGGCTTCTCTCCGGCGTCGCGCATACGGACGATGCGCTTCGCCATGCGGTCGGCGACTGATCGCTTCATCGGTGCCTTGCCGGTCGGCCACTTCAGGCCGACGCGGCGGGCGATGTCGCCGACCTCGATGCGGTCGCCGAGGGTGAACGGCTCGGTCGTGGTGCTGGTCATGGTCAGTTCTCCTGTTCGGTGAGGTCGACCCACTCGGCGAGGTGCAGGTCGACGGCATCGGCGAGGCCCTGAAGGCGCGCCGACCGCTGTTCCTCGCTCAGGTGCGGGGCGGCCTCGATGACGAACCGGGCGAGGGCGTAGACCGCCGGGGCGAGGCCGATCAGGCCCTCGGGGTCGAGGAACATCGACTCGCCGTTCTGCGAGAGTCGGACGAGGTCGCCGACGACGTCGATGTGCACGCGGTTCGGGATGTTGTCAGCCACGGTCGGCCGCCTTGAAGATCGGGCCGAACACGGACCGGATGACCTGCGCCTGTGCGCGGGTGAGCGGCGGGGCGTCCTTGGCGGCGAGGCGACCGGCGGCCTTGATCTCGTCGAGGGTGAGCGTCGGCGCGGTCATCGCTGACCGCCGAACACGCGCAGGCTGTCGAGCCAGTTGTCGAGGTCGTCGGGGGCGAAGCGCCACCCGCCGCTGATCTGGAACGCGGGGAGCTTGCCGTCGTTGACGGCGCCGCTGATGAACTGGCGTCCGAAGCGGGTGCCTCGGACCGCGACGAGGTAGTTGATCGCCCCGGCGACGCCCTGCACGACGGGCGAGCGTCGGACCTCGGCGAGGACGTCGGGGTCGTCAGACCCTTTGAGGTGGTGAGCGAGATATTCGCGAGAACTCTGCACGGTAATCCAATCGACTGCACCCGCGAGGGGTGCTGCTGTCGATCGGCTCCTCCGGCTTATGGCGGTCCTTGTGAGACCGCGACCCCGTGGGGTCTCGCGCTGCGAGGCTCGTGCTCCACGGTCGAACCCGTGTCCCGAACGGTTCGAGGTGTCTCGAACTGGTACTAACTCAACACTGGTAGGCCGTGTCTGTCAAGCACAGATGTCATCACTTGTCAAGTATGACGTCAATTCTTACAGGGGATCAGCTCTCGTTGAGCCAGGTCAGGGCGACCTTGCTCGGATCGAATACCCGCTTGATGCCTCGCGAGGACATCCGATAGACCTCGACTCGGAGTAGAGACTTTATGATTCTGTTACGTTTCTCGACGTGCAGGTCGATCCATGCGGCGTCGATGTCGTCGGCGTCGAGTAGCTCGCGCAGCTCGGGGAGTTCGTCGGACGCTGCGAGCTGACGGTCGATCGCGGCGAGCTGCTCGCGTAGCTCGGTCGTGATGGTCGCGAGCTGCGACGCGGTCAGGACGCCGTCGGCGAACAGGCCCGCCGCTTCGTCGAGCCGAGCAGTCAGGCCGTCGCGGTTGTCGTTGAGGGCCTTGTGGTCGACGGCGTCGTCGGTCGGCGTGAGCAGCTCGCGCGCGTCGTCCCGCTGTAGCCGGGCGACGATCGCCCCATCGACGTAGGCGTCGAGGCTCGCGGCGTCGGCGGTAGCGCCCCCTCGGCGTGACACCGGCCGGTAGACCGGCGTCGGGTCCTTCGACGTCGCTGCACTGATGCGCATGGGCTCGCCGGACTCGGCGCAGATGTAGGCGCCGCTGCCTTGCCACTTCAGCGCCGTCCCTTTGGCGGTCCGGCGCTTCGGGTTGGTCAGGATCGCCCGGACCGCGAGCAGCTCGTCCCGCTCGACGATCGCGGCGCAGCGGGCCGTGGTGCCGTCGTAGTCGACGAGCCCGGCGTTACGCGGGCGCAGGACGATACGACGGATCGCCGTCGGCGTGAGGGGCTTGCCGGTCGTTGAGACGACCCCCTCGTCGGCACACCAACGGGCGACCGAGCGCAGCGACGCCCCGCCGAGCAGCTCGCGCGTCATGTGGCGCAGCGCCGCCGCTTCGCTATCGCGGACGCTGAGGCCGTCGTCCTCGTATCCGAACGGCCGTCGGCCGCCGAGGAACTTGCCGTCGGCGAGGGCCTGCTGTTTCGCCCGCTGCATCCGCGAGCGGGCGTGCTCGACCTCGTGGGTCGCGACGCTCGCGAGGATGCGGGCCGTCATGCGCCCCGACGGCGATGCGAGGTCGACCGGACCGGACTGCACGGTCGCGACTTGTGCGCCGGACTGCTCGACGACGTTCAAGAACCGTTCTAGTGTCGCGTGTCGTTAATGAGTTGATGGTTTGCGGCTTGCGATAATGGGATATGGCGAATTCTCCGGCCCCGGCGCTGCAATTGCGTGAGGGCGATGCTGCTGAACTGGACCGGCTGTTGCGGTCGACCTCGACGTCGGCGGGCCTGGTGCGGCGTGCGCGGATCGTGTCGCTGGCGGCTGCGGGTGTGGCGAACACGCGGATCAGCGAGGTGGTCGGGACGTCGGTGCCGACGGTCCTCAAATGGCGTGACCGCTATCTTCATGGCGGCCTGGACGGCCTCCTCGATGCTGACCGACCGGGCCGTCCGCGGCATCTCGATCATGCCGAGGTCGTTTCGGCTACGTTGATGCCACCGCCGAAGAAGTACGGCGTCACGCACTGGTCCTCACGCCTGTTGGCCGGCCATTTGGGGATCGGGAACGCCACCGTTGCCCGTGCCTGGCGCGAATACGGGGTTCAGCCGTGGCGGTCGGGAACCTTCAAGTTCTCCACCGATCCCGAACTGGTCGCCAAGGTCACCGACGTCGTCGGCCTGTACCTGGAGCCACCGGAGAACGCGATCGTACTGTGCGTGGACGAGAAATCCCAGATCCAGGCCCTGGATCGGACCGCACCGATGCTCCCGATGCAGCCGGGACAGATCGAACGCCGCACCCACGACTACAAACGACACGGCACCACCACACTGTTCGCCGCGTTGGAGATCGCGACCGGACAAGTCACCGCAGCCGTCAAGCCACGACATCGCCACCAGGAGTTCCTGGCGTTCCTGCGGCAGATCGACCGCGCCTACGGCAACCGGGAACTACACCTGGTGATGGACAACTACGCCACCCATAAAAAGGCTGAAGTCCGCGACTGGCTCGAGCAGCACCCGAACATTCACATCCACTTCACCCCGACCTCCGGCTCCTGGCTCAACCTCGTCGAAGTCTGGTTCGGCATCATCGACCGCCAAGCCATCCGCCGCGGCGTCTTCACCTCAGTCAAAGACCTCAACGCCAAAATCCGCGCCTTTATCAACGGCTGGAACGACCGCAAACACCCCTTCGTCTGGACCACGACCGCCGACGAAATCCTGAAGAAAGCACAACCATAAACTATCTAACGACACGCGACACTAGCTCGATAGTGCGTCGGTGCAGTCGGTCGGCGTGCCAGGCGATGACGGCGTTCGCCTCGCCGGACTCGATCGCGGCGAGCATCCGTTCGTAGCCGGGGCGGGGCTTGCCGCTGTAGGCGCTGATGTCGTTATCGGCCTCGACGCGCAGCACCCGCCAACCGAGGCGCTCGGCGAGGTCGCGGGCGTCCTCGGTCTGGCGGTCGACGCCGAGCCCGGCGCCTTCGCGGTCCTGACTGATGCGGGCGTAGATGATCGCGTTGACTGTGTTCGTGCTGGTCACGACGTCAAGACTACATGTGTCCTATCTCGACATCCGACAAGTCGAAGGTGTCGGCGATGGCCGCCACGGTGTGCCAGTCCCAGTGCGCCACGGCGAGCATGCGCAGGACGAGGAACACCGCGGCGACCGCGGCGCCGGTGCCGAGTTCGATCTGCAGACGTCGGTCGGTCGCCTCCTCGGCGACCTCCTCGACGGACTCGGCGGAGGTCGGATCAGCGCTCACGGCCGCGCAGTTCGGTCGCGAGGACGGCGACCTGGGTGCGACGCTGCATGTCGAGTTTGGCGAGGATGCGCGAGACGTAGTTCTTGATCGTCTTCTCCGCCAGGAACATGCGGTCGGCGATCTGGCGGTTCGTCAGGCCCTCGCCGATCAGGTTGAACACCTCGCGCTCCTGCGTGGTCAATTGCGCGGTCGGATCGGTCGGCTCGCCCTGCCGGAGCTTGGCGAGCAGCGCCGAGGTGCTCTTGGCGTCGAGCAGCGAGCCGCCGTGTCCGACGGTGCGGACCGCGTCGACCAGGTTGTGGCCGAGGATCTGTTTGAGGACGAAGCCGGACGCGCCGGCCAGCACGGCGGCGAGGAGCGCGTCGTCGTCGGCGTAACTGGTCAGCATCAGACAGTGCACCGCCGGGTTCTCGGCGCGGACCTCCCGGCACAGCTCCACCCCGTTGCCGTCGGGCAGACGCACGTCGAGGACGGCGACGTCGGGCGCGGTCGCCGCGATCTGGACCCGGGCCTCGGCGACCGTCGCGGCCTCACCGACCACCGCGAGGTCGGGGGCGGTGGACAGCAGATCGCGGAGACCGCGCCGGACGAGCTCGTGATCGTCGACGAGGAACACGCGGACCGGGCGGCGCGGAGACTGCGGTTGGGCGGTACTCATGGAGGACACATTACCGCAGGTGGGGGCGGGACCCGGGGCCCCGGGAGATCAGGACCTTCGCCCCCGGCGTGGCCGCGCGCGGCACGCGAGAGTGGAGTCATGACCACACTCATCGGCTCACCCATGACCGGATCGGATCTGCTCCGCGAACTGCTTCCCGCATGCGAGATCGAAGTGGCGCGGCACATGCGGATGACGCGGGAGTGGCATCCGCACGACTACGTGCCGTGGGACGACGGGCGGAACTTCGCCTCGCTCGGCGGCGTCGACTGGGATCCGGAGCAGTCGCAGCTGTCGGAGACCGCGAAGGCCGCGATGATCACGAATCTGCTCACCGAGGACAACCTGCCGTCGTACCACCGGGTGATCGCCGAGAACTTCGGTCTCGACGACGCGTGGGGCTTCTGGGTCGGTCGGTGGACCGCGGAGGAGAACCGCCACTCCATCGTCATGCGCGACTACCTCGTCGTGACTCGCGGGGTGGATCCGGTGGAGTTGGAGAACCTCCGCATGGAGCACATGACGCACGGCTTCAACCCGTTGCCCGAGGACGACGGTCAGCGCGATCACAGCTTCGACATGCTGTTCGCGGTCGCCTACGTGTCGTTCCAGGAGCTCGCGACCCGCGTCAGCCACCGCAACACCGGCAAGGCGTGCGGCGACCCGATCGCCGATCGGATGCTTCAGCGAGTCGCCGCCGACGAGAATCTGCACATGCTCTTCTATCGGAACATCGTCTCGGCCGCACTCGATCTGGTGCCCGACCAGGCGATGGTCGCGATCTACGGGATCGTCGCCAACTTCGTGATGCCCGGTTCGACGATGCCGAACTTCCGTCGAAACGCCGTGCTGATCGCCAAGGGCGGGATCTACGATCTGCCGCAGCACATGGACGAGGTCGTGATGCCGGTGCTGCGCAAGTGGCGGATCTTCGAGCGCGACGACTTCGGTCCCCTCGGCGAGATGTACCGGGAGAAGCTCGCCGAGTTCCTCGCCCAGATGGACGTCAAGGTGGCTCGGTTCACCGAGTCCCGGGCGCGGGCCGTCGCCCGTGCCGCGGCCGCGGCGTCCTGATCGGGCGCTGCCCGCCTGGTCGAGCGGAGTCGGGACTCGCGTCCCGACTATCCTGAATACCCATGGTGCAAGCTCATTATCTGGCGGGACTCGACCTGCGTGGACGCAGAGTGGTCGTCGTCGGCGGCGGCGGTGTCGCGCAGCGTCGGATCCCGAATCTCCTCGCGGCCGGGGCCGACGTCCATGTGATCGCGACCGATCCGACGCCCGCCGTCGAGTCCGAGCCCGCGATCACGGTGCACACCCGCGCCTACCGTGCCGGCGATCTCGACGGAGCGTGGTACGCGATCGCGTGCACCGACGATCCGGCGGTCAACGCCGCCGTCGTCGACGAGGCGATCGCCGCGCGGGTGTTCTGCGTGCGCGCCGACGACGGTGCGGCGGGTACCGCGGTCACCCCGGCGTCGGGACATCATCGAGACCTGCAGTTCGGTGTGCTGGCGGGCGGTGACCACCGTCGTTCGGCCGCGGCCCGGGCGGCGATCTCCGCCGCGTTCGCCGACGGGACCTCGCTCACGGTCGACGACGGAGCCCGGCACGCGCCGGGTGTCGCGTTGGTGGGCGGCGGGCCCGGCGCCGACGATCTGATCACGGTGCGCGGTCGCAGGCTGTTGGCCGAGGCGGATGTCGTCGTCGCCGATCGTCTGGCGCCGATCGGTCTGCTCGACGAGCTCGGCCCGCACGTCGAGGTGGTCGACGCGGCGAAGGTGCCGTACGGGCGGGCGATGCGTCAAGAGACGATCAACGAGATCCTCGTCGACCGTGCCCGGGCGGGCAAGTTCGTCGTCCGCCTCAAGGGCGGCGACCCGTACGTCTACGGTCGCGGCTTCGAGGAGCTGCAGGCCTGCGTCGACGCCGGTGTTCCGGTGACGGTGGTGCCCGGAGTGACGAGTCCGATCTCGGCTCCGGAGCTGGCGGGCATTCCGGTGACGCACCGCGGTGTGGCCCACGAGTTCGTCGTCGTGTCCGGTCATGTCGCCCCCGACCACCCCGACTCGCTGACCGACTGGGGCGCGCTCGCGGCGCTGCGCGGGACCATCGTGCTGATGATGGCGGTCAAGCGGATCGACGCCTTCGCACAGGCGCTGCTCGACGGCGGGCGTCCCGGCGACACCCCTGTCGCGTTCATCGAGAACGCCTCTCGACCGGACCAGCGGCTGATCCGGGCCGACCTGGCGCACGCGGCCCGTACCGCGCGCGAGAAGAACCTGATCGCTCCGGCGATCGCGGTGATCGGCCCGGTCGCCGGCTTCACCGACGTCGATCGGGTGGTCGGATCGTGACCGCGCGCATCGTCGGCTGGGGCACCGGCGCGCTGCTGCTGGTGGCCGCCGTCCTCTCCTGGTTCATCGCACCGGTGATCACCGCGGTGCTCGTCGGCGCGGCCGTCGTCATGTCGGTCTGGCAGGTGTACCGGCGTCGCGCGGGGGTCCCGCCGCTCGAGCAGCCGACGTGGGTGACCATCACCGTGCCGTGCACGTTCGGGGCGCTGGCCGTGATCGCGCTCAACGGCTGGATCTACCGGATCTCCGCGGACGCGGGCGGCGACGACACCAATGCGGGCACCCTCATCGGTCTCGGCGCCGGTGTGGTCGGCATGGCCGCCGCCTACGGGTACGGCCGCATCCGCGCGCAGAAGGCTCAGCTCGACGAGGTCGTCGATGTGGATCTCGACGACGACGAGCCGGGCGAGTCCGACGAGGAGTGGTTCTTCCCGCAGGCGAAGTAGGCCGAGCCCGGCGCGGGCCCGGCTCGCTCCGGCGACGCGGTAGCGTCGAACGGAAGCGGGCGAAGGGAGACGATGTGCCCCAGATGCCGGTGACGTTCCGACCTGCGACACAGGACGTGTTCGACGACGTCGAGACGATGCTGGGACCCAAACGCAGACCGGACGCGGTCGCGTGCTGGTGTCTCACGTACCGTCTCGGATTCGGCGAATCGTCGGTGCTCGACGCGGCCGCACGTCGTCGCACCGTGCACGAGATGTGCGGGCAGCACCCGGAACCGGGGATCCTCGGGTACCTCGACGGCGAGGTCGTGGGCTGGGCGGGCGTCGCGCGTCGGAGCCGAGTCCACGGACTCGACGACGAGGCCGCGTATCCGGCGGTCGCAGCGGGAGATCCGTGGACGATCTTCTGCGTCAGGACACGCGGCGGACGCCGTCGGAAGGGCATCGGACAGCAGCTCCTGCACGGTGCGATCGACTTCGCTCGCGGACACGGCGCCGACATCGTCGCCGCCTATCCGGTCGACCCGGCGGAGCGCGTCAGCCCGATCCTGGCCTACCCGGGCGTCCGCGCCATGTACGAGCGGGAGGGGTTCATCGAGGTCGCGCCGGCCGCGCCGGTGCCCGGCGGTCCCTCACGCGTCGCCATGGTCCTCGACCTGCGGTGACCGGCCGTGTCGGCGGGACCGGGTGTGTCGGGATGGCCCGCCCTCAGCCCTGCGTCACCACGGTGATCTCGATCGGCGAGGTGACCTCCACCCGCTGGCCTGCGTCCGAGAGGACCGCGGCCAGGGCGTTCACATCGCGCACGTTTCGACGCGTCCGGACCAACTCGTGGGCGACGAGGCCCTTGTAGTGCTTGTTGAAGTGGCTGACCACCTTGCGGCCGCCGTCCGCGAACTCGGTCACCACCGTCGCGGTGACCGCTCCGGAGACCGGGCCGAGCTTCTGGTAGACGCCCGAGCGCAGATCCACCACGAAGTCGTCGACCGCGTCCAAGGCGGGGGACAGCACGGGCTTCCACGTCGCCCCCAGGGTTCCGAAGCCGGGCAGCTTGGATCCGCCGGACAGCCGGTACGCCGGAATCAGGTCGGCGGCCGAGACGACGCCGAACAGGGCTGAGCCGATCATCAGCCGATCGGCGGCCTTGGCCTTCGACGCACGCGTCATGCCGGGGTAGTCGAGCGCGTCGTAGAGGACGCCGGTGTAGCGGGTGATCGCCGGCCGGGTGGGCGAGGTGAACAGCTCGGCGTTGCGGGCGACCTCGGAGATCGCCGCATCGGTCGTGCCCAGCCCGAGGGCCTCCCGGGACGCCTCCACATTGCCGGAGAGGTCGACCAGAGCGTCGGCGATGCGGCGCCGGACCCCGTTGAGTTCGGGCAGCGACAGCCCGTCGAGGTCGAGCGGGGCCGACGACCCGCCGTCGGACTTGGTCTCAGAGGGAGGCAGGATCACCAGCACGCGACCACCCTAACGAACGGTCGGACCGGCGAACTAAGCTGGTACATCGTGATCACACGCATGTCCGACCTGTTCCTCCGCACCCTCCGAGACGATCCCGCCGACGCCGAGGTGCCGAGCCACAAGCTGCTCGTGCGCGCCGGCTACATCCGTCGCAGCGCACCCGGGGTCTACGCGTGGCTGCCGTTGGGGCTCAAGGTGTTCCGCAACGTCGAGAACCTCGTCCGCGCGGAGATGGACGCGATGGGCGCGCAGGAGATCCTGCTGCCCGCGCTGCTGCCGCGTGATCCGTACGACGCCACCGGCCGGTGGACCGAATACGGTCCCAACCTGTTCCGGCTCAAGGACCGCAAGGGCAACGACATGCTCCTCGGTCCCACCCACGAGGAGATCTTCACACAGCTGGTCAAGGGCGAGTACAGCTCGTACAAGGACCTGCCGGTTATCCTGTACCAGGTGCAGACCAAGTACCGCGATGAGGAACGGCCCCGCGCGGGTCTGCTCCGCGGACGCGAGTTCGTGATGAAGGACTCGTACTCCTTCGACCTCGACGACGACGCGCTGCAGGTCTCCTATGACAAGCATCGGGCCGCATACCAGCGAATCTTCGACCGGCTCGGCGTCGAGTACGTCATCGTCAAAGCGACCGCGGGCGCGATGGGCGGCAGCAGGTCCGAAGAGTTCCTCGCCGTCTGTGAGGTCGGCGAGGACACCTTCGTCCGCAGCACCGAGTCCGATTACGCCGCCAACGTCGAAGCCGTCGAGACGATCGTGCCCGACGCGCTGCCGATCGACGGCCTCCCCGCGGCCGTCTCCCACGAGACCGGCGACACGCCGACCATCGACTCCCTCGTCGAATGGGCCAACGCGACCCTGGACGGCGAGTACACGGCGGCCGACACCCTCAAGAACGTGATGGTCAAGATCCGCAAGCCCGGCGGCGAGTGGGAGATCACCGCGATCGGCGTTCCCGGGGACCGCGAGGTGGACTTCAAACGTCTCGAAGCGTCGGTCGAGCCCAGCGAGGTGGAACTGCTCGACGAGTCGGACTTCGCGAAGAACCCGGCACTGGTCAAGGGGTACATCGGGCCCAAGGGAGTCCAGGGCGCCGAGTTCACCTACCTCGTCGACCCGCGCGTGGTGGACGGCACCTCCTGGATCACCGGCGCCGACGAGAAGGGCCGCCACTACGTGAATCTCGTCGTCGGACGCGACTTCACGCCCGACGGCGTGATCGAGGCCGCGCAGGTGCGCGACGGCGACCCGTCGCCCGACGGCGCGGGCGTCCTCGAATCGGCCAAGGGCATCGAGATCGGTCACATCTTCCAACTCGGCCGCAAGTACACCGACGCCTTCGAACTCGACGTGCTCGGCGAGAACGGCAAGCCGGTCCGCGTCACGATGGGCTCGTACGGTCTCGGCGTCTCCCGCATGGTGGCCGTGCTCGCCGAACAGATGCACGACGAGAAGGGTCTGCGCTGGCCCCGTGAGGTGGCTCCGTTCGACGTCCACCTCGTCATCGCCAACAAGGACGACGCCGCGATCGCCGGTGCGCACCAGCTCGCCGACCTGCTCGACGCGGCCGGACTCCAGGTGCTCCTCGACGACCGCAAGGCCTCGCCCGGCGTCAAGTTCAAGGATTCGGAGCTGCTCGGCATGCCGATCGTGGTGGTCGTCGGACGCGGATGGGCCAACGGGACCGTCGAGATCCGCGACCGCTTCACCGGTGAGGCGACGGAGGTCGCCGTCGACGGTGCCGCCGACGCCGTCGTCGCGACCGTGCGAGGCTGACGCCCGCATCGGATTCGCCTCATCCGGCGACATCCGCGGCACTCCCGAATCGAGCGGATGTCGTCGGCTGCCGCGGATGGATCACAGCCGCGGCTGGATCACGGACAGGCGGCCGGCGGTGTCGAGACGGCTACGACTGCGGTGTCCCCGGCAGCGCGACCGTCGCCGGCGACAGACCGGCCGCCGCACGCCAGAATGCGATGTGCCGCGCGCAGTCGGTGAGCCCGTCGAGACCGAGTCGGCGGACCTTCCCGTCGTCGGCCTGTTCGACGAGCGCCCGATAAGCCACCGCGCAGGTCTGCTCGGCCTGCAGGAGCGCCTTGATCGCTGACTTGTCGTCAGTCACCTCGAACGGCAGCGTGTACCCGGCGGCGGGCACCTCCTGCGCGACGCCGGCGGCCGCGAGGGCGGCGTTGAGCGCATCGCGACGGGTCCGGTGCGCGGCGATGTACTCGGCGACCGCCGCACGGTCGTCGTTCGCGGCGAAGGCGGTGGTCAGACCGTAGGTGAAGATCGCGGCCGACTCGGCGTCGGCGGCTGTGGTCAGGGCGTCGTTCTGGGTCATGCGAGCTGGACCTCCGCGAGAGTCGTGCAGGACGCCGAGACCGAGGCCAGCAGACCCGCCACGAACTCGGTATGGGCCACCGCGTCCGCGCCGGCGGACCGCGCCGACGCGGTCAGTGCCTCGCGCAGGGCGTCGACGGTCGACAGACGGTTCTCGGCGGGGACCGCGATCTGCTCGGCGGACGACGAGTGCACCCTGTCGATCTCGTCACGCAACGCCGTTGCGTGCTCCTTGCGCTGAGCGGCGATCACCTCGAGCGCGGCGGTGTACTCGGTCAGCCGGGGAGCCAACGATTCGGCGGCGCGCTGCTGGCGCAGGGCGGCCTCCACGTGCGGAACAAGCATGTCCGCGAGGTCGCGGGCCTCGTCGGTCGTCGGGCCGCAGGCGGTGGCCGCGGCACCGACCGCCAACGCCGCGGGCAGCACGAGGGCGCCGCGCAGCACGGTGCGCCGGGATGGATACGGGTCAGGGCGGAGGGCGGTCACGTCGTCGAATTCTGCCAGTGCCGCCGATCGACTACACTCAGCAGGCCTGATCGACCGGCGTGTCGCACCTGACGTGCACGCTCCGATCGCATCGACCGCCACCGACGACGAGGAGACATCCCGCCCATGATCAGCGATAAGGCCGAGGCCGTCGGGCTCGTCGTCGACCCGATCATCACCGCGTCCGGATACGACCTCGAAGAGCTCCTGATCCTCACCCCGCCCGGACGGCGAGACGTGCGGATCGTCGTCGATCGCGACGAGGGCGCCGATCTCGACGCCATCGCCGAACTCAGCCGTGACCTCGGCGACGCGCTCGAAGCGGCGGGCACGATGGGGGAGCAGCCCTACGACCTCGAGGTCACCACCCCCGGCATCGGTCGACCGCTGACCCGCACCCGCCACTGGCGGCGGGCCGTCGGGCGCCTCGCGAAGGTCGACTGCGTGATCGACGGGGAGCACACCAGCCTCGTGGCGCGGGTCGGTCGCCTCGTCGGGGACACCGTGACCCTCGTCAAGGCCGACAAGGGACGACTCAGCGTCGTCGACCTCGCACTCGGCGATGTCGAGAAGGCCGTCGTCGACGTCGACTTCCGCAGGCCGGGGGAAGCGGAGCTGCGCGCCTGCGGCCTCGACGACGACGAGATCGCCCGTCGTCGCGCACCCGCCGAGATCTGACGATCGACTACACAACTCAACGAGACAAGCGAATAGGAGTCCCAGCCATGCACATCGACATCAACGCTCTCCGGCTGATCGAAGCCGACAAGGGAGTCTCGATCGACACGGTCATCACCGCGATCGAGACCGCGCTGCTGACCGCCTACCGTCACACCGACGGATTCGAGCCGCACGCACGCATCGATGTGGACCGCAAGACCGGGGCCGTCCGCGTCATGGCGCAGGAGATCGACGGCGACGGCAACCTCGTCCACGAGTGGGACGACACCCCCGAGGGATTCGGTCGGATCGCCGCGACCACCGCGCGGCAGGTGATCCTGCAGCGTCTGCGCGACGCCGAGAACGAGAAGACCTACGGCGATCTCGTCGCCCACGAGGGCGAAGTGGTCGGGGGCGTGGTCCAGGCCGACGCACGACTGAACGCCAAGGGCATCATCGTCGTCCAGATCGGAACCGACGCCAACGCCACCGAGGGCATCATCCCGCCCGTCGAACAGGTGCCCGGCGAGACCTACCGCCACGGCGACCGCATCAAGTGCTATGTGGTGGGCGTGGCGCGCGGCCCCCGCGGCCCGCAGATCACGCTCTCGCGCACCCACCCGAACCTCGTCCGCAAGCTGTTCTCGCTCGAGGTCCCGGAGATCGCGGACGGCTCCGTGGAGATCGTCGCCGTCGCACGCGAGGCCGGGCACCGCTCCAAGATCGCCGTGCACACCGGCGTCGACGGCCTCAACGCCAAGGGCGCCTGCATCGGCCCGATGGGCCAGCGCGTCCGCAACGTGATGAGCGAGCTCTCGGGGGAGAAGATCGACATCATCGACTACGCCGCCGACCCCGCCGTGTTCGTCGGCAACGCGCTCTCCCCGGCGAAGGTGTTGTCGGTCACGGTGATCGACCGCGAGACCAGCGCCGCCCGGGTGATCGTCCCCGACTACCAGCTGTCGCTGGCGATCGGCAAGGAGGGGCAGAACGCCCGGTTGGCCGCGCGGCTGACCGGCTGGCGCATCGACATCCGGTCCGATTCGGGCGACGGCGGCCCGCGCGCCGACACCGCGCCCACTGAGGGAGTCGTCACAGAAGGCGACGTCGTCGACGGCGGCGTGACAGCGCACCCCTCCGATGAGTTAGACTGATCTGTGGCTCCTCGATGCTCGACCGTGCCGATCCGCACGTGCATCGGATGCCGACGTCGTGACCTCGCAACCAGTCTGGTGCGGGTCGTCGCGCGTCCGGTGTCCGAGAACAGGCGGATCGTGGCGGTGGACGCGGACAGGAGGCTGCCGGGACGAGGCGCCTGGCTGCATCCGGACTCCGACTGCGTGTCGGCGGCGGTGCGGCGGAGGGCGTTCGGTTCGGCGCTACGGGACCGCGGTCTCACCGTGGCCCCAGACGACCTCACCGATCTGATCGGCGAGATCACTCCAGACGATCCCGTAGGGGATCAGGACAGGTAGCAGAAGACTATGAGCACACCGTGAAGTCTCCACGATGAGCACGTTGACCGAATAAATCGAGGTCGAAGCGGGAAGCCCGCTCGACCTCCAAGTGAGGAGAGCAGTGGCAGGCAAGGCCCGCGTTCACGAACTGGCCAAAGAACTCGGCGTTCCCAGCAAGAAGGTGCTGGAGCGTCTGAAGGAGCAGGGCGAGTTCGTCAAATCCGCATCGTCGACGGTGGAGGCCCCCGTGGCCCGTCGACTCCGCGAATCCTTCTCCACCGGTGATGCCGGTGGCGACGCCTCGAAGGCGTCCCCGAAGCCCTCGGCCGCCAAGCCGGGTGCGCCCAAGCCCGGCGGCCCGAAGCCCGGCGGTCCCAAGCCCGGCGGCCCGAAGCCGACCCAGGCACCGCAGTCCGCGGCCAAGCCCGCGGCCCCGGCAGCCCAGTCGGGTCCCCGACCCGGCGACGCTCCGCGTCCGGGTCCCAAACCCGCGCCCAAGCCCGCACCGCAGGCCCCGGCCGCGTCGAGTTCCGCTCCGACGCAGAGCGGTCCGAAGCCGTCCGGTCCGCGTCCGGGTCCCCGACCCGGCCCGCGTCCGCCGCGCGTCGGCAACAACCCGTTCTCCTCGGCACCGGCTCCCGCGCCGCGTCCGCAGGGCCCGCGCCCGGGTCCCGGCCAGGGCGGACCCCGCCCCGGCGGCGGTCGTCCCGGCGCAGGTCGTCCCGGTCAGCAGGGCGGTTCTCGTCCGCCGGCCGGTCAGGGCGGTCCCCGTCCGTCGCCCGGCAACATGCCCTCCCGTCCCTCGCCCGGTGCGATGCCGCAGCGTGCGGCTCGCCCGGACTCGCGACCGGGCGGTCGCGGCGGTCCGGGTGGACGTCCCGGTGGTGGCGGCGCCGGTTTCCGCGGCGGTCCCGGTGGCGGCGGCGCACCCGCGGGCGGCGGTTTCCGCGGTCGCCCGGGCGGCGGTGGCGGCGGTCGTGGTCGCGGCGGCGCTGCAGGCGCCTTCGGTCGCCCCGGCGGCGCACCGCGTCGTGGTCGCAAGAGCAAGCGCGCGAAGCGCGCCGAATACGAGAACATGCAGGCACCGGCAGTCGGCGGCGTCCGTCTGCCCCGCGGCAACGGCGAGGTCATCCGTCTCGCCCGCGGCGCCTCGCTCTCGGACTTCGCCGAGAAGATCGACGCCAACCCGGCATCGCTGGTGCAGGCGCTGTTCAACCTCGGTGAGATGGTCACGGCGACCGAGTCGGTCAACGACGAGACGCTGGAGCTGCTCGGCTCGGAGATGAACTACACCGTCCAGGTCGTCAGCCCGGAGGACGAGGACCGTGAGCTTCTCGAGAAGTTCGACCTCACCTACGGCGAGGACGAGGGCGACGAAGAGGACCTCCAGCAGCGTCCGCCGGTGGTCACCGTCATGGGCCACGTCGATCACGGTAAGACCCGACTGCTCGACACGATCCGTAAGGAGAACGTCGGCAGTTCGGAGGCCGGCGGCATCACTCAGCACATCGGTGCGTACCAGGTGCTGACGCACCTGAACGACGAGGACCGCCTGATCACGTTCATCGACACCCCGGGTCACGAGGCGTTCACCGCCATGCGTGCCCGCGGTGCCAAGGCCACCGACATCGCGATCCTCGTGGTCGCGGCCGACGACGGCGTCATGCCGCAGACGGTGGAGGCCGTGAACCACGCGCAGGCGGCCGATGTGCCGATCGTCGTCGCGGTCAACAAGATCGACAAGGAGGGCGCCGATCCGCAGAAGATCCGCGGTCAGCTCACCGAGTACGGTCTGATCCCCGAGGAGTACGGCGGCGACACCATGTTCGTCGACATCTCGGCCAAGCAGGGCGAGAACATCGAGGCGCTGCTCGAAGCCGTGCTGCTGACGGCGGACGCGTCGCTCGACCTGCGGGCGAATCCCGACATGGACGCACAGGGTGTGGCCATCGAAGCGCACCTGGACCGCGGTCGCGGCCCGGTCGCGACGGTGCTCATCCAGCGCGGAACCCTGCGGGTCGGCGACTCGATCGTCGCGGGCGACGCCTACGGTCGCGTCCGTCGCATGACCGACGAGCACGGCGAGGACGTCGAGGAGGCGTACCCGTCGCGTCCGGTCCAGGTGGTCGGCTTCACGTCCGTTCCGGGCGCCGGCGACAACCTGCTCGTGGTCGAAGAGGATCGCATCGCACGTCAGATCGCGGACCGTCGCAATGCGCGTAAGCGCAACGCGTTGGCCGCACGCAGCCGCAAGCGGATCAGCCTGGAAGACCTGGACTCGGCTCTGAAGGAGACCAGCCAGCTCAACCTGATCCTCAAGGGCGACAACTCGGGTACCGTCGAGGCGCTCGAGGAGGCCCTGCTCGGCATCGACATCGACGACGAGGTGTCGCTGCGGATCATCGACCGCGGTGTCGGCGGCGTCACCGAGACCAACGTCAACCTCGCTGCCGCGTCGGATGCGATCATCATCGGTTTCAATGTGCGTGCCGAGGGCAAGGCGACGGAGCTGGCGAATCGCGAAGGCGTGGAGATCCGCTACTACTCGATCATCTACAAGGCGATCGACGAGATCGAGGCCGCGCTCAAGGGCATGCTCAAGCCGGTCTACGAAGAGGTCGAGTTGGGCCGTGCGGAGATCCGTGCGATCTTCAAGTCGTCCAAGGTCGGCAACATCGCCGGCTGCCTGGTCCAGTCGGGTCTGGTGCGTCGTAACGCGAAGGCGCGCCTGCTGCGCGACAACGCGGTGGTCGCCGAGAATCTCACCATCTCCTCGCTCAAGCGGGAGAAGGACGATGCGACCGAGGTCCGCGAAGGCTACGAGTGCGGTCTCACGGTGACCTACAACGACATCAAGGTGGGCGACATCATCGAGACCTACGAGATGGTGGAGAAGGCGAGGGACTGATGATGTCGCCTGAAGGATTCACTGGAGTCGACATCATCGAGACCTACGAGACGGTGGAGAAGGCACGAGGCTGATGGTCGATCATGCACGAGCCGCACGGCTCGCGAAACGGATCACCACCATTGTGGCGAGTGCGATCGGATCGGAGATCAAGGATCCCCGTCTTGCGCACGTGACGATCACCGATTGTCGCGTGACCGGGGACCTGCACGATGCGACCGTGTTCTACACGGTGATGGGCGCGTCGGTCGACGCCGAACCCGATGTCGCGGAAGCGGCGGCCGGTCTGGCCGCCGCGACCGGGGCGCTGCGCTCCAAGGTCGGTGCCGGAACGGGTGTCCGGTTCACGCCGACACTCCGCTTCGAGCTCGACACGGTGCCGGACGCGACGCGTGCGATGGACGAGCTCCTGGCGCGTGCGCGAGCTCAGGACGAGCTCGTGGCGCGTGCGGCACAGGACGCCCGGCCCGCGGGCGAGAGCGATCCGTACCGGCACGAGGACGAGTCCGACGACGCGAAGGATCAGCTCGGGTGAACCGCGCTTCGGCAGCGATGGTCGCTGAAGCACTCCGCGACCTGACGTCCGTCGTGATCATCAGTCACGTCCGACCCGATCCGGACACGATCGGCAGTGCGCTCGGTCTGGGGCTGGGCCTGGCAAGGCTCGGCATCGCCGTGCGATGCGGGTACTCGGGTCCGGAGACCCTGCCGGGTGCGCTGCGCGAGCTTCCCGGGGTGGAACTGTTGGCACCGCTGTCCCCGGCTGAGGAGGGCGGGGCGGCGGTGGCCGTCGACGCGGCGACCGTCAGTCGTCTCGGCGACTATGAAGCCGTCTTCGACGCGTCGCCGACCCGCGTGTGCATCGATCACCACGTGTCGAACGCGGGTTTCGGCGATCTCGACTTCATCGATTCGGAGTCGGACTGCACAGCGGTCCTGGTTCTGCAGGTGCTCGACGCGCTCGGTGTCGAGCTGACCGCGGACATCGCGACCTGCCTGTACGCGGGGCTCGTGACCGACACGGGATCGTTCAAATGGGCGCGGCCCGCCTCGTTCGAGGTGGCGGCGCGCCTGTTGAACGCCGGGGTCGACGGGGTCCGATGGAGCCGCGTCCTCCTCGACTCGCACCCGTACTCCTGGCTGAAGATGGTCTCCGAGGTGCTCGGCGGATCGGTCTTCGACCGGGAGGCGTGCGGCGGACTGGGCCTGGTCTACGGAACGGTCACGGCGGCGCAGATGGCCGGAATGAACTGGGACGAGTCCGAGAGCGTCATCGACGTCGTCCGTACCGCGCAGGAGGCCGAGGTGGCCGCGGTGTTCAAGGAGTCGACTCCCGGTGAATGGACGGTGTCGCTGCGCAGCAAGACCACCGTCGACGTCGTGCCGATCGCGCGTGCGCTCGGCGGCGGCGGTCATACGCGCGCGGCCGGGTACTCCGACACGGGGTCGGCGGACGATGTGATCGGCCGACTGCTCGCGCAACTGTAATGCTGCGTCTGGCGGCATCGGCACTGGTGGTGCT
The DNA here is from genome assembly GCF_014197435.1 of Gordonia humi. Lineage (NCBI taxonomy): Bacteria > Bacillati > Actinomycetota > Actinomycetes > Mycobacteriales > Gordoniaceae > Gordonia > Gordonia humi. Next base: position 2,887,309 of record NZ_JACIFP010000001.1, read on the forward strand.
GATCGCGCCGCCGCTGTACCTCATGCTCGACCTCGCCGTCGTCGGACGGCTGGGCGCACACGAGTTGGCGGCGTTGGCGGTCTCGACGCTGGTGTTGTCGGTGATCAGCACCCAGCTCACGTTCCTGTCGTACGGGACGACCGCGCGATCGGCCCGAGCCTTCGGTGCGGGCCACCGTGATCGGGCGATCACCGAAGGCGTGCAGGCCACCTGGATCGCTCTCGGCGTCGGCGCGGTGATCGTGCTGGCCGCCTGGCTGCTCGCACCGCTGATCACCGGACTCCTGGTACCCGACGAGGTCGTCGCCGCCGACGCCGCGCGTTGGCTGCGGATCGCGGTGTTCGGGGTCCCGTTGATCCTCGTTGCGATGGCGGGGAACGGCTGGATGCGCGGCGTGCAGGACACGAGGCGGCCGGTGTTCTACGTCGTCGCCGGTCTGGCCGTCGGAGCCGTGCTGTGCGTCGGCCTGGTGCACGGCGGTCTGGGCCTGCCGCGGTTGGGCCTCGAGGGCAGCGCGGTGGCGAATCTCGTCGGACAGTCGATCACCGGTCTGCTGTTCGGTGCGCGACTCGTCCGGGTGGCGCCCGCCGGGCTGGCTCCGGACCGGTCGGTGATCCGTGCGCAGCTGGCGATGGGCGGCGACCTGATCGTGCGGAGTCTGTCCTTTCAGATCTGCTTCGTCTCGGCGGCCGCGGTCGCCGCGCGCTTCGGCGTCGCTCAGGTCGCCGCACACCAGGTGGTGCTGCAGCTGTGGGAGTTCATGTCGCTTCTCCTGGACTCACTCGCGATCGCCGCTCAGCAGCTGGTCGGTGCGGCGTTGGGGGCCAAGACGTTCGACGTCGCGCGGCGCACCGCCCGGCATGTGACGGGTACGTCGCTGGGAGTGGCCGTGACCCTCGGTGCGGTGCTGGCGGTCGGTGCGGGCATCCTGCCGCGCGTGTTCACCTCGGACGCCGGCGTCCTGGACGCGATCACCACGCCGTGGTGGTTCTTCGTCGCCATGCTGCCCGTCGCGGGCGTCGTCTTCGCGCTCGACGGCGTCCTCCTCGGCAGCGGCGACGCCGCGTTTCTGCGTACGGCGACTCTCGCGGGCGCCCTCTGCGCCTTCCTCCCGATGATCTGGCTGTCGCTCGTCTTCGACTGGGGCCTGGCCGGGATCTGGACGGGGCTCCTCTTGTTCATGCTGACCAGGCTGGGCGCCGTGGTGTGGCGCGTGCGTTCGGGCGCCTGGGTGCACTGACGGCGAGGTGGACTCACACCTGGTCGAGCGACACACTCGAGTCGGCGAGCGCGGCGGCGTCGACGCGTCGCCCCGACGCGATGAGTGCGGCGATGTCGTCGCCGGCGTCCCAGATGTTCACGTTCATCCCGGCCACGACGGCGCCGTCGGACAGCCAGAACGCGAGGAACTCGCGGGTCGCGAGGTCGCCGCGGATCACGACGTCGTTCTCGCTCGAGGCCAGGCCGCGGTACTCCATGCCGAGGTCGTACTGGTCGGTGAAGAAGTACGGAACGCGGTCGTACACGGCGGAGCCGCCCAGCATGTTGGTCACCGCTACCGCCGGCTGATTCTGCGCGTTGGCCCAGTGTTCGACGCGGAGCCGGCCGAGTGACGGATGGTCGTGGTTCGCGATGTCGCCGACCGCGAACACATCCGGATCGGACGTGCGCAGCCCGCCGTCGACGTCGACGCCGTTCGACACGGCGAGTCCGGCCGCGCGAGCGAGGTCGACGTTCGGTGTCGCTCCGATGCCGACCAGCACCGCGTCGGCCGAGATCAGATCGCCGTCGTCGGTCGTGACCGCGCCCGGCCCGACCTCCTTCACACCGACGCCGAGTCGAAGGTCGACGCCGTTGTCCCGGTGCACGCCCGCGAACACTTCGGCGACCGTCGTACCGAGGATCCGTTCCAACGGCTGCGACTGCGGTTCGACGACGGTCACTCGTGTACCCGCCTGTCGCGCGGTGGCCGCCACTTCGAGGCCGATCCAGCCGCCGCCGACGATCACCAGCGTCCTGTCCTCACCGATCACCTCGCGGATCCTGTCGGAGTCGTCCAGGGACCGCAGATAGAGCGCACCGTCGGCGCCGTCCAGCCGTCGCGACGACGAGCCGGTCGCGAGCAGGAGCTTGGCGTAGTCGACGGAGGTTCCGTCGGAGAGGTCCACCCGATGGGCCCGCGGATCGATGCGTTCTGCCCGCACGCCGGTCCGTACGTCGACGTCGTGGTCGGCATACCAGTTCGCGTCGTGGGTGAACAGGCTCGCTCGATCGTCGTCGCCCGCCAGATAGCCCTTCGACAGGGGCGGTCGTTCATAGGGGAGATGCTCCTCATCGGCGATCAGGATCACCGGTCCGTCGAATCCCTGGTCGCGGAGCGCCTCCGCAGCTTTCGCGCCCGCCAATCCACCGCCGATGATCACCTGTGCGTCGCTCATGCCTCGACGCTACGCCGATCTCTGGTCTCTCGAAACCCCGTGCGCTACGCTAGTGAACGTGTTCAATGAACGTGTTCAGTCGAATCGCGAGAGGCAGCGCGAGCAGACGCGTGAGCGCGTCGTCGACTGCGCTCAGAGACGATTCGCCGCGCACGGCTTCTCCGCGACCACCGTCCGGCAGATCGCGGCCGACGCCGGAGTCAGTGTCGGGACGGTGATGGGGGTGGGCGACAAGGACGCGCTGCTCGTCGCCGCCTTCGACGGCTGGATCGGCGCCGTGCACGCCGGTCGGGGACCGGTCGCGCCCGCGGGAGACCCGGTGACCCGTATCGGAGAGGTCGTTCAACCGTTCCTGGACATCTTCGACGCCGACATCGCCTTGGCGCGCGACTACGGAGCGGTGCTCGCCCGCGGCGGGCGGTCGTCGGAGGTGTTCGGTGCGCTCGCACAGGCCCTGCAGGCCGACTTCGCCGAGGTGTTCGCCGATGCGGGATTCGGAGACGACGCCGGACCGGCCGGCCGCGCCGTCTACCTGGCCTACCTCGGACTCGTGATGACCTCCGCGGCGACCGGCGGCGACGCGGCGTCGATCCGCGCCGACCTCGAAGCCGTCGCGGCAGTCCTGTTCCGTACCACCTCGAAGGAGACGTAGATGTTCTCGACACCCGATCCGGTGTGGCCGGTGATCGTCCTCGCGGTGATCGTCGGCGGCGATGCGCTCATGTCGATCCGTCCGCCGCGGTTCATCCGAGACTGCTATGCGGGAGTCCGGTTCCCGCTCGACTGGGGTTGGGTGCTCGTCTACATCAAACTGCTGGCGACGGCGGGGCTGATCGTCGGGATCTGGCAGCCCGGTGTCGGTGTCTCGGCGACGGCGGGCGTGGTCGCGTACTTCGTCGCCGCGAGCATCGCGCACATCCGAGCGACGTTCGTCGGCTCGACTTTCTGGATCAACTGTCTGGGGATGCTGGTGCTGTCGCTGGCCGTGCTGGGGTGGTCGTTCGTGTGGTGACGCGCTCGCGGAGTGCCTCCTCGGCCCAGATCACGCCGTTCGCGGCGAACTGGATCGCCCAGATCAACACGACGAGGCCGACGAGCAGGAACGGCGCGACCACCCCCGCGATCGACCACGGTTCGGCGAGATCCCATACGACGAGCGCGGGCGGCGGTCGCCGGACCGCTCGCCACAGTCGTCACCCCATCACGCCCGCGCGACGCAGACAGGTCGCCAATCCCTTGGTCAGCGGCAGCGCGTCGAGCTCGGCGTCGTCGACCCAGCGCACGTCGTCGGCGTCGTCACCGGCCCGCAGGGTCCCGCCGACGACGACCGCTGCGAAATCATGGATCTCGAACAGGCCGTACTCGCCGTAGGGCACCTCGACGGTCCACAGTTCGTCGCCGATGTCGACGTGCAGGCCGGTCTCCTCCCACACCTCGCGCCGGGCCGCCTCGGCGAAGCTCTCGCCGTCTTCGACATGCCCTCCGGGCACCGACCAGTGTCCCTTCTCCGGATCGTGTCCGCGTTGGACGAGCAGCACGCGGCCGTCGTCGTCGACGATCGCCGCGCCGGCCGCGAGAACTCGTGTCATCGGTACACCGTAGCGCCCGTCGACGGGGCGGTCTCCACGTCGTGGCAGCATGGTCGCCATGGCGACACTCTGGGCGATCAGCGATCTGCACGTCGCGCACCGCGGCAACGAGGACATGCTGGAGAGGATCCGGCCGACCGCCGAGGGCGACTGGCTCATCGTGGCCGGCGACGTCGCCGAACGCACCGACGACATCGTCGACACCCTGCGCCGCCTGGCGGCGCGGTTCCACACGGTCGTCTGGGTACCGGGCAATCATGAGCTGTACACGACCGCCAAGGACCCGCTGCAGATCTTCGGCGTCGCCCGCTACGACTACCTGGTGCAGGCGTGCCGGGAGCTCGGCGTGGTGACTCCGGAGGACATCTATCCGCTGTTCGACCCCGACGACGGCTCCGATCCGATCCGCGTGGTTCCGATGTTCCTGCTGTACGACTACACGTTCCGGCCCGAGGGCACCACGACGGCGCTGCAGGCGTTGGCCGTCGCCCGCGAGCGGAACGTGGTCGCGACCGACGAGTTCCTGCTGTCTCCGGAGCCGTTCGGCACCCGCGACGCGTGGGGTCGGGACCGGATCGAACAGACCCGTCGTCGGTTGGAAGCGCTCGATCCGACCGAGAAGACCGTCCTGATCAATCACTGGCCGCTGCGCCGCGAGCCGTGCGACGTCCTGATGTACCCCGAATTCGCACTGTGGTGCGGCAGCGAACTGACCGCCGACTGGCACACTCGCTTCCACGCGATGTGCAGCGTCTACGGACACCTCCACATCCCGCGCACCACCTGGTACGACGACGTCCGTTTCGAAGAGGTCTCCGTCGGCTACCCCCGGGAGTGGAAACGACGCGGGCTGCCGGAACCGCTGCTGCGACAGATCGTGCCCGATCCCGGCACGCGACCGGTCGACGTACCCAACCAGGGGCTCCGATTCGACGTTCCGCCCGACTACGAGGAGCGTGCCGCGGAGTTTCAGCGCAAGGTCGAGGAGCGTCACGCGCGGCAGGCGTCCCGCGGGCGGTCGTAATCGCTGCGCATGGCACCATTGACACCATGATCTCGCGACTCGTCCCGACCGGCGTCGGCACCGCCGAGGCGTTCGACGACCCGCCCGGTCTGGCGCCGATGCCCGCCGAGGAGCCCCTGATCTCGCAGGCCGTCGAGAAGCGGCGCCGGGAGTTCATCACCGCCCGACACTGTGCCCGACAGGCGTTGGGGCAGTTGGGCTTCGAACCGACCCCCATTCTGCGCGGCGAACGCGGCATGCCGTTGTGGCCCAGCCAGGTGGTCGGCAGCATGACCCACTGCGACGGGTACCGCGGCGCCGTCGTCGCGTACTCGATGCAGGTGCGGTCCCTCGGCATCGACGCCGAACCGCATCTGGCGCTTCCCGACGGTGTCCTCGACCACACGTCGGTGCCGGCCGAACGCGACGTCCTGGCCACGCGCGACGACTCGATCCACTGGGACCGCCTCCTGTTCTGCGCGAAGGAGGCCACCTACAAGGCGTGGTTCCCGATCACCCAGCGGTGGCTGGGCTTCGAGGACGCACACATCACCTTCACTCGGGATGCGCGGACCGACGGCGACGCCGTCACCGGCACGTTCACCTCGACCATTCTGATCGACGGCGCGACGATCGACGGGGGAGCACCGCTGCTGACGCTGCCGGGCCGCTGGTCCGTCGCCGACGGCCTGATTCTGACCACGATCGCGCTGACCTGACATGGCGGACCTGTCCATCGAGAACGCCGGACTCCTCGTCCTCGACAAGGCCGCTGGCGTCACCAGCCACGACATGGTGTCCACCACCCGTAAGGCGTTCGGCACCCGCCGCGTGGGGCACGCAGGCACCCTGGACCCGATGGCCACCGGCGTCCTGGTGCTCGGCGTCGAACGCGCGACCAAGCTCCTCGGCCTGCTGTCGTTGACCACCAAGTCGTACGCGGCGACGATCCGGCTCGGGGCGTCCACCGACACCGACGACGCCGAGGGCGAGACGATCGAGACCGTCGACGCGAGCGAGGTGACCGATGAGCAGATCGCCGCCGGAATCGCCGATCTCACCGGTGACATCTCGCAGCTGCCCGCACGGATCAGCGCGATCAAGGTCGACGGCAAGCGGGCGCACGCCCTGGCGCGCGCCGGTGAGGATTTCGAGCTCAAGGCACGACCGGTCACGGTCTCTCGCTTCGATGTCGTCGACACTCGGCGAACCGCCGGGTTCGTCGACCTCGACGTGGAGGTCGACTGCTCATCGGGGACGTACATCCGTTCTCTCGCACGTGATCTCGGCAGCGCGCTGGGGGTCGGCGGGCATCTGACGGCGCTGCGCCGCACCGCGGTCGGACCGTTCACCCTCGAACATGCGCGCACCGTCGACGAGGTCGTCGCCGAACCCGGTCTGTCGATGGGCATCGACGACGCGGCCAAGCTGTGCTTCCCGTTGCGTGAGATCTCCGACGACGAGGCCGAATCGATCAGCCAGGGGCGCTGGCTCGAGACCGTCGGCCGCAAGGGGATCTACACGGTGGTCGATCCCTCCGGTCAGGCCATCGCGCTTGTTCAGGAGAAGGGCCGTCGCGCGAGTTCGGTGATGGTGGTGCGGCCGGCGAACCTGCGCTGAGGTCGCCCGGCCGTTGCTACAGCGGCAGGGCACGCCCGTCGACGACCGATTTCATGACCAGAGTCGATGTCAGCTTCTGAACACCGGGGAGCGCGGCCAGATGCTCGTCGTAGAGGGTCTGGTAATCGGACTGGTCCTGTGCGACGGCGCGGAGCAGGTAGTCGGGTACGCCGAACAGCCGCTGTGCCGCGACGATGTTCGGCACGGCGGTCACGGCGTCCTCGAACGCGACGAGGGCGTCGCGCGTCGCGGACTGCATCGTCACGAAGACGAGGGCCTCGAAGGCCAGTCCGAGCTGTGCGGCGTCGAGCTGGGCGCGGTACCCGCGAATGGCTCCGCCGGTCTCGAGCGCTTTGAGTCTGCGGTGGCACGGGGAGATGCTGAGTCCCACTCGATCGGCGAGTTCGGTGACGGAGATTCGTCCGTCGTCCTGGAGGAGAGAAAGAATCTTCTTATCGATCGCGTCCATGGACGATAATTTACCCCGATAGTCGCCCAATCGTAGGAAAGTAGGGAAGTATCACCGCCGGTTTTCTCTTAGGCTTGTCACCAGTGTCATCGCAGGTGAAAGGTGGTGGAGACGATGCAGACAGGGTTGATCGTGTCGTTCTGGGCGGTGTCGGCGATGTTCGTGATGACACCGGGCGCCGACTGGGCGTACGCGATAGCGGCGGGTATGCGCGGACACACCGTTCCGTCGGTCGGCGGGATGCTCGGCGGCCACCTCGCCGCGACGGCGATCGTGGCGACCGGGGTCGCGGCGGTGGTGGCGGGCTCGCCGAACGCGATGGTCGGACTGACCGTCGCGGGGGCGGCGTACGTCGGTTGGCTCGGATGGAGCACCCTGCGCGACCCGCCGATCCCGGGCGACGCGACCGCCGACGACGCACAGCGGTCGTGGCTCGCCCAGGCCGGGCGCGGTTTCGGCGTCAGCGCGCTGAACCCGAAGGTGCTCCTGTTGTTCGTCGCTCTGCTGCCGCAGTTCACCTCGCCGACATCGTCGTGGCCGGTGGGCGTGCAGATACTGCTGCTCGGCGGTGTGCACGTCGCGACGACGGCGGTCGTCTACTTCACGGTCGCGCGCGGAGCCGGTCGGCTGCTGACCGGACGGCCGCGCCTCGCGCGAGCGGTGGGTCGGGCCTCCGGGGCGATCATGATGGCCGTCGCCGTCGTCCTGATCGCCGAGCAGATCCTGTCGCGGTGACTTCCCGCCTACGTGAACAGGTGTGGCGCGTCGCCTGTCCGGTACCGGTCCCAGCCGGGATCGCCGGTCATGGCGAACGACGTCCAGGCGGCGTGCATGCGGGCGGCCAACGCGCGATCCGGGTCGGGACCGACCAGTGCGTGAGCGTCGTCGACGTGGTCGAAGACGTACGGGATCTCGACGGCGTGCCCCGCCCGGATGCCCATCACGGGACTGTGCCGTCCGAACTCGTAGAGGTGGGTCCGATCGTCCGGTCGGGCGTCGGCGACGGCCCGCGTCGGATCGGAGAATCCGTTGCGGGTCAGCTCCGCGGCCAGTGCGTCGCCCGCCGTCTCCCCACCGGCCACGAGTGCGTCGAACCGGTCGGTCGTCGCACCGGATCGTGCGAGGACGGCCTTCGCGGTCGGCGCGTCGACGGCGGCGACCAGCCCGGTGGGAGCGAGGAAGAAGTGGAACTCGTCGGCGTTCCATCCCGCGAGCAACGCGACCCCGGATCCGGCGCCCGCCGCGATCGAGTCGACGGGCGCCGCGGGCAGAACGTCGCCGTCGATCACCGGCAGGAAGCTCATCACGCCGAGTCCGGCGTGGATCACCGTCTCACCCCAGACCGCCGGGTCGGGTGTGAGTGCGAGTTCGAGCGCGACGTCGGTCTGCGCGCCCAGCAGCGTCTCGGTCGGCACATCCGACCAGGCCTGCGCGGTCGGGGCGACGCCGAGGACCTCACTGGTGCGCTCGGTGACCCTTCGGGCGTCGTCGACGCTCGCGACGGCCACGCCGTTTCCGCTCTCGCAGATCGCCCGTTGAAACAGTCCGGCAGCGCGGGGCGAGGACAGCAGCGAGAGGACGCTCATCGCACCCGCCGACTCGCCCATCACGGTCACCTGCGACGGATCGCCGCCGAACGCCGAGACGTTGTCGCGGACCCATTCCAGAGCGGCGATCTGATCGAGCAGACCCCGATTCTCCGGGGCTCCGTCGAGTGAGGCGAATCCGGGCGCACCGAGCCGATAGTTGACGCCGACGAACACCAGACCGTCGCGGGCGAACGTGTCGCCGGCGTAGATGCCGATCCGGTTGGCTCCGCGCGTGAACGCGCCGCCGTGGATCCACACCAGGACCGGCAGTGCTTCGGCGGTCGGATCGGGTGTCCAGACGTTGACGTTCAGATAGTCGTCGCCGGGTGCGACCACGTTCTCCAGGATCGACGCCGTCGGCTCCGGATACCCGACCTGCGGGGCGGCCGGACCGTACTCGCCCGCGTCGCGGACCTGTGTCCACGGCTCGGGCGGCTGTGGTGCGGCGACGGCCAACGGGCCGACAGGCGGTGCGGCGTACGGGATTCCGAGGAAGGCGGCGACGGTCTTACCGGTGCTCGTCTCGACGGTGCGTCCGCGGACCGGGCCGGAGACGGTGGCGACGACGGGGAGTTCACGAGAGGCGTTGGTCACACGATCGACTCTAGATGAATGGCTCTCGACGACAACGACGATCGTCGTCGGAGACAGAGCGTCTCGTCGCCGGGACCGGTTCTGTCGTCGTGAAGCGGCCGACGGGTGAGCGTTCGGCCCTCACACCCGGTCGAGGAAGATCGCGCGGGCGGCGATGTCGCCGAGGTGGATCGGCGCGCCGTCGTCGACGCAGATGGTGACGGTGCCCGCGAACGGACGCTTCTCCGCCATGCGCACCCGACAGTCCAGGGCGATGCCGATCTCCTCGAAGTAACGGAGCATCTCCGGGTCGGAGTCGGAGATCCGGTTGATCACCCCCGCCTCGTCGATGTCGAGATCGGCCAGTTGCAGGGCGGCGGCGTCGGGCACACGGCCGTCGACGTCGGGGATCGGGTCGCCGTGCGGATCGCGCTTGGGGTGGCCGAGTTTGGCGTCGATGTGACGAAGCAGCCGTTCGGAGACGGCGTGCTCGAGGACCTCGGCGTCCTCGTGGACCTGGTCCCACCCGTAGCCGAGCTCGCGGACCAGGAAGGTCTCGAGGAGCCGGTGGCGGCGCACCATGCTGATCGCCGCCTGTCGGCCGTCGTCGGTCAGGGTCACCGCGCCGTAGGGGGCGTGGTCGACCAGCCCCTGATCGGCGAGTTTGCGGATGCCTTCGGAGGCGGTGGACGGGGAGACGCCGAGTTTCTCGGCGAGCAGTTTGGTCGTGACCTTCACGTCCGACCACTCCTGCGACGTCCAGATCACTTTCAGGTAGTCCTGCGTCACGGACGAGAGTTCGTCGACGGGTCGGGAGTCGGGCATACGCATGACATTACCCACCGGCCCCCGCCGAGGTGTTCACCGCGGCCGTGCCGCGGCGTCGGTGGCGTCGTACTGTAGTACCCGTGTTGCGTTGGCGAGGTTTGGACGAGGTACCTGCCGGATGGGGTCGCTGTGTGGTGACCATCGGGGTGTTCGACGGTATTCACCGCGGGCACGCCCAACTGGTGACGGCGGCGACGAGAGCGGCCGCCGAGCGCGGTGTGCCCTCGGTGCTGATGACGTTCGACCCGCACCCGTCCGAGGTGGTCCGCCCGGGCACCCACCCGCCGCAGCTGTCGACGCTGCGCCGTCGCGCCGACCTCGCCGAGGAGATGGGGGTCGACGTGTTCTGCGTGCTCCCGTTCAATCCGACGTTGGCCGCGCAGTCGCCCGAGGAGTTCGTGCACGAGGTCCTCGTCGAAGAACTGCACGCCGCCGAGGTGGTGGTCGGCGACAACTTCACCTTCGGTCACAAAGCGCTCGGCGACGTGCCGAAACTGCGCGAGCTTGGGCAGCGGTTCGGCTTCGAGGTGACCGCGGTGTCGCTGTTCGGCGAGCACGCCGTCACCTATTCGTCCACCTACATCCGCTCGTGCATCGCGGCGGGCGACGTCGAGTTGGCCGCCGAGGCGCTGGGCCGCCCGCATCGGGTGGAGGGCGCGGTCGTGCACGGCGAGAAGCGCGGTCGCGACCTCGGCTATCCGACGGCCAACATCGCCCCGCCCGAGCACGCCGCGATCCCCGGCGACGGCGTGTACGCCGCCTGGTTCACGGTGCTCGGCGACAAGGAGGGCGACGGGTTCCGCGTCGGACAGCGTTATCCGGCGTCGGTGTCGGTCGGCACCAACCCCACGTTCTCCGGCCGGAACCGCACCGTCGAGGCGTACGTCCTCGACCTCGACGCCGACCTGTACGGACAGCACGTGGCCGTCGACTTCGTCAGCCGACTGCGCGGGATGGAGTCGTACGACGGCGTCGACGCGCTGATCGCGGCCATCGCCGACGACGTCGAGCGCACCCGGACCATCCTGTCGGTCGACGAGAGCTGACGATTCTTCGTTCTCGGTGATCGGCTGGTAAGGTTCACCGCTGGTGTCAGCTGCGGTCCGTGGCGGCGCACCCTCGCCCCGGGTGGGGCGGGTCCGAGCACGGAACTGGAAATCTAGGAGACTCTCATGGCTCTCACAGCCGACGAGAAGAAGGCCGTCCTCACCGAGTACGGCGTGCACGAGACCGACACCGGTTCGCCGGAGGCGCAGGTCGCACTGCTGACCAAGCGGATCACCGACCTCACCGAGCACCTCAAGCACCACAAGCACGACCACCACAGCCGTCGCGGTCTGCTGCTGCTCGTGGGTCGTCGTCGTCGCCTGCTCAAGTACTTGGCCAGCGTCGACATCAACCGTTACCGCTCGCTGATCGAGCGCCTGGGCCTGCGTCGCTGACGTACGCTCGGACTCTGCTCCGGCAGACGGACTCCGTTCTCTTCGAGGTCGCGACCCGCACGGGTCGCGACCTCGAAGTGTTTCTGCCAGGGAAAATGTTAGGATCGACTCCGTGCGATGAACACCCTGCGGAGACACCCGCCCGAGATCGTGAATCGTCAGATCGGTCCTCGGTAGTGGCTGCCGGAACATTCAGCTTCCGGCCGCTTCGATCGAAGGCCGTCTACTCCAGCGCACGGTGCGCTGTTCACGACGTACGGCCGTCCCGAACGTCTTCATCCACACGATCCGATGCGCACACGGTTGCGTCGGGTCGGTAATCGCATATCCCGGTCGCGTAGGTTCGCGACCGAACTACAGAGGGAATCTGCACTTCATGACTGATGTCATCACCGACGACTTCGACGAGTCGATCACCGAGGTCTCCGCCGTCATCGACAACGGCGAGTTCGGCAAGCGGACCATCCGCTTCGAGACCGGCCGACTGGCCCTGCAGGCCGCGGGCTCGGTCGTCGCGTACCTCGACGAGGGGACCATGATCCTCTCGACGACCACCGCGTCGAAGAACCCGAAGGAGCACTTCGACTTCTTCCCGCTCACCGTCGACGTCGAAGAGCGCATGTACGCCGCGGGCCGTATCCCGGGATCGTTCTTCCGCCGCGAGGGCCGCCCGTCGACCGACGCCATCCTGACCTGCCGTCTCATCGACCGTCCGCTGCGCCCGTCGTTCGTCGACGGACTCCGCAACGAGATCCAGGTGGTCGAGACCGTCCTGTCGCTCGACCCCAAGGACCTGTACGACGTCGTCGCGATCAACGCGGCGTCCGCGTCCACCCAGATCGCCGGACTGCCGTTCTCCGGTCCCGTCGGCGGCGTCCGCGTCGCCCTCATCCCGACCCTCGCCGGTGAAGGCGACGGCCGCGCCGAGAACAAGGCGGGCCAGTGGGTCGCCTTCCCGACCGTCGAGCAGCTCGAAGGCGCCGTCTTCGACATGGTCGTCGCCGGCCGCATCGTCTCCGGGGAGGGCGCCGACGCCGACGTCGCGATCATGATGGTCGAGGCCGAGGCGACCGAGAACGTCCTCGAACGCATCGCCGGCGGCGCGCAGGAGCCCAACGAGGCCATCGTCGCCGAGGGGCTGGAGGCCGCCAAACCGTTCATCGCGCAGCTGTGTGAGGCGCAGAAGCAGCTGGCGGCCGCGGCAGCCAAGGAGACCGGCGAGTTCCCGCTGTTCCCGGCGTACGCCGACGACGTCTACGAAGCCGTCGCCGCATTCGCCGCCGATCGTCTCGGCGAGGCGCTGGCGATCGCGGGCAAGCAGGACCGCGACAACGCGACCGACGCCCTCAAGGCCGACGTCCTGGCCGAGCTCGGTGACAAGTTCGAGGGTCGCGAAGGCCAGATCGGCGCGGCGTACCGGTCGCTGACCAAGACGCTGGTCCGCAAGCGCATCCTGACCGACCACTTCCGCATCGACGGTCGAGGCATCACCGACATCCGCGCGCTCTCGGCGGAGATCGGCCTCATCCCGCGTGCCCACGGCAGTGCGCTGTTCGAGCGCGGCGAGACCCAGATCATGGGCGTCACCACCCTCGACATGGTCAAGATGGCGCAGCAGATCGACTCGCTGGGCCCCGAGACCAGCAAGCGCTACATGCACCACTACAACTTCCCGCCGTACTCGACCGGTGAGACCGGTCGCGTCGGCTCGCCGAAGCGTCGCGAGATCGGCCACGGCGCCCTCGCCGAGCGCGCCCTCGTGCCGGTCCTGCCGAGCGTCGAGGAGTTCCCGTACGCGATCCGCCAGGTGTCCGAGGCGCTCGGCTCCAACGGCTCCACCTCGATGGGCTCGGTCTGCGCGTCGACCATGTCGCTGCTGGCCGCCGGCGTCCCGCTGAAGGCCCCGGTCGCGGGCATCGCGATGGGTCTGGTCTCCGACGAGGTCACCATCGACGGCAAGACCGAGACCCGTTACGTCGCCCTCACCGACATCCTCGGCGCCGAGGACGCGTTCGGCGACATGGACTTCAAGGTCGCGGGCACCAAGGACTTCGTGACCGCCCTGCAGCTGGACACCAAGCTCGACGGCATCCCCTCGAAGGTCCTCGCCGGCGCGCTGAGCCAGGCCAAGCAGGCCCGCCTCACGATCCTCGACGTCCTCGCCGAGGCCATCGACGAGCCGGACGAGATGAGCCCGTTCGCACCGCGCATCACCACCATCAAGATCCCGATGGACAAGATCGGCGAGCTGATCGGCCCCAAGGGCAAGACGATCAACGGCATCACCGAGGACACCGGCGCCAACATCTCGATCGAGGACGACGGCACCGTGTTCATCGGCGCCGCCGACGGCCCGTCCGCTCAGGCCGCGATCGACAAGGTCAACGCCATCGCCAACCCGCAGCTGCCCAAGGTCGGCGAGCGCTTCCTGGGCACCGTCGTCAAGACGCCCGCCTTCGGTGCGTTCATCTCGCTGCTGCCGGGCCGCGACGGTCTGCTGCACATCTCGAAGATGGGCAACGGCAAGCGCATCGGCAAGGTGGAAGACGTGATGAAGGTCGGCGACAAGATCCAGGTCGAGATCGCCGACATCGACGAGCGCGGCAAGATCAGCCTCGTCCTGGTCGGCGAGGAGTCCGCCGCCGACACGGCCGAGGAGAAGGCCGACGCCTGATCTGACGCTCTGACACTCCGCGGTTCGAGATGTTCCGCACCTCGAGCGGAGTTCCAGACCCCGGCCCGCGATGCTCGACGAGCATCGCGGGCCGGATTCGTCCCGGGGTGGTGCCGGCACTACCGACATCACTAGACGTCGGGCCAGTGAGTTCGTCTCGCCGGGTCACTACTGTTCGACACATGACATCAGAACAGACGACGGCGGCCGTGGAGACCGACTGCGGGTACTCGTCACCGTGGGAGCCGATGGGCCGGTCGCCACTGCGATACCTGACGTCGTCGGATCCCTGGCGCGCCCTCCTGTACACGGCGGTGACGCTGCTTCTCGGCTGCCTCGTGTTCGTCGCCTACGTGGTCATCGTTCTGCTGCCGTTGGCGCCCGCGTGGTCGAGCCTTCTCGGAAGGATCGATCGCGCACGTGTGCGGCTCCTGCGCGTGCCGGCGATCGCTGATCCGCACAGACCGGTCGACGAGAGCCTGTCGGTGCGAATCGGCGTCCGCCTCGGCGAACCTTCCACATGGCGCGAAGTGGTCTACTCGCTCGTACTCGGGATCTTCGGTCCGCTCGCGGCACTCGGCTTCATGATCCTCGGTGCGTTCATCGGCGTGTTCGCGTTCGCCCCGCTCATCGCGGCGAACGACGAACAGATCAACTTCTGGACGTGGACCGTCGACTCGGTCGCGGAGTCGTGGTGGTTCGTGCCCATGGCGATTCCGCTGATCGTCGTCGCCCTGTACCTGTGCGGGGTCGCGTCGGCGATCGTCGCGTCGATCGCATCATGGCTTCTCGGGCCTCGCGAAGAGGAACTGGCGGCGAAGGTCCAGGCGCTCGATTCCTCGCGCGGAGTGCTCGTCGGGTCGTTCGAGGCCGAGCGGCGACGCATCGAACGTGATCTCCACGACGGACCGCAGCAGGAGCTGGTCGGGGCGGCGATGCAGCTGGGCGAGCTCGCCCAATCCAGCGACGACCACGAACTTCGCACAGAGGTCGAAGCCGCGCAGGTCCGCGTCGAGCGCGCGTTGGCGAGCCTGCGCGACACGGTACGCGGCGTGTACCCGCGGGTGCTCGACGACGTCGGGGTCGAAGCCGCATGCGCCGAACTCGGCGGGCCGATCGCCGTCCGAGTGGTGCCGAGCGCCGGATGGACACCGGGCCGTCGTCTCCCCGCCGCCGTCGAGCGCGCCCTGTACTACACGGCGAGCGAGGCCGTGACGAATGCGACCAGACACGGGGCGGCGTCGACCGTGACGATCGAGCTGTCGGAGGTCGTGGACGTGGTGACGATGGTCGTCACGGACGACGGTGTCGGCGGCGCCGACCTCGCTCGGGGGACCGGACTGGCGGGCCTCGTCGAGCGCGCGCATGCACTCGGCGCCGAGTTGACCGTCGACAGTCCGCGGGGCGGCCCGACGGTCCTGCGCTGGACCGGCCGTACCGACCGGTAGCGGGGTCGGGGAGACTCGATACGTGGGAATGCGCATCGCACTGGCCGAGGACTCCGTTCTGCTCGCCGAGGGACTGATCCGAATCCTCGAGCGTGCCGGGCACCGCGTGGTCGAGACCTTCGACGACGCCGACGCTCTTCGCGGACTCGATTCGGCCGCCGTCGACCTGGTCGTCACCGATGTCCGCATGCCGCCGGGCCACGGCGACGACGGCCTGCGCGCCGCACTGGACCTGCGGCAGCGGCGACCCGACCTGCCGATTCTGGTGCTGTCCCAGTACGTGGCCGCCGCCTACGCCCGTCGGCTTCTCGACTCGGGCCGCGGCGGCGCCGTCGGGTATCTGTTGAAGGAGCGCGTGGGCCGGGTGGCCGACTTCCTGCGTGCCGTGGACACCGTCGTGGCCGGTGGCGTGGTCGTCGATCCCGAGGTGATCACGACGATGTTCACCGGTCATGCCCTCGAGCGGCTCACACCGCGAGAGACGGAGGTGCTCGCGGCGATGGCCCGAGGCGCCAGCAATTCGGAGATCGCCGCCGCGCTGGTGATCTCGTCCGCCGCCGTCGCCAAACACGTCGCCAACATCTTCGCCAAACTCGACCTGCCGCCGGAGACCGAGAACCGGCGCGTCCGAGCCATCCTCGTGTACCTGTCGCACGCGTGAGCGCGTCCGACCGGGACACGGCCTCTGATCAGGTCGTCGCGCTCAGCCATGCCGTCGCTCCCGCGCAGTCCCGTCCCTTCGCTCCGCCGACTCGATGCGTCCCGTCGCTCAACCGACCTTGATGCGTCCCGTCGCCCCGCTGATCTCGCGGAGCTTCCCGGACGGTGCCTTGACGTCGCCGAAGTAGCGGATCCGATAGTCGCCCGCGGCCGCGTTCCGCGGAACGCGCCAGGTGACGGTGACCTTCGACGCGGACGGACTGCCGCCCGGACGCACCCACCTCATCTCGGTGCACTCGTGGTCGTCGTCGTAGACGGTCTCCCAGCGCGATCCGGTGAACCGCTCCACCGAGCAGTACATCTCGCCACCGCGGCGGACTCGGTTCGAGGGGTAGGCGGCGCAGAAGCTCACCGACACCGTCGAGCCCTGCTTCGCCGTCGACGGCACCGTCGACACGACCTGGCCGAACCTCTTCCCGGGCATCGGGGTGTCCGCCGGCTGCGGTCCGAGAAGGTCGGGCTGCAGATCGGAGCGGTCCGCGGGGCGGGCTCCGGCGGGTCGCGTGGCCCCACGCTTCATCGCGCGCGCCATCGCGTCGATCTCCTGCATGTACGCGCACAGCGTCCACCGGCCGAACAGCGTCTCGCCGCCCTCGTACTGTTGCGACACGTACTCCTCGGGGGTCGTGACGTACTGGCTGTAGCCGTTCGAGTAGCCCTGCAGCAGAACATTCTCCAGCGGAACCTTCATCGCGTCGGCGACGAGTCGTCGCACGCGCAGTCCCGCGACGATCGTCGACTCGGTCGGCAGTGCGGCCAGGACGAGGTCACCGATCCGCATCAGCTGCAGCGGCAGGCGCTGCTCGATCCACGAGCGCGGCGGCATGATGCCGAGCGGGAAGAGGATCGCCTTCGGCGCCTGCGTGTCGGCGATCCACTGCGGCGGCGTCGGTGTGGCGCCCGCACCGAGCGCCATCGCGAACTCGTTGCGCACGCCCTCGTTGAGGAAACCGAGCTGGCTCCGGGTGTTCTCCTCCTGGCTGGTCGCGGCGGCCGCCGCACCCATCATGGCGGGGGAGGTGCGGGCCGACTTCCCGTGCGGCGTGTAGTGACCGCTGATCTCGACGTTCGCCATGTCGACGTAGCGCGTGGCGGCGTCCACGCCGCCGACGGTCATCGGTCGGGCGGAGGCGAGGGCCCGTTGACCGGCCTGATCCTGGCGCCGTCCGATGATGATCCGATTGCTCCGGTGATTCGACGTCGGACCACCCGGGTGCATCTTGCGCACCCACAGATTAGGTGTCATGTCGCCCGCGTTGGTCTGGGCGTGGGCGCTGACGACGTTCGGGTCGCGCTGTTCGGCGAGATACGCGGCGTACCCCTTGTTGTCCGAACTGATCAGCGTGTTCGCGTCGGTCAGCGACGTGCCGTGGGTGGCGAACCAGGTGATCTCGCCGATCGTCGCTCCTCCCCGACGGAGCCGGATCGCGGTGACCTGCGGATCGATGTGCTGCGGGAAGTGTCTGCGATCCGACTCCGGGTTGAGCACGAACGCCTGGTACGACCGGTTGGCGCTGGCGTCGTGGAGTTCGGTGTGGCCGAGTTCCACGGTGCCCGGGGCCAGCGAGTCGTGTGCCTGTTGGACGGCGTCGAGCAGACCGTCGACCTCGGCGCGCAGCGAGTTGTGCCGGTGGCCCTTCGCGGCGAGGACGTACGCGTAGTCCCACGACGTGCCACCGCACGAGTTGTGGTTGTGCGTCGCGTTCACGTTGACGTTGTGCACGTCGTAGGTGTAGCCGTAACGCTTGCGGAGCTCGGCGAGCAGCGTGTTGTGATGCGAGGTGAACACGCATGCGATGTCGGCGGTGATGAACAGGACACGCTTACCGGTCGCGGCGTCGGCGATGATGTACGCGCGCGCCCAGGTCCGTTGCAGGAGACCGTCGGCGACCTGGCTGAGGTCGGAGTAGCCCATCATGCCCTGGTTCGCCACGGCTCCGGTCATATCGCCCTTGCCCGCGCCGACGAGGTATCCGCCCGCGGCGGCCGCCCGCCCGGGATGGTCGGCGGCCGCTGCGCCGAGTCCGGCGGTCGCGGCGACGGCGGCGGCGCCGACAGCGCTCGTGTGCAGAAAGGAACGGCGGGTGACGTCCGACATCGGGCTCCTCATCGTGAAACATGTTCTATCTCGGTTGCACCGTGACCCTAGCCTCACTGGATCGATCGATCAATACTGTGGGAGTGTCGCCCGACCAGAGCGTGTCCCGCGTCATTCGCGACCGCCTTCTAGACTAGAACCCAATCAGCGAGGAAAGGCGTGACGAAGACATGGGCGACGTCATCCGCACGGGTGTGTTGGGCAGTAACGGCAAGGTCGGCAAGGCGATCGTCGAGGGAGTCGAGGCCGGCGACGGCGTCGAGTTCACCGTCGGCGTCGACAAGGGCGATTCGCTGCAGGCGTTCGTCGACTCGGGGACACGGGTCGTCGTCGACTTCACCCACCCCGATGTGGTGATGGACAATCTGAAGTTCTTGATCGACAACGGGATTCACGCCGTCGTCGGTACCACGGGCTTCACCGAGGAACGACTCGACACCGTCCGCGGGTGGTTGGGCGATGATCCGAGGAGTGGAGTGCTGATCGCACCGAACTTCGCGATCGGCGCCGTGCTGTCGATGCGTTTCGCGCAGCTGGCCGCGCGATTCTTCGACTCGGTGGAGGTCGTGGAACTGCACCATCCGCACAAGGCCGATGCTCCGTCGGGCACCGCGGGCCGCACCGCGCAGTTGATCGCCGCCGCACGCGCCGAAGCGGGCGTGGGGGCGTCGCCCGATGCGACCTCCACCGGACTCGAAGGCGCTCGCGGCGCCGATGTCGACGGCGTGCGCGTGCACTCGGTCCGGTTGGCCGGTCTGGTCGCTCACCAGGAGGTCCTGTTCGGCACGCAGGGGGAGACGCTCACCATCCGGCACGACTCGATGGACCGGAACTCGTTCGTCCCGGGCGTGCTGCTGGGCGTTCGCGAGATCGGTTCGCGACCTGGCCTGACCGTCGGGCTCGAACACCTGATGGACCTCTAGGCGCATGGCGTCTCGTAAACCCGACGCCCGGCCGATCGTCGCGGTGATCGCCTTCCTGGTGATCGCGATGTGCGTCTACTTCGTGATCCTCGGGCGTCTGGCGTACCGGATGTTCGAGCAGGGCACCGCGATGTCGATCGCTTTCGGTGTGGGCATCGTCATCCTGCCGCTGCTCGGAGTCTGGATCGTCGTGTCCACGCTCCGTTCGGGCATCGAACACCAGCGGATGGCCGCCGACGTGGTCGGGCTCGGCCGCGAGATCGACACCGACCCGCTGCCGCGCCGCCCGTCCGGGCGCATCGAACGCGATGCCGCCGACGAACTGTTCGCACAGATCAAGGCCGAGTGGGAGGCCGACCCGAGCGACTGGGTGAGCACGTATCGGATCGCGCGCGCCTACGATTACGCGGGCGACCGCTCCCGCGCACGTGAGATGATGAAACGCGCGGCCGAGCAGTACCGCGAGGCCAAGCGGTGACGCCGACGTTCGACGATGGGACTGTTCGATGACCGATCACATGCTGATGCTGGCCGAGGGCGAGGGACTGTGGGAATCGGTGTCGGCGGGCGTCTCCGCCGATCAACTCGGCCTTGAGAGCGGCTGTGCGGGATGGTCGAACCGGGACCTCCTCAATCACGTGATCGCCGGCGGTCACCGGTACTCGATGCTCCTCGACGGCGCGACCGTGGAGGAGACGGCGTTCACGCGGGACCTCGACTACGTCGCCGCCGGGAGCGACGAGTTCCGACGGTACGAGGATCGTCTGCACGCCTCGATCGAGGCGGCGGATCTGGCCGTGGACGTCGACCACCGGGCGGGACGCAGGCCCGGCCGAGACCTGATTCCGATGCGCACCATGGAACTGGTTCTGCACACTCGCGACTTGTGCGACGGGATCGGTGCGGCCTGGGAGCCGTCCGCCACGATCGTGGACTACCTGCTGACCGACGCGGCGTCGATCATCGAGGACCTGCGCGACGCGGGCGCCTTCGATCCCGCGACGACGCCGACCTCGTCGTCGGCCGTCGACCGGCTGCTGGCGTTCGCCGGCCGAGCATGATCACTCCAGCGGCGTGACGGTCACCGCGGTCGTCACCTGATCGTCGACGACGAACCACAGGGCGAGTCCGCCGGCGTACGGCTTCGTCACGACGGTCGCCTCCTCGCGCGGGGTGATGGGACGCAGGTACTCGATGACGGCCCGGTGCGGCTGCGCGGTCAGCGTGGGACGGTCGGCGAGAGCGGCGTCGACCGCATGCCAGTAGGCGACGTTGTTCATATGACCGAACGCGTCGAAGTCGGTGGTGCGCAACGCGAACGAGCGGGTCGCGGGCGGGCCGTCGATATCGTCGGGGGTGGCCGGCGCCATCGCCTTCCACTTGTATCGGACGTCGGTGACGTCGCGGTTCCAGTCGGCGAGGACGTCGTCGTCGATGCGCGACGGGCGGCCGTCGCGGGTCACGTTGATGCAGAAGCTCGAGGTCTCGACGCGACCCGTCGGGCGGTCGGCGTCGGCGAAACCGGTGGCGGTCGGTGTGCCGGTGAGCCGCTGTCGCATGCCCACCCAGCGGGACGAGGTCGCCTCGCACCAGCGTTCGACGTGCACGTCGCCCGGCCAGGTGATCGGTTCGAGGACGTCGATCACATTGCGTCGCACGATCCAGAACGGATTGGTCGCACCCCACGCCGACTCGTCGATCATGTCCATCGCGATGTTCTGCAGGAGCCGCGCCACGGCGTCGAGTCGCACTCCCATCGCCGGATTCACGTCCTCCATGCGCAGGCGATACGTGCGCTCGTAGGTTCGGGCCTGCGCAGGCTTGTCGGCGAGCGCGCTGGTGTGCGGCATGTGATGTCCCCTCGTGTCGAGTCGTCCTCGATCGTGCCACGGGCGGACGCGCGGCATCGGGCGACGTCCCCGAGGGCCGTTCCGCGCGCAGCCGGTTCACCGGATCTGCCACCATGGAGTCATGGCTCGCCTCCTGATCGTCCATCACACGCCGTCGCCGCACTGCCAGGCGATGTTCGAGGCGGTCGTCGCGGGTGCGACCGACCCCGAGATCGAGGGCGTCGAGGTGGTGCGCCGCGCGGCACTGTCGGTGTCGGCGAGTGACTTCCTCGACGCGGACGGCTACGTGCTGGGCAGCCCGGCGAACCTCGGCTACATCTCCGGTGCCCTCAAACACGCCTTCGACGTGAGCTATTACCAGATCCTCGACTCCACCGTGGGACGTCCGTTCGGTCTCTATCTGCACGGCAACGAGGGGACCGAGGGTGCGGAGAACGCCGTCGACCGGATCACCGCCGGGCTCGGCTGGGAGAAGGCCGCCGAATACGTGATCGCCTCGAACAAGCCGGACAAGGAGCGACTCGAAGCTTGCTGGGAGCTGGGCGCGACGGTCGCTGCCGGGTTGATGGCGTAGCCGACAGCGATCGTCTGCCGGGCAGGGGATCCGCCGGGCAGAGGGGGAGATGTCATGGCTACGGGCTCGCGCGGTGTCGGTCGCGGAGACGGCGTGTCCCCGTCGGTACACTCGATCGGGTGAGCACGCCCATCCCCACCCCGTACGAGGACCTGCTGAAACTGGTCCTGGAGACCGGAACGCCCAAGGCGGATCGGACCGGCACCGGAACCCGGAGCGTGTTCGGGCATCAGTTGCGCTTCGACCTGTCGGAGGGGTTCCCGCTCATCACCACCAAGAAGGTGCACCTCAAGTCGATCGTCTACGAACTCCTGTGGTTCCTGCGCGGCGACTCCAACGTCGGCTGGCTGCGGGAGCACGGTGTGACGATCTGGGACGAGTGGGCCGCCGACGACGGTGAACTCGGTCCCGTCTACGGCGTGCAGTGGCGCAACTGGCCGACGCCGTCGGGTGAGCACATCGATCAGATCGCACTCGCACTCGACACGCTGAAACAGAACCCGGACTCGCGGCGGAACATCGTGTCCGCGTGGAACGTCGGCGAGATCCCGCAGATGGCGCTGCCCCCGTGTCACGCGTTCTTCCAGTTCTACGTGGCCGACGGCAGGTTGAGCTGCCAGCTGTACCAGCGCAGCGCCGACCTGTTCCTCGGCGTCCCCTTCAACATCGCCTCGTACGCGCTGCTCACGCACATGATGGCGCAGCAGGCGGGGCTGGACGTCGGCGACTTCGTCTGGACCGGCGGGGACTGCCACATCTACGACAACCACGTCGATCAGGTGCGCGAACAGCTCGCGCGCGAGGCGTTCCCGTATCCGAGACTCGAACTGCGCAAGGCCGCGTCGATCTTCGACTACACCTACGACGACGTACAGGTGATCGGCTACACCTCGCACCCCGCCATCAAGGCGCCCGTCGCCGTCTGACCGCGATGGCCAGTACCAGACCCGCACCGGAGCTGCCCGCCACACCGCTGTTCACCGTGGTGCGGTGGGCGGGGCCGGTCGGATCGGTGATCGTCACGATCGTCGTGCTCGCGACGTACCCGTCGCTGCCCGACCGCGTGCCGACGCATTTCACCGGTGCGATGGAGGCCGACTCCTACGGTCCCCGGTGGTCCGTGCTCGCACTCGGTGCGGTGTTCGTGGCACTCAGCGGAGCGATGGGATGGCTCGCGGACAAGCCGCACCGATTCAACTATCCGACGCCGGTGACACCGGACAACGCGCAGGCCGTGTACCGGGCGGGTGCGATGATGATGGGCGGACTCGGGTGCGCGATGCCGATCCTGTACGCCGGTCTCGTGCTCGCCGTCCACGGACTGCCGGGACTGCCACTGATGATCGCGGGTCTGGCCGTCCTCGGCGGCGCACTGGTCGTCGGGATCTGGCGGATCGGACGGGTGTCACGCATCGAGACGGTCTATCACTACGGCAGGGAGCGTGATCGGTGACCATCGCACAGATATGGGCGCAGGATCTGACGGGCGCCATCGGCAAAGACAACACGATCCCGTGGCGGATCCCCGAGGACCTGGCGCGCTTCAAGAAGCTCTCCGGTTCGGGCGCGGTCCTCATGGGACGACGGACCTGGGAGTCGTTGCCGGTCAGGTTCCGGCCACTGCCTGGTCGGCGGAACATCGTGATCACCCGCAACGCCGCGTACCAGGCGCCGGGTGCGGAGACGGTGGCCGGCCTGAGCGAAGCCGTGGAACTGGCGGGCGGGGCGGCCACGATCATGGGCGGCAGCGCGATCTACGAGGCCGGGATGGCCGTCGCGACGCACCTGTACGTCACCGAGGTCGACATCCTCGTCGACGGAGCCGACACCTTCGGACCGGAGATCGACCCGAACGTCTGGACTGTCGTCTCGCGGGGCGAGTGGCTCACCTCCAGAACGGGCACCCGCTACCGATTCGTCGACTACCGACACGTGTCCCGATGACCTGGTTCGCCGACGGCGGCGCCGACTACGCGGCGCACCGGCCGACATACACCGTCGAACTCGCCGACGTGCTGGCCGCGCTCGCGCCCGACCGCGCGCTCGCCGTCGATATCGGATGCGGCACCGGACAGCTCACGGTGCTGCTCGCGGACCGTTTCGACGAGGCGATCGGGATCGATCCGTCGCAGAGCCAGATCGACGCGGCCGTCGCCGCACCGAACATCGAGTACCGGGTCGGGCCCGCCGAGAGACTCGACCTCGCGGACGGCCGCGCCTCCCTGATCACGGCCGCGCAGGCGGCGCACTGGTTCGACCTGCCCGCCTTCTACGACGAAGTCCGCCGCATCGCCCGTCCCGGCGGTGTGCTGGCGCTGATCACATACGGCGCAGTGGTCCTCGACGACGACCTGACCGCCCGGTTCGATCGGTTCTACCGTGACGAGATCGGGCCCTACTGGCCGCCGGAACGGGCCCACGTCGACTCCCGCTACGCGGATCTGCCGTTCCCGTTCGACCGGGTGGACGTCGCCGCGCCACCGATCCGCCGCGACTGGACCCTCGACGAGTTCGTCGACTACCTGGGCACCTGGTCGGCGACGCGCCGGGCCCGCGACGCCGGGAGGACCGACCTGCTCGACGCGCTGCGTGTCGATCTGGCGCCGGTGTGGGGCGAGCGGCGCCGCGTCACCTGGCCGGTCACCGTCGTCGCCGGAACGCTGTGACCGCCGACCTCTCCGTCTCACAGGCGCGCCGGATCGCGCTGGCCGCGCAGGGCTTCACCGATCCGCTGCCGCGCGGGCCGGTGACCCGGAGCCATCTGCGGCGCGTCGTCGGTCGGACCAACCTGGTGCAGATGGATTCGGTGAACATCCTCGCGCGGGCCCACTACCTGCCGATGTTCAGCAGGCTCGGATCGTACGACGACACCGTCCTGGAGTCGGCGGCGTGGCGGGACACCGCGCGGTCGCCGCGCCTGCTGACCGAGTACTGGGCACACGAGGCCGCGTTGATACCGATCGACGACTGGCCGCTGATGCGCTGGCGGATGGACGAGTACCGCGGCGGTCGCTACCGCTACGCCCGAGAGGTGCTGGCGCGGAGCCAGGCGCTCGCCGCGGACGTGCGGGACGTCATCGTCTCGCGAGGAGCGTCGACACCGCGCGAGATCGAGGAGACGCTCGGCATCGAGCGCACACCCGGTGAGAAGGGATCGTGGTGGACGCGCGGCGAGGTGAAGCACGTGTGCGAGGCCCTGTTCGCCTCCGGTGACCTGTCGGCGACCCGCAACGGCAACTTCGTCCGCCACTACGACCTCGCCGAACGGATCGTGGGGGAGCGCGTCGACGTGCGGGTCGACCGTCGGGACGCCCACCGCGAACTGGTCGCCCGTGCCGCGGCCGCGCACGGTGTCGGCACCGTCGCCGACCTGGCCGACTACTACCGACTGAAGACGGCGGACGTACGCGCGGTGCTGGGCGATCTCGTCGACGACGGCGTGGTGCGGGAGGTGTCGGTGGACGGTTGGTCCGATCGGGCGTACCTGCACCGCGACGCGACGGTCCCGCGTTCGGTGCGCCGGTCGACGCTGCTCTCGCCGTTCGATCCGCTGGTGTTCTTTCGACCCCGCACCGAGCGACTGTTCGACTTCCGCTACCGCATCGAGATCTACGTGCCCGAACACAAGCGGGTGCACGGGTACTACGTGCTGCCGTACCTGTTGGGCGAGCAGGTCGTGGCTCGGGTGGATCTGAAGGCCGACCGTCCGGGCGGGGTCCTCGACGTGCTGTCGTCGCATGTCGAGCCCGGTGTCGACGAGGGCGTCGTGGCCGAGTCGTTGGCCGCGGATCTGCGCGCGACGGCGGCGTGGCGCGGGCTCGCCGACGTCCGGATCCACCCGCGGGGCGAACTCGCCGGGGTGCTCTCGGCAGCACTCTGACGAACGCGAGTGTCGTCTTACGCTGGAGAGATGAAGATACGTCACGCCGGTGAGGCCGACCTCACCCGAATCCGGGCGGTGGAGGTGGCCGCCGGAGCTCCGTTCGCCGATCTGGGCATGGATCTCGTCGCCGGAGACGAACCGATCTCGCGCGAACGACTCTCCGAATTCGTCGTGGCCGGACACGCCTGGGTCGTTGCCGACGACCGGGACCGCGCCGTCGCCTATCTGCTCGTCGAATCGGTCGACGGTCTCGCACACGTCGAGCAGGTGTCGGTCTGTCCCGACCACGCCGGGCACGGTCTGGGCGCGGACCTGATCGAGAACGTCGCCGCGTGGGCGCGCCGACACGGGTATCCGGCGATGACCCTGACGACCTATGTCGACGTGCCGTGGAACGGGCCGTACTACGAGCGTCTCGGGTTCCGATATCTGCCGGTGAGCGAGGAGACGGCCGGACTCCGAACGATCCGCGCCGCCGAACGCGATCACGGCCTGGACCGCTGGCCGCGGGCATGCATGCGCCGGGAGCTGTGATCGGCACTACTGTTGACTGCCATGAGCACATTCGCGCGTACGGCCCGAGTCTTCAACGCCGCTTTCACCCCGTTGCTGAAGCTGCCGGTGATCGGTCCGATGATCGGCAAGAACGTCACCGAGATCAGCTACACCGGACGCAAGAGCGGAAAGCGGTTCACTCTGCCGGTCGCGTTCCGTCGGCAGGACGACGGGACGATCCTCGTCGGCGTCGCCGCCGCCGCACAGAAGACGTGGTGGCGCAACTTCCAGCCCGGCCCCGCGCCGGTGACCATCACCCTCGACGGCGTCGAGCGCACCGGCACCGGGGTCGCGAAGGTCGGGGACAAGGGCACCGCAGTCGTCATCACCCTGGACGCGGGGTGAGTCGACGGCTGCCGCTCGACGGCGTGCGGGTCCTCGAACTCGGCAACTACATCGCCGCGCCGACCGCCGGGCGCATGCTCGCCGACTTCGGCGCCGAGGTAGTCAAGGTGGAACGCGAGACCGGCGACGAACTCCGCAACTGGCGGCTCTACGACGGCGAGACGTCGATGCTGTTCCGCACCATCAACCGGAACAAGAAGTCGATCGTCCTGGATCTGCGCACCGACGCCGGGCGTGCCGACGTTCGCGAACTGGCACGCCACTGCGACGTCGTCCTGGAGAACTTCCGTCCCGGAACCCTCGAGAAATGGGGGATCGGTCCGGCCGAGCTGAGCGAGGCGAACCCGAACCTCGTGTTCGTGCGGATCTCGGCGTTCGGCCAGACCGGGCCGTACTCGGAGCGGCCCGGCTTCGCCGCCGTCGCCGAGGCCTACGGCGGATTCCGCGAACTCGTCGGCGACCCGGACCGGCCGCCGGTCCGGGTGGGCGTCTCGATCGGCGACTCCATCGCCGGACTGTACGGAGCGTTCGGTGCGGTGATGGCGTTGTACGAGGCACTGCGTCGCCGCGACGAGTCCGCCGACCCGCTGCCGCTGGCGGACCGGATCGTCGACGTCGCGCTCAACGAGGCGATCTTCTCCATGATGGAGTCGCTCGTTCCCGATCTCGGCGCCTACGGGGTGCGTCGCGAACGCACCGGCGGCCGCATGGAGGGCATCGCGCCGTCGAACGGGTACACCTGCGCCGACGGCGACTCCGTGGTGATCTCCGGCAACGCCGACGCGATCTTCGGGCGCTATATGCGCGCCATCGGCCGCGACGACCTCGCCGCCGACGAGGACCTGGCCACCAACGACGGTCGGTGGCGCCGTCGCGAGGAACTCGACGAGGCGATCGGCGCGTGGACCGGCTCGCACACCCGCGACGAGGTGCTGACCGTCCTCGACGAGGCGGGCGTCCCCGCCGGGCCGATCTACACCGCGGCCGACATCGTCGCCGACGAGCACTATCGGGCGCGGAACATGGTGCAGGAGTTCGACGTCGACGCGGGCGGAGACACACCGACGGCGGTCGGCTTCCCGGGGATCGTGCCGGTGCTCGGCGGGACGTCGCTGCCGATCCGCTCACTCGGACCCGACCTGGGGGAGCACACCGACGAGATCCGCGAGCGGTACCTGGGCGGGTGAGGCGAACCGGAGCCGGTGGGGCACGACACCGATAAGCTCGGCGACATGACCGCCCTCCTCCGTGACGTGACCCTCCGCGACGGCCTGCAACTGACCGGCAGAGTCCTCGACGTGCAGACGCGCGTCGACCTCGCTCGCACCCTCCTCGCCGCGGGCGTCCCGGAGCTGGAGATCGGATCGATGGCTCGCCCGGACCTCGTGCCGCCGATGGCCGGATCCCTCGACGTCGTCGCCGCGCTGACACCGGAGGAACTCGACCGCTGCTGGATCTGGGTCGCGACCGTCCGGCACGTCGAGAAGGCGATCGCGGCCGGTGCGAAGAACGTGCAGTACTGCTTCTCGGCGTCGGACGCCCACAACAAGGCCAACATCGGCCGCCTCACGGAGGACTCGACAGCCGCGATGCCGCGGGCGATCGATGCCGTGCACGAGGCCGGCGGACGCATCCAACTGTGCATCGCCACCAGCTTCACCTGCCCGTTCGACGGCCCGGTCGATCCGGATCGGGTGCGCGGCATCGTCGCCGATGCGCGAACGGCCGGTGCCGACGACGTGGTCCTGGCCGACACCCTCGGCCAGGCGCACCCGGCGCAGGTCCGCGAACTGTTCTCCACCGTGCGGGCCGGCGATCGCCGGCTCGTGTTCCACGGACACGACACCTGGGGGATGGGCGTGGCGAACTCGCTAGCCGCGATCGAGGGCGGTGCGCAGATGGTCGACGGCGCGCTCGGCGGGCTCGGCGGCTGCCCGTTCGCGCCGGGGGCGTCCGGGAACACCTCGTCGGAGGACATCCTGTTCGCGACTCGACCGGACTATCTGACTCCCGCCGTGCTGGCCGAGCTGGTGCGGGCCGGGGAGTCGCTGCTCGACGAACTCGGTGAGGCCTCACGGTCGAAGACGGCGCAGGGAGCGAGATCGAACGCGCGGGCGTTCGAGTGGGTCATTGACGCGACTCGGTAAGCTTCCCGGCATGTCTGATGGAGTCTCCCGCGACGGGAAGAACTACGAGCTCGTCATGTTCGATCTCGACGACACCCTCGCCCCGTCGAAGACGGCGATGAGCGATGAGATGGTCGATCTGTTCCGCGATCTGCTGAGTACAGCCAAGGCCTGCATCATCTCCGGCGGTCAGTACGGCCAGTTCCAGTCGCAGGTCCTCGACCGGCTCGGCGACTTCCCGAACAAGCCGAATCTGCATCTCATGCCGACCAACGGCACCCGCTACATCCGCTGGTCCGGCGACGACTGGGAGACCGTCTACGCCGAGGACCTCTCGGCCGAGCAGAAGGACCAGGCCATGCGCGTCGTCGAAGAGGGCGCGCGGGCGCTCGGGCTGTGGGAGTCGAAGACGTGGGGTCCGATCCTCGAAGACCGCGGAAGCCAGGTGACGTTCTCCGCGCTGGGACAGTCCGCTCCGGTCGACGCCAAGGCCGCATGGGATCCCGACGGCCGCAAGAAGGAGTCGCTGCGCGCCTACGCGGCGGAGCGTCTGCCCGATCTGGAGGTCCGCAGCGGCGGATCGACGTCGGTCGACATCACGGCGAAGGGTATCGACAAGGCGTTCGGCGCCCGTCGGCTCATGGAGATCCTCGAGCTGAGCACCGACGACATCCTGTTCTTCGGCGATCGCCTCGACGAGGGCGGCAACGACCGGCCCGTCGCCGATCTCGGCATCGACTCGGTGCACGTCCACGGCTGGGAGGACACCTACACCGAGCTGGGCGCGGTGGTCCGCGGCTGAGACGGCGACGAGACCTCACCGACCCGTATGCGGCCGTGGTCGACGGGTGACCGCCGCACACGTGTCGGTCGGGTCCGGCGTCAGACCAGAAGGCTCGCTCGCAGCGATGCGATATCGGCGTCGGAGAGTCCCAGGCCGTGGCGGATGTAGCCGTCCACGGAGCCGTAGGTCTTCGCCGCCGCCGCATACGAGGTGTTCAGCAGTCCGATGTTCACCCCGTTGAGCGGATCGTTCGGGCTCGCGTGGCGGTAGTGGTTCGATGCGAGGTAGTCGGCGTCGACGGTGGCGCGGTCGACACCGAGGATCGTCAGCAGGACCGCGGTGGTCCAGCCGGTGCGGTCCTTGCCCGCCGAGCAGTGGTAGAGGGTGGTGCCGCCGGTCGCCGCCGTGCGTTCGACCGCGAGCAGCGTGCGTCGGATCTCGCGGCGCGCCTGCGCATTCGTCACGAACTCGGCGTACGCCTGCTTCAGATCGATCAGGCTGATCGGTGACACTCCGCCCAGCACATCGGCGACCATCACCTGTGCGCCGGGCACCGGGCGATCGGGCTGCACGGTCCGCTCGTACACGGTCCGCAGATCGACGACGGTCCGCACCTCGCGGGCACGCAGGATCCTCGTGTCGTTCGCGGTGATCTTCGACAGGTTGTCGCTGCGCAGGACACGGTCGTTGACCCGCTTGCCGTCGTGACCGATGTAGCCGGCCAGCGTGCGCGTGTTGTCCGTGCCCGCCAGCCCGATCTCGCGTCCCGGAACGATGACCTTCGAGGACGGATCGGCCGGTGCGGTGATGCCGCTCGTGGGTGCGGCCGAGGCGGATCCCGCCAGGGCGGGCGCCGCCGCGGGCGCGACGAGCAGTGCGGTGGACAGGGTGATCATGGCGGCGCGACGGCGCACCGGATGCAGACTCATGGACACATGATGCGCCGAGAAGCGCGCGGGCGCGCGCCGACGGCACGGGTTCGCACACCACCCCGCCCAGTCCGGCCCGGCGTGCGCGGGGGACAATGGTGCGGATCGCTCCGGCAGTCCCGGAGCCCGCATCGCCCTCGAGACAAGGAGACCCGGTGTCCGAACTGGTGCCGCTGAAAGTCCAACTCGTGGCGGCGACCGCGTTCACCCCGCCCGCCGACCTCGACTGGACCACCGACGTCGACGGCAGTGAAGCACTCATCGAATTCGCCGGGCGCGCCTGCTATGAGAGCTGGGACAAGCCGAACCCGCGGACCGCCACCAACGCCGGATACCTGCGGCACGTCCTCGAGGTGGGGCACACCTCGCTGTTCGAACACGCGACGGTGACCTTCTACATCACCGGGATCTCCCGGTCGTGCACACACGAGCTGATCCGGCACCGGCACTTCTCCTATTCGCAGCTCTCCCAGCGCTTCGTGCCCTCGCGCGACTCCAACGTCGTCGCGCCGCCCGCCATCCGCGGCGACGCGAAGCTCGAGGAGCTGTTCGTCAAGGCGACCGACGCCTCCCGCGAGGCGTACAACGAACTCCTGACCGAACTCGAAGCCAAGTTCTCCGGCGTGCCGAACGCGATACTGCGACGCAAGCAGGCGCGGCAGGCCGCTCGGTCGGTTCTGCCGAATGCGACCGAGACACGGATCGTCGTCACCGGCAACTATCGCGCGTGGCGTCACTTCATCGGCATGCGTGCCACCGAGCACGCCGACGTGGAGATCCGTCAGCTCGCCGTCGAATGCCTGCGGCAGCTGGTCGAGATCGCACCGACGGCGTTCGGCGACTTCGAGATCGGCGAACTGGCCGACGGCTCGCACGTGGCGACGTCGCCGTTCGTTTTCGAGGGCTGATACCGGATCGGCGACGTTCAGACGGTAGCCTGAGCGGCATGGATTCGGCTGACGCTGGGCGCGTGGAACACCCGTTCGGAACTGTTTCGGTGGCAATGGTGACCCCCTTCACTCCTGACGGGACGGTCGACTACGACAAGGCCGCCGAACTCGCCGACACTCTGGTGTCCGGTGGATGCGACGGGCTCGTCGTGTCCGGGACCACCGGGGAGTCGCCGACCACCACGGTGCCGGAGAAGAACGAACTCCTCAAAGTGGTGCTCGACGCGGTCGGCGACCGCGCGCGCGTGGTGCAGGGTGCGGGCAGCTACGACACCGCCGAGACGGTGCGGCGCATCAAGGACTCGGCCGAGATCGGCGCCCACGGCGTGCTGATCGTCGCGCCGTACTACAGCAAGCCGCCGCAGTCGGGCGTCTACGCGCACTTCGTGGCCGCCGCCGACGCCTCCGATCTGCCCGTGCTGGTGTACGACATCCCGGGCCGCAGCGTGGTCCCGGTCGAGACGGACACCATCCTGCGCCTGGCCGAGCACCCGAACATCCGCGGTGTCAAGGACGCCAAGGGCGATCTGCACGCCGCAGCCAAGATCATGGCCGCCACCGACCTGGAGTTCCTCTCCGGCGAGGACGCCATCAACCTGCCGTGGCTGTCGATCGGCGCATCCGGCTTCGTCAGCGTCATCGGCCACCTCGTGCCCGGCCGTCTGCGAGATCTGCGCGACGCCGTCGCGGCCGGCGATCTGGCCACGGCCCGCACTCTCGCCGACTCCATGTCGCCGCTCGTCGAC
This sequence comes from Gordonia humi, assembly GCF_014197435.1. NCBI lineage: Bacteria > Bacillati > Actinomycetota > Actinomycetes > Mycobacteriales > Gordoniaceae > Gordonia > Gordonia humi. Next base: position 2,919,465 of record NZ_JACIFP010000001.1, read on the forward strand.
GCGATGGGTCGCCTCGGCGGTGTGAGCATGGTCAAGGCCGCGCTCCGGATCACCGGCCTGGACGTGGGCGATCCGAGACTCCCGCAAGTACCCGTCGACGGCCCGCAGATCGAAGCGCTCATCGCCGATCTGCGCGCAGCGGAGGTGATCGCCTGATGTCCGGTTCGCAGCGTCGCCGTCGCGCAGGCCGCCCCGCGGGACCTCCCGCCGACCTCGCCACGGCGCCGAAGAAGACCAAGGCCAACAAGCCGGCCGTCCCCGAAGCCACCGGCATCGGCGTGACCGGCGACATCATCGACCGGCTCGGGCAGCCGCCCGCGTTGCCCGCGGGCGGACTGCGCGTCGTGGCACTCGGCGGCATCGGCGAGATCGGCCGCAACATGACCGTCTTCGAGTACGACGGCAAGCTGCTGATCGTCGACTGCGGCGTCCTGTTCCCCGAGGACCAGCAGCCCGGCGTCGACCTGATCCTCCCGGACTTCGGCTACATCGAGGACCGGATGGACGATGTCGAGGCGGTCGTCCTGACCCACGGTCACGAGGATCACATCGGCGCCGTCCCGTTCCTGCTCCGGATGCGCGCCGACATCGCCGTCGTCGGTTCGCGTTTCACGCTCGCGCTGGTGGCCGCGAAGTGCCGTGAGCACCGTCTCCGGCCCAAACTCGTTCAGGTGGTCGAGGGCGACCGCCAGGACTTCGGCGGATTCGACTGTGAGTTCTTCGCCGTCAACCACTCGATCCCGGACGCGGTCGCCGTGGCGATCCGCACCGGGGCGGGCATGGTGCTGCACACCGGCGACATCAAACTCGACCAACTGCCGCTCGACAACCGACTGACCGACCTCGCGGGTTTCTCGCGTCTCGGCGACGAGGGCGTCGACCTGTTCCTCGTCGACTCCACCAATGCCGAGGTCCCCGGATTCGTCACCCCCGAACGCGATATCGGCGGCGTCCTCGACACCGTCATCGGCAAGGCGAGACAGCGCGTCATCGTCGCCTCGTTCGCCAGCCACGTGCACCGCATCCAGCAGATCGTCGACGTCGCGCACCGGCACGGCCGCCGGGTCACCTTCGTCGGCCGCTCGATGGTGCGGAACATGCAGATCGCGCAGGAGCTCGGGTACCTGTCGGTGCCCGAGGGCGTGATCGTCGACATGGACACCGCCGCGACGCTGCCGGACCATCGGCTCGTGCTGATCTCGACGGGTTCGCAGGGCGAGCCCCTCTCGGCCCTGAGCCGGATGGCGCGCGGTGAGCACCGCCAGATCAACATCCGCGCCGACGATCTCGTGGTCCTCGCGTCGTCGCTGATCCCGGGCAACGAGAACTCGGTGTTCGCCGTGGTCAACGGCCTGGCCAAGCGCGGAGCCACCGTGGTGACCCAGGCCAGCGCCAAGGTCCACGTGTCCGGACACGCGTCGGCCGGAGAACTCCTGTACCTGTACAACGCGGTACGGCCCTCCAACGCGATGCCGGTGCACGGCGAATGGCGCCACCTGCGCGCCAACGCCGCGCTCGCCGAGGCGACCGGTGTCCCGTCCGACCGCATCGTGCTCGCCGAGGACGGCGTCGTCGTCGACCTCGTCGACGGTCGCGCCCAGATCACCGGCCGGGTACCGGTGGGCCACGTGTACGTCGACGGCCTGTCGGTCGGCGACGTCGGCGACTCGACCCTGTCGGACCGACTGGTGCTCGGCGAGGGCGGGTTCATCGCCATCACGGTGGCCGTCGAGGCCTCGACCGGACGCCCGGTCAGCGCGCCGACGGTCAGCGGCCGTGGCTTCTCCGACGATCCGGAGGCGCTGTCGGAGGCGGTGGTGCTGGTGGAGAAGGCACTCACCGAGCTGGCGAACGAGGGGGTCACGGATGCGCACCGGATCGCCCAGGGCATCCGCCGCACGGTGGGCCGCTGGGTGGCGGGCAAATACCGTCGCCGCCCGATGATCGTGCCGAACGTGATCGCCGTGGGAGAGGACGACTAGACCGTGTCGCTGGCGAAGACCGAACGGGCCGGGCTCGTCGAGACGATGCGCGGGCTCGGTCCCGACGTCCCGACGATGTGCGAGGGCTGGACCGCGCGGGATCTCGCCGTCCATCTGATCCTCCGGGAACGACGTCCGGACGCGGCCGCGGGCATGTTCGTTCCGTTCCTCGCCTGGCACACTCGCTCGGTGGAGCGCGCGTACGCGGCCAAACCGTGGGATGAGCTTCTAGCCGCCGTCCTCGACGGCCCACCCTGGTATTCGCCGTTCCGGCCGCTCGACTCGCTGCTCAATCTGTCCGAGATGTTCGTCCACCACGAGGATCTGCTGCGCGGGGGAGCGGACCCGGCGGGCCCGTTCCTGCCGCGCAAGCTGACCCCGGAGATGGAGCGAGCACTCGAACGGCCGCTCAAGACGGCCGGTCGGATGATCCTGCGCTCGTCCCCGGTGCGGGTCACCCTCGGCAGCGTCGACGGACGCGAGCTGCTGACCGCCGGGCGCGGCGAGCCGGTCACCGTGACCGGAACCACCGGCGAACTGCTGTTGTGGGCGTTCGGTCGTGCCCCGGTCGACGTGAAGTTCACCGGTTCGCAGACCGCGGTCGCCGCTCTCGCCGGAGCCGATCGATCGCTCTGAGCCCGGGTGCGTCGTGCTCTCGATCCTCCCGACGGTCACGAATTCGACACGACAACACCCGTTACGGTGTTGCGGGTGTGACTGTTGTGAAAGCCGGGCACTAGGGTGGGGGCATGGCTTCAGAAGCAACCACGCGTAATCGTGCGGCTGCCGGATCGTCGCGCACCGGCTCCGGCGGCTCTCGCGCGTCCGGACAGCGCGCGAGCGGGAACCGGAAGCCCGCAGCCGCCAAAGGAGCAGCCGCCAAGGGCGGGAAGGCCGCGGCGTCCAGGTCCGGCGGTCGTAAGCCGTCGTCCGGGCGACCCGCTCCGCGGAGCGCGAACCGGTCGCAGGACATGCACCGTCCCTCGGCGATAGCCGCCACCGGTCACGGCGTCGCATCCGCATGGACGATGCTCGCGAAGGGCGTGGGCAACCTCTCGCGTATCGGCGCACACCGCGACGACGCGCCGTCGCCGCGCCGTGACGGCGCCGCCCTCGGACTGATCGTCCTCGGCGTCGTGGTCGCCGTCGGCGTGTGGTTCCACGCGATCGGCCCGGTCGGTGCGTTCATCGATGCCGCGGTCCGCGCCCTCGTGGGGGCGCTGGCCTTCCTCGTCCCGGTGCTTCTCGTCGCGTGGGCGGTGGCTCTCATGCGTTTCGCGCCGAACGCGGACCGCCGTGTGCGCAACATCGGCGGCGGTGTGCTGCTCGGCATCGCCGTGCTGGGCATGTCGCATCTCATCCAAGGGGCGCCCACCGACTACGACGGTCGCGCTCACGGAGCGGGCTTCGCGGGCTACGCGGTGGGCGGCCCGCTCACGGACGCCGTGACCGTGTGGCTGTCGGTGCCGGTCTATCTGCTGTGCGCGGCGTTCGGTGTGCTGGCGCTCTCGGGTCGGACCCTGCGCGATGTGATCGCCGGAGCCTCGGACTACCTCGGACTCGGCCGTGACTACGACTACGACGAGTACGACGAGGACTACGACGACTACGAGGACTTCGACGCGGAGACCGACGAGCCCGAGCCGGACGACGCCGACGACGCCGCGCCGGCGGACGACGATGATGCGCCGTTCGAGACCGACGACGACGGTTTCGGCGACCCGTACGACAACTACCCGCCCGACGAGCGCAGGCGCCCGCAGCAGCGACGGCGCTCGGTGGAGCGGCCCGCGGCCCCGGCGCGGCCGCGTCGGCGTCGCGAGCACGCCGCCGATCACGACCGAGCGTCACGGACCTCGCCGTCGGCGGCTCCGTCCCGTCGCACCGCCGGTCAGGACCGCGACGCTCATATGGACGACATGATGACCGAGCCGATCGTCCCCGATCTGGAGGTCACCGAACCGATCGGTCTCATCGAGCCGCCGTCGCGTCGGCCCGCACCGGTCGGTGAACCCCCCGCGCGGCCGCGTCGTGCCGCGACCCGCACGCCGGCCCCGATCGTCGACCCCGCGCCCGATCCCGACCCCGCGCCGCGTGCGCCTGCCCGTGCCGCCGCGGTCTCCTCCGACGACGAGTACCAGCTTCCGCCGCTGGATCTCCTCGTCGCGGGTGATCCGCCGAAGATGGGCAGTACGGCCAACGACGACATGATCGACCGCATCAACTCGGTCCTGGAGCAGTTCAAGGTCGACGCCGCCGTCACCGGGTACACGCGCGGTCCGACGGTCACCCGCTACGAGGTGGAGCTCGGCCCGGCGGTCAAGGTCGAGAAGATCACGCAGCTGCAGCGGAACATCGCCTACGCGGCGGCCACCGACAACATCCGCCTGCTGGCGCCGATCCCCGGCAAGTCGGCGGTCGGCATCGAGGTGCCCAACTCCGACCGCGAGATGGTGCGCCTGGCCGACGTCCTCGAAGCGCCCAAGATCTCGCTCGACGAGCATCCGCTGATGATCGGCCTCGGCAAGGACATCGAGGGCGACTTCGTCGGTGCGAACCTCGCCAAGATGCCGCACCTGCTCGTGGCGGGCTCCACCGGTTCGGGTAAGTCGAGCTTCGTCAACTCGATGCTCGTCTCGATCCTCTCGCGCGCCAAGCCCGAGGATGTGCGGATGATCCTCATCGACCCGAAGATGGTCGAGCTGACCCCGTACGAGGGCGTGCCGCACCTGATCACACCGATCATCACCGAACCGAAGAAGGCGGCCGCCGCGCTCGCCTGGCTGGTGGAGGAGATGGAGCAGCGCTACCAGGACATGAAGGCCTCGCGTGTGCGGCACATCAACGACTTCAACGCGAAGGTGCGGTCCGGGGAGATCACGACGCCGCTCGGCTCCGAACGCGTGTACAAGCCGTACCCGTACATCGTGGCCATCGTCGACGAGCTCGCCGACCTCATGATGACGGCCCCGCGTGACGTCGAGGACGCCATCGTCCGCATCACGCAGAAGGCGCGTGCGGCGGGCATCCACCTGGTGCTCGCCACACAGCGCCCGTCGGTCGACGTCGTCACCGGTCTGATCAAGACCAATGTGCCGTCGCGGCTGGCGTTCGCGACCAGCTCGCTGACCGACTCCCGGGTGATCCTCGATCAGCCGGGAGCGGAGAAGCTCATCGGCATGGGCGACGGACTGTTCCTGCCGATGGGCGCCAACAAGCCGATCCGCATGCAGGGTGCGTTCATCACCGACGAGGAGATCGCGGCCGTCGTCGACTTCACCAAGGAGCAGTCCGAACCCGAGTACACCGAGGGCGTCACGGCGGCGAAGGCCTCCGACAAGAAGGAGATCGACGAGGACATCGGCAACGATCTCGACGATCTGCTGCAGGCCGTCGAACTCGTGGTGTCGAGCCAGTTCGGGTCGACGTCGATGCTCCAGCGCAAGCTCCGCGTGGGTTTCGCCAAGGCCGGTCGTCTGATGGACCTCATGGAGACGCGCGGCGTCGTGGGGCCGAGCGAGGGCTCCAAGGCGCGCGAGGTGCTCGTCAAACCCGAGGACCTCGCCGGAGTGATCGCCTCGATCACCGGGGGTGGCGAGTCGGACGAACCTTCCGTAGACTGACGCGCAGATCGACGAGGGGAGTATCCCCGCTTCGTAGACGCTCTCGTCAATACGGACGACGCCGCACCCGCCGATCGGATCTGTGGCCTCTCGTCCCGGTAGCGTCGCCGTCGCCTCGCAGCGACGGTGGGAGAGACCTCTGGCATCGCACGACTACTTGTGCACGCTGGAGGTTTTTTCTATGCATGTCTCGCTGACCACCTGGCTGATCACCGGAGCGGTGATCCTGGGTCTGTTCGTCTTCGACTTCTTCGCTCACGTGCGGACCCCGCACGAGCCGACGCTCCGCGAGTCCGGGTTCTGGTCGGCCGTCTACATCGGGTTCGCCGTGGTCTTCGGCTGTTTCGTCTGGTGGCAGTGGGGCGGGGTGTACGGCGGCGAGTACTTCGCCGGCTACGTCACCGAGAAGGCGCTGTCGGTCGACAACCTGTTCGTCTTCGTGGTCATCATGACCAAGTTCGCCGTTCCACGGATCTACCAGCAGAAGGTCCTCCTGCTGGGCATCGTGATGGCGCTGGTGATGCGCGGCGCGTTCATCGCCGTCGGCGCGGCCGCCATCGACGCCTACAGTTGGGTGTTCTACCTGTTCGGACTGTTCCTGCTGTTCACCGCGGTCAAGCTGCTCCGCGAGAGCGACGAGCCGGTCGAACACGAGCGCGAGCGTGAGGGCCGGCTCGAGCGACTGGTCAAGAAGATCTTCCGCACCAGCGACGAATACGACGGCGACCGCCTCGTCACCCGGCGCGGCGGACGACTCATGGTCACCCCGCTGCTGCTGGTGCTGATCGTCATCGGCTTCACCGACGTCCTCTTCGCCCTGGACTCGATCCCGGCGATCTACGGGCTCACTCAGGAGCCCTACCTGGTGTTCACCGCCAACGCGTTCGCCCTGATGGGGCTTCGCCAGCTGTACTTCCTGCTCGGCGGACTGCTCGACAAGCTCATCTACCTGTCCTACGGTCTGTCGATCATCCTCGGGTTCATCGGCGTCAAACTGGTGCTCCACGCGCTGCACGAGAACACCCTCGGCTTCGTCAACGGCGGTGAGTCGGTGCCGGTGCCCGAGATCTCGACGCCGGTGTCGCTGGGTGTCATCGGCGGTGTGCTCGCCGTGACGACCATTGCGAGCCTGGTGGTGTCCCGGCGACGAGCGGCTCGGACGTAACCGGGCCGGAGGGCGGCTCTCAGAAGGGGCCGAACACCTGCGTCCACTCGCGGACGGTCGTCGCGGCGATCGCGCCGACGGACGCGAACGGGTCGTCGGCCAGGAGCCGGCGCGCCTGCGCCTCGTCGTCGGCGACGATCATCAGGCCCGCACCGGAGCCGTCGGCGAACGGTCCGACGTACAGCAGCGACCCGGCCTCGTGCAGCCCGCCCAGGTACTCGCGGTGCGCGGGCCGGTGCTCGTCGCGGATCGCGGCGGCTTCGGGGGCGTAGGTGTATTCGACGTGGAAGATCGTCATCACGGGATCCAATCGGGTCAGAGGTGGGCGAGCATGCGCGTGTTGCCGAGCGTGTTCGGTTTGACGAAGCTCAGATCGAGGAACTCGGCGACACCGGTGTCGTAGGAGCGTGTCATCTCCTCGTACACCTCCTTCGTCACGGGTGTGCCGTCGATCTCGACGAAACCGTGGCGCGAGAAGAACGTCGTCTCGAAAGTGAGGACGAAGACGCGCTCCAATTCGAGGTCGCGGGCCACGTCCAGGAGTCGGCCCACCACTTTGTGGCCGATGCCGCGGCCGGAGTACGACTTGTCGACCGCCACCGTGCGCACCTCGCCGAGGTCGGCCCACAGCACGTGGAGCGCGCCGCATCCGACGACCAGCCCGTCGAGGTCGGCCACCCAGAACTCGGGGACCGCCTCGTACAGGGTCACCAGGTTCTTCTCCAGGAGGATCCTGCCCGCGTAGACGTCGATCAGCGCCTTGATCCGGGGCACGTCGCTCGTCCTGGCTCGCCGCACCACGATCTCCGACGAGTGGTCGGGGCGGTTGGCGACGGGGGCGTCTGACATAGGAGACAACAATAGTCGCCGACCCGGGGACTCCCCGCAGCGGTCGCCGAGAACAGCGGCCGATAGTCTGGTGAGCGTGACTGAACCCGAACAGCGCGCAGTGGCCGATCAGTCGGCGCCGCCGGTGGTCAACCTGGCGAATGCACTGACGCTGTTCCGCATCGTGCTGGTCCCGGTGTTCGTGGTCGCCCTGTTCGTCGACAACGGACATTCGGACCTGTGGCGGGTGATCGCCTTCGTGATCTTCGCCGTCGCCGCGATCACCGATCAGATCGACGGTCGGATCGCGCGCAGTTGGAATCTGGTGACCGACTTCGGGAAAATGGCCGATCCGATCGCGGACAAGGCGTTGATCGGCGCCGCGCTGCTGGGACTGTCGATACTGGGCGACCTGCCGTGGTGGGTCACCGTGGTGATCCTGCTCCGCGAGATCGGTGTGACGCTCCTGCGGTTCTGGGTGATCCGACACGGGGTGATCCCGGCCAGTCGCGGGGGAAAGCTCAAGACCCTGCTCCAGTGCGTGGGAATCGGATTGTTCGTCCTTCCGTTGCACGGAGTGCTGCACACGGTCGGCTGGGTGTTCATGATCGCGGCGGTCGTCGCGACCGTGATCACGGGCCTGGACTACGTGTGGCAGGCGATCGCGCTGCGACGCTCGGCCCATGCAGCGGCGACGGATGCGAAATTCCGCTAGTGTCGTCGGCACAGATATGAGTAGAACCATCGGCGACCCGAACGCGGGAGGAACACACGTGACACTTCTGTTGCGCGAGGCTATCGGCGACCAGCTGCGGCGGGTCCGGACCGACCAGGGTCGGACGCTGCGCGAGGTGTCGACGGACGCGCGAGTGAGCCTGGGATACCTGTCCGAGGTGGAGCGCGGCCAGAAGGAGGCGTCGAGCGAACTGCTCGCGTCGATCTGCGTGGCCCTCGAAGTGGAGATCGCCGACGTGCTGCGCGACGTCGCCGGTGCGATGTCGCCGGTCGGCGTCGTCGCGCCGACCGACGCGGTGGTCGAAGTGATCGCTCCCCAGGGAGAGCAGCAGACCGCGGCCCTGGCCGCGGCCTGATCGTCCGCGCACGGCCGGTGAGCTTTCGAATACGAGAAAATTTGAGGAAACAGGCATGGCGAACCCCTTTGTGAAGGCATGGCGCTACTTGATGGCGCTCGGCAATCAGAAGATCGACGAGCACGCCGATCCCAAGGTCCAGATCCAGCAGGCCATCGAGGAGTCGCAGCGCCAGCACCAGGCGCTGTCCCAGCAGGCGGCCGCGGTGATCGGCAATCAGCGTCAGCTGGAGATGCGACTCAACCGCCAGCTCGAGGAGATCGAGAAGCTGCAGGGCAACACCCGCCAGGCGCTCTCGTTGGCCGACCAGGCCTCGGCCGCGGGTGACACCGCCAAGGCCACCGAGTACACCAACGCCGCCGAGGCGTTCGCCGCGCAGCTGGTCACCGCCGAACAGAACGTCGAAGACCTCAAGGTGCTGCACGATCAGTCGCTGACCGCCGCGGCGCAGGCGAAACAGGCCGTCGAACGCAATGCGATGGCGTTGCAGCAGAAGCTGTCCGAGCGCTCCAAACTCCTCAGCCAGCTCGAGCAGGCCAAGATGCAGGAGCAGGTCAGCGCCTCGCTCAACAGCATGAGCGAGCTCGCGGCGCCCGGCAACACGCCGAACCTGGATCAGGTCCGCGACAAGATCGAACGACGCTACGCCACCGCGCTCGGCTCGGCCGAACTCGCCAAGGGGTCGGTGGCCGGCCGCATGGCCGAGGTCGAGGCCGCGGGCGTCCAGATGGCCGGTCACGCGCGCCTCGAGCAGATCCGCGCCAGCATGGGCTCGCTGCCCGCGGGCGGCCAGGCCGCGCCGGGACAGGCGGCGGCCGGTCAGACGACACCGGCGGTCGACACGGAGAAGCACTGACGGTCGTCGCCGTCGTGGCCGGCTCGGATGCCGGCCACGCGTTCGCCGCGCTGGGGCTCGCGGAGAGATTCGCTCGGTCGGGCGACGAGGTGATCGTCTACACCGGCGTGCGCTGGCTCGACCAGCGTGTACCGGCCGGCGTCACGGTCCGGGAGCTGCCCGGTCTGGCGGCGTTGCCGGAGGACGACGATGACGATGCGGGCGCCAAACTCACCGGGCGCGCCGCACGGATGGCCACGGCGCTCGAACCCGAGCTGGCATCGGCCGGTGTGGACCTGGTGGTCAGCGACACGATCACCCGGGCGGGCGGCTGGGCGGCCGAGCTGCTGGGCGTCCCGTGGATCGAGCTGTCGCCGCATCCGCTCTACGACCAGTCCCGCGGACTTCCGCCGATCGGCGCCGGCCTGGCGGCCGGAACGGGCGTCGGCGGTCGGCTGCGCGATGCGGTGCTCCGTGCGATGAGCGCCCGGGCCAGGGCGGCGGGCCGTCGTGCGACGGCGTCCGCCCGCCGCGGCATCTCCCTGCCGCCCGAGCCGGCGCCCGCGGCTCGTTTCGTCGCCACCCTGCCCGGCCTGGAGGAACCGCGACCGGACTGGCCCGCCCGCACCCACCTGATCGGACCGCTCGCACACGAGCCGACGACGGAGCTCTTTCCACGGCCGGTCGGCGACGGTCCGATCGTGCTGATCGCGCCGTCGACGGCGAGGTCGGGGGAGGCCGACCTCGGGCGTGCCGCACTCGCCGCACTCGCCGAACTCTCGGCGACGCGGCCGATCCGTGCCGTGTACTCGGCGTTGACACCCCCGCCGGACGACGTCGCCGCCCTGGCCGCGCTCGTCGCCGGAACCGCCCGACAGGACGAGATCCTCTCCGAGACGGCCGTCGTGATCTGCGGGGCGGGGCACGGCATGCTGGCCAAGACACTGGTCGCCGGAGTCCCGATCGTCACCGTCCCGGGCGGCGGAGACCAGTGGGAGCTGGCCAATCGGGTGCGGCGCGCCGGCTGCGGCGTGATCGTACGACCGGCGGATCCGACCGCGATCGCCGCGGCCGTCGCACGCGTCCTCGACGACGACTCGTACGCGTCCGCGGCCCGCCGGATCGGCGCCACCGCCGCGACGGCCGCCGACCCGGTACGCCTGGCCCATCGACTGCTCGAAAGGAGCACGCACCCGTGAGACTGACCGAGTTCGCCGAACTCACCGACCTCGAGTTCGGGCGACGCCGCGCCGACGCGATGCTCAACGATCACGTCCTCGTCGAGCTCGGCGGGCGCACCGGAGCCCAGGCCATCGAGGACGGGGTGGATCCGCGCGAGGTGTGGCGCGCCCTGTGCAGAGAGTTCGACGTCCCGCCCGAACGCTGGTGAGAACGCCCGGGCAGAGCCTTCCCCTCGGGTTCCGCGACGCGATGTCCGGGCGTGTCGCTTGCTCTCGAACATCTGTTCGCTAGACTGTAGTGGAACCGGAGAGCCGTCCGTCGCGTCCGACCTAGTATGAGCACACAGCAGAACACTCGGAGCACCAGCGCGACGGCAGCCCTTCGGAGCGGCACGACGAAATTGTCAGAGGTCGACTCTACGGTGATCACATCGCCACAAGAGAGCGAACCGACCCCGGACGTTCCACCCGCAGCGACAACGGACCAGTCCGACCAGAACGAGGAGACCACAATGGCACCCGTCACCGACCGTCAGAAGGCGCTCGACATCGCCCTCGAGCAGATCGACAAGAACTTCGGCAAGGGCTCGGTCATGCGCCTGGGCGAAGACACGCGGCCCCCGATGGAGGTCATCCCGACCGGTTCGGTCGCTCTCGACATCGCCCTCGGCATCGGCGGACTGCCCCGCGGCCGCATCGTCGAGGTGTACGGTCCGGAGTCGTCGGGTAAGACGACCGTCGCGCTCCACGCTGTGGCCAATGCGCAGGCTCAGGGCGGTATCGCGGCGTTCATCGACGCCGAGCACGCACTCGACCCGGATTACGCCGCCAAGCTCGGCGTCGACGTCGACGCGCTTCTGGTGTCCCAGCCCGACACCGGCGAGCAGGCCCTCGAGATCGCCGACATGCTGATCCGTTCGGGTGCGCTGGACATCCTGGTGATCGACTCGGTGGCCGCGCTGGTGCCCAAGGCCGAGATCGAAGGCGAGATGGGCGACAGCCACGTCGGTCTGCAGGCACGTCTGATGAGTCAGGCGCTCCGGAAGATGACCTCCGGTCTGAACAACTCGAACACCACCGCGATCTTCATCAACCAGCTGCGTGAGAAGATCGGCGTCATGTTCGGATCGCCGGAGACGACGACCGGCGGTAAGGCACTCAAGTTCTACTCGTCGGTGCGCCTGGACGTCCGTCGTATCGAGACGCTCAAGGACGGCACCGACGCGGTGGGCAACCGCACGCGTGTGAAGGTCGTCAAGAACAAGGTCGCACCGCCGTTCAAGCAGGCCGAGTTCGACATCCTCTACGGTCACGGCATCAGCCGCGAGGGGTCGCTGATCGACCTCGGTGTGGCCGAGGGCTTCATCCGCAAGTCCGGATCGTGGTTCACCTACGAGGGTGACCAGCTCGGTCAGGGCAAGGAGAAGGCTCGGACCTTCCTGATGGAGAACCCCGACGTCGCCAACGAGATCGAGGGCAAGATCAAGGACAAGCTCGGCATCGGTCGTCGCGACGTGCCCGAAGACGTCGCCCCCGAACCCGTCGATTTCTAGTCGTGATGAGGAAGGCCGCAGACACCGCTGACGGATCTGGGCCGGATCGCTCGGGCCCGTCCGCCTGGGACGCCGCACTGCGGCTCCTCGGCGCGCGGGCCCGCAGTCGTCAGGAGATGCAGGATCGTCTCGTCGCTCGGGGATTCACCGCCGACGAGGTGTCGGCGACGATGACCCGACTCGACGAATGGAAGCTCCTCGACGACGAGGAGTTCGCCCACGAGTGGGTGCGGTCCCGGCATGCGAACTCCGGTCGCGGGCGGCACGCGCTGCGACGCGAACTGCGCACCAAGGGGATCGCCGACGACATCGTCGCCGACGCCCTGGAGACGATTGACCCCGAGGACGAACGCCAGAACGCCTACGCGCTGGCCGAGAAGAAGCTGACCTTCGACGCCGACGAACTCGCCGACCGAGCGCTCCGCGCCAAGGCGTATCGACGGCTCTCCGGCGCGCTCGGCCGCCGCGGCTACCCGCCCGATGTCATCACCGCGGTCGTCAAGGACGTCATCGCGGCTCGTCGGAACGGCTAGCGCGGCGGAACGGCCCGCGGCCGGGCCCGCGCCTCCTCCGGCCTAGTCCACCGCGGCGAGATCGACCGCCGCGGTGGCCGCCGACTTGGCGCGCCTGCCCTCCCGGAGACGTCGCTCCAAGCGGTTGGCCAGGGACGTGAGGGCGAAGTTGACGATGATCATGATGATCGCGGTCACGACGAGCGCGGGCAGGTAGTTGCCGAAGTACGACGCGGTCTTGATACCCGACCGGACCACTTCGATGTAGCCGATGGCGTAGCCGAGCGCGCTGTCCTTGAGCGCGATCACCATCTGCGAGACCAGGGCGGGAAGCATCGCCGTGACGGCCTGGGGCAGCAGCACCATGCGCATCATCTGCGACTTGCGCATACCGATCGACTTGGCCGCTTCGCTCTGCCCGTTCGGCAGTGAGGCGATGCCCGCGCGGAGGATCTCCGCGATCACCGAACCGTTGTAGAACGTCAGCCCGAACACGACGGCGGCGAACGCCAACTGTGACGACGGCACGATCGCGTACTCGGCGAAGAAGTAGTACGCGAAGTAGATCAGGATCAGCACCGGGATGGCGCGGAATATCTCCACCAGTGCACCGGAGATCCCACGCACCCAGCGATGCTCGGAGAGTAGGCCGACGCCGAGGACGGCGCCGACGATCAGCGCCAGCACGATCGACGCGGCGGCGGCCTTGAGCGTTCCCCAGAGGCCGGGCAGGATCCAGGTGGTCCAGGTGCCGCCTTCGGTGACGAACGGACTCCACTTCTCGGAGGTGAACTGTCCGTTGTCGTTGAGGATCCAGATCACGTACGCGAGCGCGGCGATCACGATCGCACCGAAGACGACGGTGATGATCGCGTTGCGCCGCCGGGCCTTCGGTCCGGGCGCGTCGTAGAGGACTGTCGCCTGCTGTGTCATCGTCGGACCACCCAACGCTTGGACGCCCAGCCGAAGAGTGCGCCTTCGGCGAGCGTGATGATCATGAAACCGACGGCGATGATCGCGAAGATCGCCAGGATCTGGCTGCCGTGGCTCTCCAACTCGGTCTTCATCAGCAACGACGCCTCGGCGACGCCGATGATCGAGGCGATCGTCGTGTTCTTCGTGAGGGCGATCAGCACCGAGCCCATCGGGGCGATCACCGCGCGCATCGCCTGGGGGAGCACCACCAGTCCGAGCACTTGTGGGAACGACATGCCGATCGACCGTGCGGCCTCGGCCTGCCCGACGGGGACCGTGTTGATGCCCGAGCGCAGCGTCTCACAGACGAACGTCGCCGTGTAGAGGATGAACGCGAGCACGGCCAGCCGGAAGTTGTTGGTCTGGATGAACGACGAGTTCTCCGCGGCCAACGCCAGTCCGAGGTTCTGGTAGAGGCCGACCGAGCAGAACAGCACGATCAGCGTGAGGGGCGTGTTGCGGACGATGTTCACGTAGACGGTCGCGAATCCACGCATCACCGGTACCGGCGACACCTTCATGGCGGCCAGGACCGTGCCCCAGATCAGGGCTCCGATCGCCGAATAGATCGTGAGCTTGATGGTCACCCAGAACGCGGGCCACAGCTGTGGGCCCATCGAGTCCCAGAGTTCACTCATGAGGCGACTCCTTCGCACGGTGTCGACGGTGCGGTGACGAAATCGAGGTCGCCGACGTCGGGGAACAGGTCGTACTTGGATCCGGGGGCGTTCGCCCGTTCGACGAACGAGTCGACGTCTTCGTCGCCGAGGTTGTCGCGCAGGGCCTTCTCCCACGGCGACTGTCCGCCCGCAGGCGCGACGAGCATCGCCGAGATCGCCTTGTTCACGGCGTCGACGGCCTCCGGGTACTCCTTGGCCATGCCGATGCCGTAGCGCTCGGTGGAGAACGGCGCCCCGCCCTTCTTGAGCGCGTCCTTGACGCACGCGTCCTTCAGATAGGTCATCGGCACGAGTTTGAACTCGTCCGGATACCAGGCGGAGTAGCCGGCCAGGATCGTCTCATCGGTGGTGAGGGCGTCCACCTTGCCTCGTCGCAGCGCCTCGACACACGAGGAGTATGTGTCGTACTCCTGCAACTGCACGTTCGGGAGCTGGGCCTTCACGTTCTGCGCGGAGGTCGACCCGGTCACGGAGCACAGTTTGCGACCCTTGTTGAGGTCTTCGAGGGAGTTCAGCGTGTCGTCGTCCTTCCGGACGAGAAGGCCCTGGTAAGTCACCAGATAGGGGCCGGCGAAGGCGACCTTGGACGAGCGGTCCGCGTTGATCGAGTAGCTGGCGGCGATGGTGTCGACCTCGCCGTTGTTGATCAGCGTCTCACGCTGGGCCGACGGGGTCTCGCGCCAACTGATCTCCGGGTGCCGCACGCCCATCTCGTCGGCGATGTGGTTCACCACGTACTCCGACACCGAGGCGTCGAAGCCGATGATCGAGCCGTCGGGCTTCTGCAGACCCAGGCCCGGTTGATCGAACTTGGTGCCCAGGATCACCTTTCCGTTGCGGATCGAGTCGAGGAGATTCCTCGGTTCGGAGCTGCCGCAGGCAGACAGTGCGGTCGCCAGCACCGCGACGACCGCCGCGACGACTGCCAGTCTGCGTATCACCGGATGTCCGCGCATGTCAGTGGCCCAGGATCTTCGACAGGAAGTCGCGAGCGCGCTCGGACTCCGGTGCGGTGAAGAAGCTCTCCGGGTCGGTGTCCTCGACGATCGCCCCGTCGGCCATGAACAGGACCCGGTCGGCCGCCTTGCGGGCGAAGCCCATCTCGTGGGTCACGACGACCATCGTCATGCCCTCCTTGGCCAGGGAGACCATCACGTCGAGGACCTCGGAGACCATCTCGGGGTCGAGCGCCGACGTCGGTTCGTCGAACAGGATCACCTTGGGATCCATCGCGAGCGACCGGGCGATCGCCACGCGCTGCTGCTGACCGCCGGACAACTGCGCCGGGTACTTGTTCTTCTGCGCTTCGACGCCGACGCGCTTGAGGAGTTCCATGGCGTGCTTGTCGGCGTCGGCCCTGCTCTGCTTGCGGACCTTGGTCGGGCCGATGGTGACGTTCTGCAGGATGGTCTTGTGAGCGAACAGGTTGAAGGACTGGAAGACCATGCCGACGTCCGATCGCAGACGCGCCAGGTCGCGGCCCTCATCGGGCAGCAGTTCGCCCTCGATGCGGATCTCGCCGGAATCGATCGGCTCGAGGCGGTTGATGGTGCGGCACAGCGTCGACTTGCCCGAACCCGAGGGGCCGAGGACGACGACCACCTGGCCGCGGGGGATCTCGATGTCGATGTCGCGGAGCACATGCAGGTCGCCGTAATGCTTCTGGACGTTCCTCATCGCGATCATCGGTGTGACGTTCTCGTCGCTCATACGGACTAACGGTAGTTGTGCGAGGTTCCGCACGGCGGCAAGATCGCGAATACCGGTGTGTCCGGTGCGACGCGTCGTGAGTTCGGCTCGATTTGCCCCACCCCGTAATCTGGAGGGGTGAGTGGTGGACAGGTCAAGTCGTATTCGGTTCGGACGTTCGGGTGCCAGATGAACGTCCACGACTCCGAACGGATCTCCGGGTTGCTCGAAGACGCGGGCTACGTCGCCGCCACCGACGGCGCAGACGCCGATCTGGTGGTGTTCAACACGTGTGCGATCCGGGAGAACGCCGACAACAAGCTGTACGGCAACCTGTCGCACCTCGCGCCCGTCAAGTCGGCCCGGCCCGGCATGCAGATCGCCGTGGGCGGCTGCCTCGCCCAGAAGGACAAGGACGTCGTACTGCGCAAGGCGCCGTGGGTCGACGTCGTCTTCGGCACCCACAACATCGGCTCGCTGCCCGCGCTGCTCGATCGCGCCCGCCACAACGAGCAGGCGCAGGTCGAGATCCTCGACTCGCTGGAGACGTTCCCGTCGACCCTGCCCGCCCGCCGTGACTCCGCCTACTCGGGATGGGTCTCCGTGTCGGTCGGCTGCAACAACACCTGCACCTTCTGCATCGTGCCGTCGTTGCGCGGCAAAGAGGTCGACCGCCGTCCCGGCGACGTCCTCGCGGAAGTGCGGGCGCTCGTCGATCAGGGCGTCCTGGAGGTGACGCTCCTCGGGCAGAACGTGAACGCGTACGGCATGTCGTTCGCCGATCCGGACACTCCGCGCAACCGCGGCGCGTTCGCCGAGCTCCTGCGCGCATGCGGCGACATCGAGGGGCTCGAGCGCGTGCGCTTCACCTCACCGCATCCGGCCGAGTTCACCGACGACGTCATCGAGGCGATGGCGCAGACCCCGAACATCTGCCCGCAACTGCACATGCCGCTGCAGTCCGGTTCGGACCGCGTGCTCAAGGCGATGCGTCGCAGCTACCGCAAGAAGAAGTTCCTCGGGATCCTCGACCGCGTCCGTGAGGCGATGCCGCACGCGGCGATCACGACCGACATCATCGTCGGCTTTCCGGGCGAGACCGAGGAGGACTTCCTCGAGACACTCGACGTCGTGGAGAAGGCGCGGTTCTCGAGCGCGTTCACCTTCCAGTACTCGGCGCGGCCCGGAACTCCGGCGGCCACCATGGACGATCAGGTTCCGCCCGAGGTCGTCACCGAGCGTTACCAGCGCCTCATCGCGTTGCAGGAGCGCATCTGCCTCGACGAGAACACGCGCCTGATCGGATCGGACGTCGAACTCCTCGTCGTCGCCGACGAGGGACGCAAGAACTCGGCGACCGGGCGGATGACCGGGCGCGCCCGAGACGGCCGCCTGGTCCACTTCGCGGCCGGTGATCGCACCGACATCCGACCGGGTGACGTCGTGACGAGCACGATCACCGGGGCGGCGCCGCACCACCTCGTCGCCGACGCCGGCGTCGCGTCGGTCCGCCGGACCCGCGCGGGCGATGCGCAC
Source organism: Gordonia humi (assembly GCF_014197435.1). Lineage (NCBI taxonomy): Bacteria > Bacillati > Actinomycetota > Actinomycetes > Mycobacteriales > Gordoniaceae > Gordonia > Gordonia humi. The sequence continues at coordinate 2,937,115 of NZ_JACIFP010000001.1, forward strand.
GAGGCGGGCACCCTCCCGACCACCGCGCCCGTCGGCGTGGGACTCGGCATGCCCACGATCGGAGCCGCACCGATCGAACCGGCCACATCTGGCTGCGGCACAGGAGGCTGTTCATGAGTGCATCAGAACCGAACCCGAACCACCGGACCGACGATCGTGCGACGTTCGGCGAGTACGAGGACGATCTACGCAAGACCGAACGCAAGGTGGCGGGCGAGATCGATCCCGGCGGTCGCGCGCTCGTCGTGGCGGTCTGCATCCTGATCCTGCTGGTGACCCTGGTGCTTCCGCACGCGGGTGAGGCCAAGGGGCTCGACGTCCTGACGTTCACCGAGACGGCCGCCGCCGAGCACACCTCGCTGCCGTCGAAGATCTTCGTCTACATGACGCTGATCTTCGCGATCGGCTTCTCTCTGCTGGCCTTGGTGACCCGCCGCTGGGTCTTCGCGCTGATCGCTCTGTGCGGATCGGCGGTCACCGCGGTGGCCGGCATGCTGGCCATCTGGACGCGCAACACCGTCGGCGTCGACTCGGTGGACATGCAGGCACCGTCCGGGGCGGGCATCGGCCTGATCGTCGGTTGGATCGTCGTGATCGTGCTGACGTTCCACTGGGCGCGCGCGGTCTGGGCGCGCACCAATTACCACTTGGCGCTCGAAGCCGAACGCCGCGAGCGAGCCGCCGAACAGGAGGCGCTCGGCCGCTCCCTGCAGAAGGTCATCGGCGACGACCCGAAGACGACCGACGAGGAGTAGCGTCCGGTCCCGCCCGGCCGGTTCCGGCCGAGCGGGCGGATCGTCGGGTCAGCGGTCGGTGAGCGCCGACTGCGCGGCGGCGGCCCACTCGCGCCACTGAGCGGCCTGCTCGCGGAGTTTCGCGGCGTCCCGGTCCTTACCGGCCTCGGCGGCCTTCGCCGCCTGCTCCTCGAGCTTCTCGGCACGTTCGACGAACTGCGCCGCGCGTGCCTGCGCCTCGGGATCGGTGCGGGTCCATTCGGAGTCCTCGGCTTCGCGCAGCGCCTTCTCCAACGCGCGCACACGGTTCTCGAGCGCGTGCATCTGATCGCGCGGGACCTTGCCGATCTCCTCCCACTTGTCGCGGAAGGTGCGGAACACGCGGCGGGCGGCGTCGAGGTCCGCCGCGGGGTCGATGGCGGCCTCGGCCTCGGCCAGAAGAGCCAGCTTGGCCTTCGCGTTCTCGTCGAACTCGGCGTCCCGTTCGGCGTTCACCGCGTTGCGGGCGGCGAAGAACACGTCCTGCGCCGCCTTGAACCGCGCCCACAGCGCATCGTCGGTGTCCCGCGGCGCGCGACCGGCGGCCTTCCACTCGGCGAGCAGGTCGCGGTACCTGCCCGCGGTGGGACCCCAGTCGGTGGACGACGACAGCGCCTCGGCCTGTTCGATCAGCTCCTCCTTGCGGCTGCGGGCCCCCGCGCGTTCGCGGTCGAGTTCGGCGAAGTAGGCGCCGCGCCGGCGGTTGAACGAGTCGCGGGCCTTGGAGAACCGCTTCCAGAGCGCGTCGTCGGTCTTGCGGTCGACGCCCTTGATGGTCTTCCACTCGTCGAGGATCGCGCGCAGACGGTCGCCGCCGGCCTTCCACGAGGTGCCCTCGGCGCCGATCGTCTCGGCCTCGGCGGCCAGCTCCTCCTTGCGCGCGACCGCTGCCGCGCGCTGCTCGTTGCGCTCCGACTTGGCCGCTTCGGCGACGTCGTCGGCGGTCGAGACGATCGCGGTGAGACGACGGGTGAGCTCGTCCACATCGCCGATGACCTGTGCGGTCGGCAGCGATTCGAGGATCTGCGACGCGGCGGTCTGCGTCTTGCGCGGATCGCCGGACCGGGCGGCCAGCCGTTCCTCGAGGATCTCGACCTCGGTCGCGATGTCGGCGAACTTACGGGAGAAGTGCTCGAGTCCCTCCTCACGGGTGCCCGCCTGCCACGAGCCGATCTCACGCTCGCCTGCCGCGGTGATCAGCCACACGGTGCCGTCGTCGTCGATGCGCCCGAACCGGTGCGGATCGCCGACGGCGACATGGTGCACGGGAACCGCGGGGACCGGCCCGCCTGCGCTCGGTCGCGGTCCGGGGCCGGGGCGGGGGCCGGGCTTGGGGGCGGACGTCGACGGTCCGGGCTTCGGGGCGGGTGTCGGGTTGGTCATCTCGAGGTCCCTCTGGTCGTGTATCGCCGCGCGTCACGGCTGCCGGTCACTATCGGTCTTCATTCAAGCAGGTCAGCCGTCGATGCGGGGCCACCCGTCGGCATTTGGGTGAAGCCGGGCGGCTGCCGGTAGCGTCGGACGGGTGTTAGCCGAGCTTGCGATCGTCCCGAGTGCGCCCCTTCTGGTGCCCCGATTGTCAGGTCCGGACGCGGTCGAGGCGACCGATGTCCGGACCGCCGCACTTCTGGCGTGCCGGTCGCTGGGAGAGGCGGCCGATCGGTGGATCGTGCTCGGTGTCGACGGCCCCACCAGGCGTTTGTCCGCCTACGGGAGTGAGGTACCGGTCTCCGCGTCACCCGCCGCCGACGACCTCGCCGCCCCGCTGCCGATGCTCCTCGCGTGCTGGATGCGGGGCGAGAGCGCCCCCGCGGCCACGCTGGAGCCGATGATGTCCGCGAGCGACACGTCGCCCGAGGACGCGGCGGCGGCGGGCCGCGCCCTGGCCGCCGCCCTCGCCGCCGATCCCTCCCCGGTCGGGGTGCTCGTCGTCGCCGACGGCGCCACCGCGTTGACGCCGTCGGCACCGGGCGGCGGCGACCGCGACAGTGCGCACCGCCTGCAGAAGACGATCGACGATGCGATCGGTGCGGGCGACGTCGCCGCCCTCGCCCGACTCGATCCCGCCGCCTGCGACGCCGAGGGCGTCGGCGGTCGCGTCCCACTGCAGGTCCTCGCCGGACTCGTCGATTCCGGAGCGGTCGCCGGGCGCCCGCGCGTGGACGTCCGCTACGCCGGCGCGCCCTTCGGCGTCGGATACACCGTGGCGACCGTCCGTCCCGCCGGGATCGACCGATGATCGTCCCGGTGGCCGTCATCGGTCCCACCGCCAGCGGGAAGTCGGCGCTCGCACTCGACCTCGCCCAGCGGCTCGGCGGCGAGATCGTGAACGTCGACGCGATGGCGCAGTACCGCGGAATGGACATCGGCACGGCCAAGCCGCCGGTCGCCGAACGGCGGGGTGTCGAACACCACCTGTTCGACGTCCTGGACGTCACCGACACGGCGACCGTCGCCGGATACAAGGCCGCCGCCACCGCCGTGATCGACGATCTCCTGGCGGCGGGGACGACCCCGATCATCGTCGGCGGCTCGATGATGTACGTCCAGGGGCTCCTGGACGACTGGGAGTTCCCGGCCACCGATCCGGATGTGCGCGCCCGTTACGAGGCGCGACTCGACGAGATCGGCGCCCCCGCGCTGCACGCGCACCTGGCCGTCGTCGACCCGGCCGCGGCGCGGACGATCCTGGACACCGACGGCCGACGGATCGTCCGTGCCCTGGAGGTCGTGGAGATCACCGGCCGACCGTTCGCCGCGTCCGCGCCGACGATCGGCGAGCCCCGATGGGGGACGACGATCATCGGCATCGACCGCGAGCGGTCCGAACTCGACGAGCGGGTACGCACCCGTACGGCGGCGATGTTCCGCGACGGCCTCGTCGCGGAGGTCGACGCGCTGTGCGGGATCGGTCTGCGGCAGGGCCGCACCGCATCGCAGGCCATCGGCTACAGCCAGGTCCTGGCCCACCTCGACGGCGAATACGACCTCGAGACCGCCCAGGAGCGGACCTATATCGGCACGCGCCAGTACGTGCGACGGCAGCGATCCTGGTTCCGCCGCGACCACCGCGTCGTCTGGTTCGACGCCGCCTCGCCGACCCTGGAAGCGGACGTACTGCCCACCGTGGAGTTGGCGCCGAACGCTCGGCGCGCCGATGGGTAAAATCACCGGCATGACTGCTGCGCCCACGCTCGCGTTCGTCAAAGGCCACGGAACCCAGAACGACTTCGTCGTCCTCGAGGACCCCGCCGTCGAGATCGACCTCACGGTCGAGCTCGTGGCGGCCCTCTGCGACCGCCCGCGCGGCATCGGCGCCGACGGTGTCCTGCGCGTCGCGACGGCCGGTGCGCTCCTGGCCGCGGGCGTCATCGGCGAACTGCCCGACGGAGTCGGCGCCGACGACTGGTTCATGGACTACCGCAACGCCGACGGCTCGATCGCCGAGATGTGCGGAAACGGCGTCCGGGTCTTCGCGCACTACCTCCGTGCCGCCGGCCTCGTCGACGGGGACGCGTTCCCCGTCGGATCGCGTGCTGGGTCGCGGAGCGTCGTCGTGCACGCCGTCGACGACACGGCCGCGGATGTGAGCGTCGCGATGGGCCGTGTCCGGTTCGACGGACCCGGTGGGGTCGGCGTGGCCGGACTGCGTCTGACGGGGGAGCGCGTGGACGTCGGGAACCCCCATCTGGCATGCGTGGTGGCCGACCTGACTCCGGCGGGACTGGCCGACCTCGACCTGACGACCGGCGTCGACCTCGATGCGCGGGAGTTCCCGCACGGGGCCAACGTGGAGATCCTGACTCCGCTCGAACCGGCGACCGACGGACTCGACTTCACCGCTCACATGCGGGTGTTCGAACGCGGAGTCGGCGAGACCCGGTCGTGCGGCACCGGACTCGTCGCGGCCGCATCGGCCGGACTGCGCGCGATGGGCCGAGATCAGGGAGTCGTCGGGATCACCGTTCCCGGCGGCGCCGTCGTCGTGACCGTCGCCGACGACGCCGCCGTTCTGCGGGGGCCGTCGCGCCTGGTGGCCCGCGGTCGGCTCCTGCCGGAGTGGACCGCCGGGTAAATAGGGATGCGGTTCGGGATGAACACCGGGCACAATGGTGTTCTGTATGACTGACATGACACGAATCGACATCCCCGAACGGCCCGACTCCGCGGCCGCGACGATCCTCGACACTCTTCCGACCACTGGCGAACTCGCACTGGACGATCGCGCGTCCCTGCGACGCGTCGCCGGACTCTCCACCGAACTCGAAGACGTCACCGAGGTCGAGAACCGCCAGCTCCGGCTGGAACGGGTCGTCCTGGTGGGCGTGTGGACCACGGGAACGGTCGCCGCCGCGCAGGCGAGCATGGCCGAACTCGCCGCGCTCGCCGAGACCGCGGGATCGCAGGTCCTCGAAGCGCTCATCCAACGTCGGGCCAAACCCGACCCGGCGACCTACCTCGGCTCGGGCAAGGCCCTGGAACTGCGCGAGGTGGTCCTGGCCACCGGCGCCGACACCGTGATCTGCGACGGCGAACTCACACCGTCGCAGCTCAACGCGCTGGAGAAGGTCGTCAAGGTGAAGGTGGTCGACCGCACCTGGCTCATCCTGGACATCTTCGCCCAGCACGCCACTTCTCGCGAGGGCAAGGCACAGGTGTCACTGGCCCAGATGGACTACATGCTTCCGCGTCTGCGCGGTTGGGGCGAGTCCATGTCCCGGCAGGCCGGTGGACGCGCGGGGAGCAACGGCGGCGTGGGTCTGCGCGGTCCCGGCGAGACCAAGATCGAGACCGATCGCCGTCGCATCCGTGAACGGATGGCCAAACTCCGCAAGGAGATCCGCGGGATGAAGACGGCGCGCACGGTCAAGCGGGCGGCCCGCCGCCGCGGCGGGGTGCCCGCGCTGACCGTCGTCGGGTACACCAACGCGGGCAAGTCGAGTCTGGTGAACGCCATGACCGGATCGGGCGTTCTCGTGCAGGACGCTCTGTTCGCGACCCTGGATCCGACGACGCGTCGCGCCGAGCTCGCCGACGGCCACGAGGTCGTCTTCACCGACACCGTCGGCTTCGTCCGGCACCTCCCGACTCAGCTCGTCGAGGCCTTCCGGTCCACCCTGGAGGAGGCGGTGGAGGCCGATCTGCTCATCCACGTCGTCGACGGCGCCGACGCCTTCCCCGACTTGCAGATCTCCACCGTGCGCTCGGTGCTGCGCGACGTCCTCGACGAGGACCGGCTGCCCGCGCCCCCCGAACTGCTCGTCATCAACAAGGTCGACGCGATCGACGACGTCCGGATGACCATGCTGCGCGCCGAGTTCCCCGACGCCGTCTTCGTGTCCGCGCGGACCGGGGAGGGCCTCACAGAGCTGTTCGCAGCGGTGACCGAGTTCGTCCAGCGCGACGACGTCGAAGTGGACCTGCAGATCCCGTTCTCCCGCGGCGAGGTGATCTCCCGACTGCATCAGCACGCGCACATCGTCTCGACCGACCACAACGAGGAAGGCACCCGCGTACATGTGCGGATGCCTTCGTCGTTGGCCGGCGAGTACGCCGAGCTGGTGGTCTGAGTCCCGCTCGGCGGACGCGTTATTCGGCGTCGAGGTCGCGGGCGACCATGGCGGCGATCTGGTCGACGGCGGCCTGATCGTCGCCGCTGACGGTGATGGAGGCGCCCTTCTCGGCGCCGAGTGTCATGATCATCAGCGCGCTGCCCGCATCGACGGGGTCGCCCCCGTCGGCGGCCAGGGTGACCGGGGTTCCGAGCGCGGTCGCCGCCTCGGCGATCAGGGTGGCGGGGCGGGCGTGCAGGCCGACGGCCGAGCCGACGGTCACGGTGGTGCTGGGCATGGGTGGTGCCTTTCTGCTGTTTCTTCGAACTTCTACGGGTCGATTTCGGTCACGCGGACACTGCGTCGGGAGTCTGTCTCGGGGCGCCGGCCTTGATCTGCTTGGTGACGATCACGCCGACCGCCGCGACCACCATGCCAACGACAATAGCGATCAGGAACTTCCACCACGTCCCGTTCATCGCGAACATGACGAACACGCCGCCGTGCGGGGCCCGCAGCTGCACGCTCATGGCCATCGTCAACGCTCCGGTCACCGCCCCGCCGAGCATCATCGGCGGGATCACCCGGAACGGGTCGGCGGCCGCGAACGGGATGGCGCCCTCGGAGATGAACGACGCGCCCAGGAGCCAGGCGGCCTTGCCGTTCTCGCGTTCGGGCTCGGTGAACAGGCTCGGGCGCAGGACGGTCGCCAATGCGAGAGCGAGCGGAGGAACCATGCCCGCCGCCATCACCGCCGCCATGAACTCCCATTGGCCGATGCTCGCACCGGCGGTGCCGAGACCGGCGACGCCGACCGCGTAGGCGGCCTTGTTGACCGGTCCGCCGAGGTCGAAGCACATCATCAGGCCGATCACGATGCCCAGCACGATCTTCGAGGTGCCCGACATGGAGTTGAGGGCGTCCTCGAGCTCGGTGTTGACCCACGACAGCGGCCGCGCGAGCAGCATGAACATGACGACGCCGGTCACCAGGGTGGCGATCAACGGGATGATGACCACCGGTTGGAGCCCGCGCGCCCACTGGGGCAGCGGGATTCGGGAGATCCACAGGGCGATGACACCGGCGATCAGACCGCCGACGATGCCGCCGATGAAGCCGCCGCCCACCGTCACCGCGATCACGCCCGCGGTGAAGCCAGGCGCCAGACCGGGCCGATCGGCGATCGCGTACGCGATGTAGCCGGCCAGCACCGCGACCATCAGGCCCATCGCCGTGTTGCCGATGGCGAAGCACACGCCGCCGATGTACTGGGCCAGGCCGCCGGCCGGGAGATTCCACAGACTGTTGTTCAGCGCGACGTACGCGCCGTCGGACATGTCCGGCGACAGGTTGCTGCTGCCGATCTCGTAGCCCGCGATGAGGAAGCCGAGGGCCATGAGCAGACCGCCCGCCGCCACGAACGGGATCATGTAGCTGACACCGGTCAGCAGCGCCTGCTTGAGGCGACCGCCGATGCCGACACCGTTCGCGGCCTCGTCGGCGGACGACTCGCCGTCGCCCGCGGCGACGGTGCGCGCGTGCGGGTCGGTGGATACGGCGACCGCTTCGGCGATCATCGCGTCGGGTTCGTTGATACCGCGTTTGACGCCGGATTCGACGACCGGTTTACCCGCGAAGCGGTCGCGTCCCTTCACCCCCACATCGGTGGCGAAGATCACCGCGTCGGCGTCGGCGATCTGCCGCGCGGTGAACGGCGTGGTGCCGCTGGATCCCTGCGTCTCGACGGCGAACTCGACGTCGGCGCGTTCGGCGGCGAGTTTGAGGGCGTCGGCGGCCATGTAGGTGTGGGCGATGCCGGTGGGGCAGGCGGTGATCGCCAGTACCGAGGTGCGCGACGGGGCGTCCGCGGCGTCGGTCGCGGTGTCGACGGTCGCGGTCGCGGGCTCCGGAGTGGCGGCCGCGGGCTCCGGAGCGGGGGTCGGTGCGGGCCGGGGAGCGACCGCCTCGGTGACCAGGTCGACGATGGTGTCGGCGTCGGGGGCTTTGCGCAGGCTCTGAACGAACTCGGGGCGCACCAGTGCGCGCGCCAGGGCGCTGAGCACCTTCATGTGTTCACTGCCCGCACCGGCGGGGGCCGCGATGAGGAACACGATGTCGGCCGGGCCGTCCGGCGCGCCGAAGTCGACCGGATTCGACAGTCGTGCCATGGCCAGGGTCGCGACGGTGACCGATTCGGCGCGTGCGTGCGGGATCGCGATGCCGCCGGGCAGGCCCGTCGGCGAGCTGGCCTCCCGCGCGAGGGCGCCGTCGATCAGATCGGCGGGATCGGTGGACCGACCCGCCTGGCCAACCAGGCCGGCCAGGCGGCGGACCACCGCGTCGGTGTCGGCGCCGGCATCGGCGTCGAGCAGCACCAGCGACGGTGTGATGATGGGTTCGGACATGGCCTCTACCTCTGGTTGTCGGGGCGGATTCTAGGAGAGTCGGGTGACGGTGACGCCTGCCTCGTCGAGCAGGTCGGGAGTCGGGGGAGTGGTACCGGGCAGCGCGGCGGCGGCCGAGCCGTACGCGACGGCGTGGCGGAGCCGGTCGGCGGGCGCGAACCGTCGCCGGTCGGCGATCAGATAGCCGGCCAGCGATGAGTCGCCGGCGCCGACGGTGCTCCGCACGCGGATCGTCGGCGCCGTCGCGAACCAGACGCCGTCGCCTGTGGCCAACAGTGCTCCGGCGCCGCCGAGGGTGGTCAGCACGGCCCCGCTCGTCGAGGCGGCCAGGGCGGCCGATGCGTCGGCGGCCGCGGACGGATCGCCGTGTGCGGCGGCCGTTTCGAGTGCGCCCGCGTCGGCGCCGGTGAGTTCGGCGAGTTCCTCGGAGTTGGGCTTCAGGAGGCCTGGCCGGGCGGCGGCCGCGCGGGCCAGCGCCGGGCCGGAGGTGTCGACGGCGACCCGGACATCGGTGTCGCGAAGGCGTTCGACGAGGTCGCCGTACCAGTCTTCGGGAAGTCCGGGCGGCAGTGACCCGCACAGGGCCAACCAGTCCGCGCCCGCGGCGAGTTCGACGACGGTGCGGGTCAGTGCGGCCGCCTCGGCCGCGTCGAGACCGGCGCCCGGCGCGTTGATCTTGGTGGTGACCCCGCTCGGGTCGGCCACGGTCAGATTGACGCGGACGTCGCAGGCAACGTCGACGGCCGCGCGGTGCAGGCCGACGTCGTCGAGATGGCGTACGAACGGGTCGTCGGGGCGCGCGGGCACGACGGCGAGCGCGTCCACACCCACCGCGGAGACGACGCGGGCCACATTGACGCCCTTGCCGCCGGGCTGATCGCCCACCGACCGGGTGCGGTGGACCGCGCCCGGGTGCAGGGGCCCGTCGAGCTCGATCGTGCGATCGATGCTCGGGTTGGCGGTGACGGTCAGGATCATGCGATGACCACCTCGATGTCGTGGGCGGAGAGGGTGGAGGCGAAGGCGCTGTCGATGCCGTCGTCGGTGACGAGGACGTCGATGTCGTCGAGCGAACCGAAGCTGACGAGCTCCTGACGGTTGAGCTTGGACGAGTCGGCCAGGACCACGACCAGATCGCAGGCGGCGATCATCGCGCGTTTGACCGCGGCCTCGTCGGGGTCGGGTGTGGAGACGCCGTGGGCCGCGGTGAGTCCGTTGGCACCGATGAATCCGACGCTCAAGTGCAGGCGGCGCAACGCCTCGACGGTGTCCGCGCCGACCGCGGACTGGGTCTTGGGGCGGAGACGTCCGCCCAGGAGCACCGCACTCGAGCGGGACAGGTGTGTGAACGATGCCGCGATCGGCAGGCTGTTGGTGACCAATTGGTGCCGGGCGTCGCCGCTCATCGCGTTCGCCGCCTGGAACGTCGTGGTTCCCGCATCGAAGAGGACGGCACCGCCGTCCGGCGGGAGGAACCGCTGGGCGGCGGCGCCGATGGCGGCCTTCTGCGGGCGACACGATGTCTCGCGGACACTCAGATCCGGCTCGTCGACCACCGCGGCGACGTCGAGTCGGACGGCGCCGCCGTGGACTCGGACCAGGCTGCCCGCCCGCTGGAGGGCGGCGAGGTCGCGTCGAACCGTCTCACCGGTGACGTCGAAGCGGTCGGCCAACTCGGTGACCGACACCCGGCCGCGTTCGCGGACCTGGGCGGCGATCGCCTGTTGGCGTTCTTCGGCGTACATCACGAACCTTTCCGAGTCATGGACGATGGGTGTTGATTTAGCTGTGAATGATTGGATTCCATCTTTATTTAGCCCCGTATCGCTTGTATAGTCAAGGCTTTCTTGTAACCTCACTCACATGACGCAGAGCGACACCTCTTCCACCGCCTCCGCCACCAATCCGTTCGACGCCTCGGTCGTCGTCGCCGGCACCCCGGTCGTCGGTGGACTCGCCTACGGTCCGGTGATCCGGGTGGGCGACCGTCCGCGGATCGACACCGCGGCGCCGGACCTGGCCGAGGACGAGCGGGAGGAGCAGAAGGACGCGTTCACGCGTGCGGCCGAGGCGGTCGGCGCGCGACTGGCCGATCGCGCGTCCCACAGCACGGGGGTGTCCGCCGAGGTGCTCACCGCCACCGCGGGCCTCGCACGCGACCGCGGATGGATCTCCACCGCGGCGGGCCTCATCGACGCGGGCACACCGGCGCCGGCGGCCGCCGCGGCCGCCACCGAGAAGTTCGTCGAGATGTTCACCAAGCTCGGCGGTCTCATGGCCGAACGCGTCACCGACCTGCGAGACGTGCGCGACCGGGTGATCGCCGAACTCCTCGGGCTGCCCGAGCCGGGGATACCCACGCCGGACGTTCCGTCGATCCTCTGCGCCGACGATCTCGCTCCCGCCGATACCGCCGGCCTGGATCCCGACCTCGTCGTCGGCCTGGCGATGCGATTGGGCGGCCCGAGCAGCCATACGGCGATCATCGCGCGCCAACTCGGCATCCCGTGCGTCGTCGCGGCGGCGGACCTCGATCAGATCGTGTCGGGTGCGATGGGCTATGTGGACGGGACGACCGGTGAGGTCGGGTCCGATCCGGACGCGGCGTTGATCGAAGCCGCCGTCGCCCGGGCCCGCGATCAGGCCGCGGCCGCGGCGGCGTGGCGCGGTCCGGGAGTCACCGCGGACGGGCATCCGGTCGCGATCCTGGCCAACGTCGCGGACGGCGTCTCGGCGCGTACGGCCTCCTCGGCGCCCGTCGAAGGCGTCGGCCTGTTCCGGACCGAACTGGCGTTCCTGGATCGGGCCACCGAGCCCACCGTCGAGGAGCAGACCGCGCTCTACCGCGAGGTGATCGACGCGTTCGCGGGACAGAAGGTCGTCATCCGCACTCTCGACGCGGGATCGGACAAGCCGCTGCGGTTCGTCGAGACCGAGGAGGAACCGAATCCGGCGATGGGCGTGCGTGGAAACCGCACCGCCGTCGCGCATCCGGAGATCCGCCGCGGCCAACTCGACGCGCTCGCCGCGGCCGCGGAAGGGGTGGCGTCCGTGCCGTGGGTCATGGCGCCGATGATCGCCACGGTCGACGAGGCGCGTGAGTTCGCGGAGCAGGTGCGCTCACGCGGTCTGGTACCGGGTGTGATGGTCGAGGTGCCGTCGGCGGCGGTTCTGGCCGATGCGATCCTCGCCGAGGTCGACTTCGTCTCGATCGGCACCAACGATCTGACGCAGTACACGATGGCCGCCGATCGGATGTCCCCCGAGCTGGCGTCGCTGACCGATCCCTGGCAGCCCGCCGTGCTGTCCCTCATCGGCATGGTCGGCGCGGCGGGCGAACGGGCGGGCAAGAACGTCGGCGTGTGCGGTGAGGCGGCGGCAGACCCGCTCCTGGCGTGCGTGCTGGTGGGTCTGGGCGTGCGATCGCTCTCGTCGGCCCCCGCCGCGTCGCCGGCCGTCGGGCTCAAGTTGAGCGCCGTGAGCATGGCTCAGTGTCGCGACGCCGCCCGGGCAGCCTCGACCGCGACGAGTGCGATCGCCGCCCGCGAGGCCGCCCGAGCAGTGATCGGCTAGGGCGTGTCTCCTTTATCTGCGTAGCCAGGTCAGGATTGCGCTGAGGACGGCCCCGGCCCGGTAGGTGATCGCGAGTTTGTCGTAGCGAGTGGCCAGACCGCGCCACTGTTTGATGTAGGCGAACGAACGCTCGACGACGTTGCGGTTCTTGTAGGCGGTGGCATTGAAGGCCGGTGGTCGTCCGCCCTTGCTTCCACGCCGACCACGGGCTGCGATCGTGTCCTGCTTCTCCGGGATCGCCGCGCAGATTCCGCGCCGCCGCAGATAGCCGCGGGTGACGCCGGAGGCGTAGGCGCGGTCGGCGATGACCGTGTCCGGCCGGGTCCGCGGCCTTCCCGGGCCGTGGCGGGGAACGTAAATGTCTTCCAGTACGGCCGGGAGCATGACGCCGTCGTTACGCTGGCCGCCGGTGATCACCACGGCCAGCGGCCGACCGTTGCCGTCGACGGCGTGATGGATCTTCGTGGTCAGTCCTCCACGGGATCGGCCGATGCCGTGACCTGCTGGTTCAATCTCCTCGAAGGGGAGATTCTTGTAATTCGAGGATGCCCCCTGTGTCCTGCTCGGGTCGGGTCGTGTTCGTCGCGTGCTGGTGTGCACGGTTGATCGTGCCGTCGATCGAGACGCTCCAGTCGATGTCCCCGTCGGCGTCAGCGTCGGCAAGGACATGCGCCAGGATCAGGTCCCAGGTTCCATCGGCCGCGTAGCGGCGGTGTCGCTTCCACACCGTCTGCCATGGACCGAACTGATCACGCGGCAGATCCCGCCACGGAATCCCGGCTCGGTACCGATAGGCGATGCCTTCCACAACACGCCTGTTGTCGGCGAACGGACGCGCTTGCTTGCCGGCATTAGACGGCAGCAATGGTTCGATCAGATCCCACTCATCGTCTGTGAACACCTGAAAACGCGATCTCGTGGTTCCCACGAAAGCAGCATGCCGCGCAACGGCGCCCAGACTTGGGAGACACGCCCTAGCAGTGATCGGCCAGGTGCGATCGGCCAGGGCGGCCGGGCGCGCACTCAGATGCGGCGCATCACGGTGACCACTTTGCCGAGGATCGCGGCGTCGTCGCCGGGAATCGGATCGAAGTGTTCGTTGTGCGGCATCAGCCACACGTGTCCGTCCCGACGCTTGAACGTCTTGACGGTGGCCTCGCCGTCGATCATCGCGGCGACGATGTCGCCGTTCTCGGCGACGTTCTGCTGACGCACCACCACCCAGTCGCCGTCGCAGATGGCGGCGTCGACCATCGACTCGCCGACCACGCGGAGCATGAAGAGCGATCCGTCGCCGACGAGTTCCTTGGGCATCGGGAAGACGTCCTCGACCGCCTGCTCGGCCAGGATCGGACCACCCGCGGCGATGCGACCGAGCACCGGGACGAACGTCGGCCTCGGCAGCGACTCCGACGAGTCGTCGGCAGGAGGGGTGCGGTTGTCGTCGCGCACGTTGACCGCCCGGGGGCGATGCGGATCGCGCTTGAGCAGTCCGCGACGCTCGAGCGTGCGGAGCTGGTGCGCCACCGACGATGTGGAGGTGAGGCCGACGGCCTCACCGATCTCTCGGATGCTGGGCGGGTAGCCGCGTTCGCGGACCGACTTGCGAATGACCTCGAGCACCTCCCGCTGGCGCTGCGTCAGGGACGCCTCCAGGGTCGAGGTCGAGAGCAGGGGGTCGGGCTCGTCAGTCATCGTCGGTCCTTCCTCATTGCGCGGTGATCATTCGAACATCGCGATTGGCTCTGCCCCGACACTAGTCGAACAGATCACAGATTTCAAACAATTGTTCGACGTGTTGCTGACATTGTCGGACCCATGGTGTTAACTATCGAACAAGAGTTCTTCGAACAGACGATCGATGAGGAGCATCCGATGAGTCAGGCACTGATCTCGCGCACCGACGAGCAGTACGTCCGCGCTCCCAAGCGCATCCGTGAGAGCACTATGACCTGCGACGTTCCGGTCGTCCGGCTGCGGCCTGTCGCATCGGCCGACACGGTGCGGGCGGGCGAGCGATGCCGACCGACGGGACGGCCGCCGCGTCGAACGGGCGACCCCGCGAGCCGCCGCGGCGAGCAGCCGAAGCAGTGGGAGCCGCGCGCTCGGAGTGCCGTGTCCGCGGAGACGTTCGAACATTCGGCGAGGGCGGTGGCGCCGAGTCGGCATTCGAACATCGACCCGGCGATCCGGCGTCGACGAACGATCGGCGCGCTCGGGGTGGGTGCCGTGCTCGCCGGTGCCGTCTGGCTGGTCGCCGTCGTCGGTTCGAACGTCGAGGACGCGGCCACGCCCTCGACGCCGGGCAGCACCCAGGTGGTTCATGTGCGGACCGGGGAGTCGCTCTCGGACGTCGCGCAGCGGATCGCGCCGACGCTTCCCGTCGCGGGCGTCGTGGAGCAGCTGCGCGAACTGAATCACCTCGACACCGCGGGCCTGCGGGTCAGTCAGCCGCTCGTGGCGCCTGCGTACCGCTAGTCGGGCGCACGTGTGAGTCCCCATGCGGGCGGCGGGTATTCTCGTGACATGCGCTGCCCGTTCTGCAAGAACGACGACACACGAGTGGTGGACTCCCGCGTCGGAGACGACGGCATGGCGATCCGCCGCCGTCGATCGTGCGCGGAGTGCGGTCGCCGATTCAGCACCGTCGAGACCGCGGTCCTCTCCGTCCTGAAACGCAACGGCGTGTCTGAGCCGTTCAGTCGCGAGAAGGTCATGAAGGGTGTTCGCCGTGCCTGCCAGGGAAGGCATGTCAACGAGGACGAACTCGCGAAGCTCGCGTCGCAGGTCGAGGACGCGGTTCGCGGGTCGGGTTCGGCGGAGATCCCCAGCAACGAGGTGGGACTGGCGATCCTGCGACCGCTCCGTGATCTCGACGAGGTCGCCTACCTGCGGTTCGCGTCGGTCTACAAGTCGTTCGAGTCCGCGGACGACTTCCAACACGAGATCGACGAGCTGCGCAATCGCGTGTGAGGGTCGCCGATCGACGGCGTCAGAAGCCGTCGATCGCCTTGCGGACCCGCTTCTCCGAGACCGGCCCGTCCGTGCCGAGCTGCTGGGCGAAGAGACTGACGCGCAACTCCTCCAGCTGCCACTGCACCATCTCGTTCAGCGCGTCGTGGCGAGACTCCGGCACCTGCGCGAGCCGCTGATTCCATGCGGCCACCAGCCGATCGATCACGGCCGTGCCCGCGTTGTCCCGGGACGCGGACGCCGGCAGGGCGTCCAGGCGCAGACGTGCGGCCTCCAGGTAGCGGGGAAGTGCGCGTAGGCGAGGTCCGGGCGTGACGCCGACGAAACCGTCGAAGACAAGATTCGCGATCTGATCGGCCACGTCGTCGGCGGCGAGGGTGCCCACGTGTCGATCGACGGCGCGTCGGACCTGCGCGTACTCGGCGAAGGCGTCGACCGCGGCCATGAAGTAGTCGGGTGCGGCGGACCTGACGGTGGGCGCGAGCCGGGCCGAGAGAGCGTCGAAGTCGGCCGCCGATCGAATGCGTGCGACGGCGGTGTCGCCGGCGAGGACGTCGATCACGGCTCGTCGTGTGCAGTCGGCGAGGAGGGCGTCGACGTCGCGATACGGGCTCTGGCTCAACGCGAGCTTGTGCGCGGGCGCCAACGAGGAGGCCAGACGTCGACTCGGCGGTGCGACGGTGCTGCTGAGGAGTTCGCGGACTCCGGCGACGATTCCGGCATCGCGCGCCGCGGGGGTCGACACGTCGACGATGCGGACACCCCGGCCGGGTGTCACCGCGAGTGTCGGATACCGGGTGACCTGCTGCCCGGCCAGGGTCTGAACACGGTGGTCGGCGAGAGTGCCGATTCCGTCCGCCGACCAGGATGAGAACATCTCACCCCCGGTCGTCCGCGCGGTCGGCGAGCCGCCGGTGAACTGGTCCCGAAGGTCTCCGAG
Organism: Gordonia humi; assembly: GCF_014197435.1. NCBI lineage: Bacteria > Bacillati > Actinomycetota > Actinomycetes > Mycobacteriales > Gordoniaceae > Gordonia > Gordonia humi. Next base: position 2,953,331 of record NZ_JACIFP010000001.1, read on the forward strand.
CCGGTCCGACCGTGCTATGACCGCGCCCTCCGGATCGGTCACCGCATAGTGCATCCGCAGATGCGCGGGTAGGTTCTCAGGTCGGAAGTCTCTGGGGCCCAGGGAGATACGAGTGATCGACGAGAGTTCACGAGCCAACGCCGGGAGCAGGGCCTCCGCCCGCGGCGACAGCGACTCCAGAGCGAGATCGGCGTATCGGGCGGCGGGCGACATCGACTTGCGGAGCCCCTTCGGGAGCGACTTGATGAGCGCGGTGACGAGTTCGGTCCGCATGCCGGGGACCAGCCAGTCGAATCCGCCGTCGTGGACGTGGTCGAGCAGGGCGCGCGGGACGACGACGGTCACTCCGTCATCGGGCGCCCCCGGTGAGAAGTGGTAGCGCAGTTCCAGACGTGTCTCGCCCTGCCGCCACGCCGACGGGAACTCCGAGGCCTGGGGCGTGTCGTCGGCAGCGAACATGTCCGGCGTCAGATCGAGCAGTGTCGGATCGGTGCGGCCGGCCTTCTTCCACCACGAATCGAAATGGCGGGCCGAGACGACCGTCGCCGGGATCCGGGCGTCATAGAACTCGAACAGCTCCGTGTCGCTCATCCCGACATCGCGCCGTCGCGCACGATGCTCGAGGTCTTCGACCTCCTTGAGGAGATCGGCGTTGTGCGCGGCGAACGCGTGGCGGGTGCGCCAGCGGCCGCCGACGAGAGCCTCGGTGATGAAGATCTCGCGCGCGGTTTTCGGGTCGATCGAGCCGTAGTGCACGCGGCGCTGGGCGACGAGCGGTACACCGTAGAGGGTGACGCGCTCGTAGGCCATCACGGCACCGCGACGCGTGGACCAGTGCGGTTCGCTGTAGGTGCGGGTGACGAGGTCGGCGGCGGCCTGCTCGACCCACTCCGGATCGATGGCGGCGACGGTGTGCGCGAAGAGTCGGGACGTCTCCATCAGCTCGGCGGCGACGACGAACGCGGGCGGCTTCGACGACAGGAACGACCCGGGGAAGATCGTGAACTTGGTTCCTCGTGTGCCGAGGAACTCCCGGGTGTCGCCCTGGCGGGCGCCGACGTTCGTGAGGAGCCCGGTCAGGACCGACTTGTGGACGGCGGTCGCGTCGGCCTCGGTGTCGGGGATCTGCCATTTCAGGTCGCGTACGGTGCGTTTGAGCTGGCGGTGCAGGTCCCACCACTCGCGTACTCGCAGGTAGTGGATGAATTCGCGTTCGCACTGGCGACGGAACTGGTTGCCGGACAGCTCGTCGCGGCGCTCCTGCAGGTACGACCAGAGTTTGAGATAGCCCATGAACTCCGATCCGGGCACCGCGTGACGGCGGTGCGCGGTCTGCGCGGCCTCGCGTCTGTCGGAGGGAAACTCGCGGACGTCGGGCAGCGCGAGAGCGGCGGCGATCACGAGAACGTGGTCGAGACATCCGTTCTCGTGTCCGGCCACCAGCATGCGCCCGAGGCGGGGATCCACGGGCAGACGCGCCAGCGTGGTGCCGACCTTGGTCAGCCGGGCCACCGCGGAGTCGGTGTCGGTGACCGCGCCGAGCTCGGACAGCAGTGCCATGCCGTCGCGGACGGCGCGCGCCTCGGGCGGTTGCACGAACGGGAAGTCGGCGATGTCGCCGAGTCGCAGGGACAGCATCGACAGGATGACCGCGGCGAGGTTGCTGCGCAGGATCTCCGGATCGGTGTACTCGGGGCGGGCGTCGAAGTCGTCCTCGGCGTAGAGGCGGATGCAGACGCCGGGCGCCACGCGACCGCAGCGGCCGGCGCGCTGCCGCGCGCTGGCCTGCGAGACCTTCTCGATCGGCAGACGCGTCACCTTGGTCCGCGTCGAGTACCGCGAGATACGCGCCGTGCCCGCGTCGATCACATAACGGATGCCGGGCACCGTCAGCGAGGTCTCGGCGACGTTGGTGGCGAGCACGATGCGTCGGCCGTTCGACGGCGCGAACACCCGATGCTGTTCGGCGACGGACAGGCGAGCGTACAGGGGCACGATCTCGGCGCTCTGACGCTTCCGGCCGAGGGCTTCCGCGGTCTCGCGGATGTCGCGTTCGGTGGGCAGGAACACCAGGACGTCACCGGCCCCGCCCGACCAGAGCTCGCCGACCGCCGCGTCGATGGCCGCGATCTGGTCGAGGTCGGCGTGGTCCTCGTCGTCGGCGGCCAGGGGGCGATACCGCACCTCGACCGGATACGTCCGTCCGGACACCTCGAGGATCGGCACCTCGTCGTCCGGCCCGGCGAAATGGCGGGCGAACCGGTCCGGCTCGATGGTGGCCGAGGTGATGACGACCTTGAGGTCGCGGCGCCTGGGCAGCAGCTGTTTGAGGTAGCCGAGCAGGAAGTCGATGTTGAGGCTGCGCTCGTGGGCCTCGTCGATGATGATCGTGTCATAGCCGCGCAGCAGCGGATCGGTGGTGATCTCGCGGAGCAGGATGCCGTCGGTCATCACTTTGATCTGCGTCGAGCGCGAGCTCTTGTCCGAGAAGCGCACCTGGTAGCCGACGGCGTCGCCGATCTCGGTGCCGAGCTCGTCGGCGATACGGGTGGCGACCGACGTCGCGGCGATGCGGCGCGGCTGAGTGTGGCCGATGGCGGTCCGGCCGAGTTCGAGACAGATCTTGGGGAGCTGGGTGGTCTTACCCGATCCGGTCTCGCCCGCGATGACGACCACCTGGTGGTCGGCGATGGCGGCGGCGATCTCCTCGCGGCACGCGCTGACGGGGAGCTCCGGCGGATAGGTGATGGTCAGAGGCGACGACATGATGTCGTCAGTCTACGGCTGCGGCACAACCGAGTCGCATGAGCGATGCCCGGACGACTGATCGCATCCCACGTGCTGCGGTGGTCGATGGGCCGATGACGAACCCGGTGGCTGCCGCGGCAGGTGTTGCTCAGCCGCGCGGAGAGTGATTCGCTTGTCGACATGAGTGCGGAGCAGCGGATCGTGACGGCGAGGCGAGTGGTGGCGGCCTCCTCGGCGACAGTCTTCGAGCTGATCGCCGATCCGGCGCGCCAGCCGGAGTGGGACGGGAACGACAATCTCGCCGCCGCCGAGCCGGGGCAGCGAGTGCAGGCGGTCGGCGACACGTTCGACACCGTGCTCACGGTGGGCGCCGTGCGCCGCAATCACGTCGTCGAGTTCGACGAGGGGCGGCTGATCGCCTGGCGCCCTTCTGAAGTCGGTCAGGATCCGCCCGGGCACCTGTGGCGGTGGGAGATCGAACCGACCGGCGACGGGGCCGTGGTGACGCACACCTACGACTGGACCGAACTGCGCGATGAGCAGCGAGAAGTGCGGGCGCGGGCGACGACGTCGGACAAGCTCATGGCGTCGATCGACCGGCTCGCCGAACTCGCCCGGTCACACGCCTGACCGATAGGCTCACATTTCTCGGTGCCACCGAGCACGAGCGGCCGTCGGCGTGCGATATTTGGTCTATGGGATCTCTTTGGCACGGCTTTGCAGACATGGGTGCGGTCACGGCGAGCGGCCCGTTCGTCATCACGCGCGGCGACGGCACCCGAATCTTCGACGACAAGGGCGGCGAGTACATCGACGCCACCGCTGGACTGTGGTTCACCAACATCGGCCACGGCCGCACCGAGGTGGCCGAAGCGGTCGCCAAGCAGCTGTCGACGATCGCGCACTACTCGAACTTCGGCGACTTCGCCTCGGACGTGACGCTCGAGCTCGCCGAGCGCGTGGCGGGCATGGCACCGGTGGCCGGCTCCAAGGTGCTGTTCACCCTCGGCGGCTCCGACTCGGTCGACAGCGCGTTCAAGCTGGCCCGTCGCTACTGGGTGGAGCAGGGCAAGCCGGATAAGAAGATCGTCGTCGGTCGCACCAAGGCGTATCACGGCATGCATGCCGCGGGCACCTCGCTGGCGGGCATTCCGGCGAACGCCGAGGGGTACGGCCAGATCCTGCCGGACACCGAGACCGTCGACTGGGACGACGCGAAGAGCCTGCTCGGTCTGATCGAACGAGTCGGCGCGGACAACATCGCCGCGTTCTTCGTCGAGCCGATCATCGGTGCGGGCGGCGTGTATCTGCCGCCGGAGGGTTATCTGCGCGAGGTCCGCGAGATCTGCCGCGACCACGACGTCCTGTTCGTCGCCGACGAGGTCGTCACCGGCTTCGGCCGCATCGGCGCAGGGCAGTGGTTCGCGTCGGCGCGATTCGATCTGCAGCCCGACATGATGACCACCGCCAAGGGCCTCACCAGCGGCTACGTGCCGATGGGCGCGCTCATCGTCGCACCGAACGTCGCCGAGCCGTTCTTCGCCGGCGGCACCTGGTTCCGTCACGGCTACACCTACGGCGGCCACAACGCGTCGGCCGCGGCCGCGCTGGCCAACCTGGACATCATCGAGCGCGAGAACCTGCTCGACGGCGCCGACCGCCTCGAATCAGATCTGGCGCAGGCGTTCTCGCCACTGGCCGAGTTGGACGCCGTCGCCGAGGTCCGCACCGGTCTGGGCGCCGTCACGGCGGTGCAGCTCGCCGACCCGAGCAAGGCGATGGCCGCGATCGGCAAGCTCCGCGAGCACGGCGTGTCCTCGCGTGCCGCGGGCCAGGGCGCGTTGCAGATCTCGCCCGCGTTCGTCATGACGACCGAGGAGGTCGGCGAGATGGCCGACCGATTCACGAAGGCTCTGAACGAGCTGTAGGTTCCGCGTTAAATCCGTTGCGGGCCGTCTCCGCCCCGGCGTAGCGTTTGTCTCGTCAAGGGAAAGGAGGTGGTCCGAACAATGATCTCTCATCGGACTATGGAGGTGGCCGTCGCCTGACTGACTGACTGAGATCCATCAGCCAGTCGGCGGTCGCCGACCCCCGAAGAGGACGGACCCCGTGTTCGCGCGAACGTCGCGCGGCACGGGGTCCGTTTCGTTTCGTTCCGCGACCGCAGAGGCATCGGCTCGGCCGAACCGGGTCGCACGCCCCTCGCCCCGGATGCGATTCGCGCCCCGCCGGACGACTGGCGGGGCGCGAATCTGTTACTGGTACAGCGGTGCTCAGGCGAGAGCTTCGGCGGCGGTGATCGCCTGGCCGACACCGGCGACGACCGACGCGACCTTGAGCGTCTCGAAGACGGCCTCGCGGTCGACGCCCGCTTCGCGGACGACGTTCTCGTGCGCGCCGACGCAGTGGTGGCAGCCGTTGACCGCCGAGACGGCCAGCGACCACAGCTCGAAGTCGGCCTTCTCCACACCCGGGTTGCCGATGATGTTCATCCGCAGGCCCGGACGCAGGTCGTCGTACTTCCCGTCGAGGAAGCTGCGACCGCGGTAGAAGACGTTGTTCATGCCCATGATCGACGCGGCGCCGAGAGCGGCGTTGTACGCCTCGGCCGAGAGGGTGTCGGCGGCCTCGTCGGCGATCTCCTTGAGGACGGTCGCGTTGCGGGTGGCTGCGGCGGTGGCCAGCAGTGCACCCCACAGCTGCTGCTCGTTCAGCGCGGTGGTGCGGCTGATCGAACCGAGGTTCAGCTTGAGGTCCTTGGCGTACTCCGGTAGAGCGGCCTTCAGGTTGTCGATGCTCACGGACGTGCTCCTTCTACGTGCGAAATGGACGGGCTCGATGCCTGTGATCAGGCCGACATCAGTTCTGCGGCGTTGATGGTCGGGTCGCCCTTGCGCCAGTTGCACGCGCACAGCTCGTCCGACTGCAGAGCATCGAGGACACGCAGGACCTCGTCGACGTTGCGGCCGACCGAACCGGCAGTGACCGAGACGAACTGGACCTCGTTGTTCGGGTCGACGATGAACGTGGCGCGATCGGCGACACCGTCGGCGTTCAGGACACCGGTCGCCTCGACGAGCTCGCGCTTGAGGTCCGAGAGCATCGGGAACGGCAGGGTCTTGAGCTCGTCGTGCTGTGCACGCCACTGGAAGTGGACGAACTCGTTGTCGACCGATGCGCCCAGGACCTGTGCGTCGCGGTCGGCGAACTCGTCGTTCAGCTTGCCGAAGGCGGCGATCTCGGTCGGGCACACGAAGGTGAAGTCCTTGGGCCAGAAGAAGACGATGCGCCACTTGCCCGCGTAGTCGTCGGAGGTGACCGTGGTGAAGTAGTCGTCCGGCTGCTGCGCATCGACCTTGGACAGGTCGCCGCCGATGACTGCGGTCAGATTGTAGGCCGGGAACTGGTCGCCGATGGTCAGCAGTGCCATGACACGTACTCCTCAAATCGATTGGAATGGGGGAGAAGCGATTTCGCTCTCCGCGGAGCCGGGGTCACCGTGCTCCGTCTGACATCGATTCTGCCCAAACACCCTTAAAAAGTAAACGTGATGATAGGCACTATATTGATAGGCATGACTGATCAAAGATATCAGCCGTCGATAGGTGGTCTCCGAGCCTTTGTCGCCGTGGCCAAGAAGCTGCACTTCAGCTCGGCGGCAACGGAACTCGGTGTCAGTCAGCCGTCGCTGTCCCAAGCTCTCGCGGGCCTGGAGTCCGGCCTCGGGCTCCAGCTCGTGGAGCGCACGACGCGGCGAGTCATGCTGACTCCGGAGGGGAAGCGGCTGCTCCCGGCCGCCATCGCGGCGTGCGATGCGGTGGACGATTTCCTGCTCGACGCTGCGGGGGACCTGGACCCGCTCGCCGGCCGAGTGCGGCTCGGCATCATTCCGACCATCGCGCCGTACATCCTGCCCCGTGTGCTGCGCGGTCTCGCGCTGCGTCGACCCGACCTCGACCTGCTGGTCATCGAGGACCAGACGGACCGACTGCTGGCGCAGCTCCGCGACGGATCGCTCGATGCGGCGGTGCTCGCCCTGCCCGCCAACATGCCCGGCATCGGGGAGATCGTCATGTACGACGAGGACTTCCTCCTCGCGCTGCCGTCGGGCCACCCGCTGGCCGGTGGCAAGCGCCTGTCGCCCGCACTCCTCGCCGATCTGCCGCTGCTCCTGCTCGACGAGGGGCACTGTCTGCGCGATCAGGCCCTCGACGTCTGTCAGAGGGCCGGAGTGGACCCCGATCTGCAACAGACGCGGGCGGCGTCCCTGACGACGGCGGTGCAGTGTGTGGAGGGCGGTCTGGGCGTCACCCTGATTCCGGCGACGTCGGTGGGCGTCGAGACCGCGTCGGGCGGTCTGGCCGTCGCCGAGTTCGCACGTCCGCGCCCGGGGCGTCGCATCGGCCTGGTCTTCCGGGAATCGTCCGGGCGCGCGGAGTCGTACCGTTCCCTGGCCGACGACATCACGGCGGTCGTCGCGCAGAGCGGTGACGTGACCGTGCCGGTCGTGACGGTGTGAGACCCGCTGCCGACGGTCCGGGTCTACGCCTGGGCGGTCAGCTCCGCCCACTCGTCGAGCAGGCTGGAGTCGACACCGCGGATGAGTTCGCCGAGCTCATCGGTGAGGTCCTCGATCGCATCGGTCACGGCGGTCATCGGCAGCCCGTTCGAGAGGGCGCGGTAGCAGTCGGTCAGGTAGCGCAGGAGGACGCCTTCGCTGCGCGCGAGGCCGAACTGGGAGACCATCTCGGCGAAGGTCGCCTTCCGCTCGAGCATGTGGCGCAGCACCGACTTCGGCGACGGCGTCGTGCCGGCCAGCCACGGATGGCCGCGACGGTAGGTTTCGTAGGCGAAGCCGATCTCCTCGGCCAGCGGCTGCGGCCAGGTGATCTCCTCGAGACGCTCCATCCGCTCCTCGTACTCGACGCCGTCGGCCTTCATCTGCGCCATCGCCTCGTCGCGGGCCGCTTTGCGCTGTGCCATCAGCACCTGGCGGGGATCCTCCAGGATCGACTCGACGATCGACACGACGTCGAGCACGTAGGTCTCCGAGTCGGCGTCGAGGAGCTCGAAGGCGGCGACGGCGAAGGCCGACAGGGGATTGGTGAGGGCGAAGTTCTCCGGGAGGTCGACGGACAGTTCGACGTGTCTGCCGTCGGGGCCGGGAGTGTCGAGTCTGGTGACGATGCCGGTCTCGCACAGGTCGCGGTACAGGGCGATCGTGTGCTTGATGTGCCGGAGCTGTCGTTTGCGCGGCTCGTGATTCTCCTCGAGCAGGTGCCGGAGCGCGGCGAAGCAGTCGCCGGGGCGTTCGAGGACCTCCATGAGCATCGCGGTGGTCATCCTGAAGTGGGACCGCATCGGCTCGTCGGGCGCGTCGATCAACGCGGTGAACGTCTGCTCGCCCCAACTGACGAAGCCCTCCGGTGCCTTGCGGCGCACCATCTTCTTGAGCTTCTTCGGATCGTCGCCCGCCTTGGCGAGCAGGCGCGCGTTCTCCACATCGTGGTCGGGAGCCTGCGCGACGACGTAGCCGACGGTGTCGAAGCCCGCGCGGCCGGCGCGGCCCGCGATCTGGTGGAACTCGCGGGCGCGGAGCCTGCGGGTGCGGGTTCCGTCGTACTTGGTGAGGCCCGCGAACAGGACGGTGCGGATCGGGACGTTGATGCCGACGCCGAGGGTGTCCGTGCCCGCGACGACCTTGAGGAGACCGGCCTGGGCGAGTCGCTCGACGAGACGGCGGTACCGGGGGAGCATGCCGGCGTGATGAACGCCGATCCCCGAACGCAGGAGCTTCGAGAGGGTGCCGCCGAACCCGGTGCTGAACGAGAAGTCGCCGAGAGCGTCGGCGATCGCGGCCTTCTCCTCTTTGGTGCAGAGCTTGGCCGACAGCAGTGCTTGACCGCGCTCGACGGCCTGCTGCTGGGTGAAGTGCACGACGTACACCGGCGACTTGCCGACGGACACGAGTTCTTCGATGGTCTCGTGGATCGGCGTCATGGCGTAGCTGTGCTGCAGCGGCACCGGCCGGGGCACACCGGTCACCTCGACCGTGTCGCGCCCGGTCCGTCTCGTCAGATCGTCGACGAAGAACTCGGTGTCGCCGAGTGTGGCCGACATGAGCAGGAACTGCGTTCCGTCGCCGTCGGCGTCGCGGTGCGGGAGCTCGATGAGCGGGACCTGCCATGCCCATCCGCGATCGGATTCACCGTAGTAGTGGAATTCGTCGGCGACGAGGACGCCCACATCGTTGTCCGGACCCTCGCGCAGGGCGATGTTGGCGACGATCTCGGCGGTGGCGCACACGATCGGCGCATCGGCGTTGACCGATGCGTCGCCGGTCAGCAGGCCGACGTTCTCGGCGCCGAACTGATTGCACAGATCGAAGAACTTCTCGCTGACCAGCGCCTTGATCGGCGCGGTGTAGTACGAGCGGTGCCCGCGGCACCACGCGAAGTAGACGGCGCCCGAGGCGACCAGCGACTTGCCCGACCCGGTGGGCGTGGCCAGAATGACGTTGCTGCCCGACGCCAGTTCGAGGAGTGACTCCTCCTGGTGCGGATACATGTCGATGCCGCGGGCGGCCCACCAGTCGACGAATCGCTCGAACGCGAGATCTTCGTCATGGGTGGGCCGCAGCGGGTCGGGTGTCGTCACAGCGGGCTGCGGCGGGGCGGGATCGTCTGCAGCGGGCTGCAGCGCGGCTTGGTCGGCCGTATCGCTCAGGCCTGATCACGTCCTTCGTCCGTGTCGCCGAATCCGGTGTCGCCGAACTCGCCCGCGTGCTCGGCCAGGAACTTCTCGAACTCGGCGCCGAGTTCGTCGCCGGTCGGCATCGACTCGTCCGGTGCCAGCAGAGACTTCTGCTCGTCCTTCGATCGCATATACGCGTCGTACTGGTTCTCCAGCGCGGCCACGACGGCCGACACCTCGGCGTTCGACTCGACCTCGCCGTCGATCTGCTTGCGGATGTCGGTCGCGGCGTTCTCCAACGCCGTGACGGGCAGGTCGAGACCGGTGACGTCGGCCAGCCCCTTGACCAGCGCCGCCGCCGCGGCGGGATAGTTGGTCTGGGACAGATAGTGCGGCACGTGGGCCGACAGACCCGCCGTCCGGTATCCGGCCTGACCGAGGCGCAGCTCGAGGAACATCGACGCGCTGCCGGGCAGCTTGAGTTCGTTGCCCCAGCGGTGGAGGTCGGCGATGGCCTCCTCGTCGTTGCCGTGGGCGGTGATCGACGCCGGGCGCGTGTGCGGCACGGCCATGGTGATGGAGTTGAGGCCGACCACCTGCGAGACGCCGAACCGCTGCGCCAGGCCGGTCATCGCGGCGACGAACTGCTCCCAGCGCAGATCCGGCTCGGGGCCCTCCAACAGGAGGAACGGCGCCCCGGAGTTGTCGCGGACCGCGTGCATCGTCAGCGTCGGCATGTCGACGTCGGTGAATTCGACGCCGGAGAACGTCATCATCGGACGGCGCGAGCGGTAGTCGATCAGCTCGTCGGCGTTGAACGTGGCGACGAGCTCGGTGTCGAGCGCATCGCGGAGGTGGGACGCGGCCAGCGAGACGGCGTGGCCGGCGTCGGCGTATCCCTCCAGTGCGTGGATGAGCACGGGGCCGTCGCCCTCTGCTCCGGACACGGCCGGAGCGGGGAATTCGAGTTCATACAGGGAACTCGGCTCCATCGATGAGTCGGTCATCGGTGCCCCCTTCTTCGTTAGTCGTCGGCATGGTGTGCCGGGCGAGGACCTCCATTGTCTCGCACCGGCGTCACGGGCTACAACACGACACCCGCACCGGGCATTCCCGTCGGCCGCCGCTCCCGCATGGCAGAGTGGAGGTGTGCGTGGTGTGACTGGAGTGAAGGCCGTGGTGGCGATTGCGGCGATATCGCTGTCGGTGGTCGCCTGCTCCGTGGACGGCGACGCCGTCCGCGTGCCCGATCTGACCGGGCGGATCGTCGACGCGTCGGCGTTTCCGTTCGGCGCGGCGACGCCGGTCCCGGCAGCTCAGACGGCGAATGCGCTGGCCGACATCACTTTCACGCCGCTGCGCGCGGAGAACGATCCCGCCGACTGCACTCCCGCGCCGGTCGACGCCGCAGACGCGCAGATCCGGGTGGGGCCCGGCGGTGCGGCCGGCGGCACGCTGACCGTCGCGCTGACCCGAACGTCCGACTCCTTCGGCGATCACCTCGATCTCCTGCGTCGGTGCGCCGATTTCGCTCTCGGCGGAACCGTGGGCACCCGCGTGTCCACCGACGTCCTCGCGACCGCCGACGACACGGTCGAGAGCGCGCGCACACTGAGCAACGGCGGCACGCCGTACACGCGCGTGTACGAGCTGACCGCGCAGCGCGGACACGTCCGCCTGTACGTGCAGAACAGATTCCCGGCGACGGCACAGCTCGGCGACGCCGAGCGAGCCGCGACGCGCACACTGTTCGACACCGCCTACGACACGGCCTTCGGCCGCTGAGCCGTTCCGTCTCCGCCACGGGAACGGTGCATCGCCGCTGGTGGATCTGTGGAGTGCGGTGCGAACGCTCCACAACCGGTGAGTAGGGCTGGTCGGCGCCGCGGGCGCGGCGCATCGTCGGCCCATGAAGATAACGATCAGCACCAGAATCGAGGGGTCGCGCGCCGTCGTCGATCCCGATCCGCTCATCGCTGCGGCACCGGCCCTGCTGGGGTTCGTGCCGGAGCGGTCCATCGTCGTGATGTGTCTGGACGCGGACATGCGGGTGACGGCGACGATGCGGCACGACGTCTCGTTCACCAGAGGCGGTCGGACACCGGTCGCATTGCGTGACCTGCTCGGTCGCCTCGGCGCGCTGGCGGCCTCGTACGGGGCGCACGCGGCCGCGGCCGTGTTCGTCGACGACAGATCAGATCCCGCCGACGAGCGGTTCCGCCGTCTGGCCCGCGACCTCGATCGTGCCTTCGCTTCGATCGGCGGGGTGGCCGCGGCGTTCGCGGCCCGAGAACTGCGGGCGGGTGCGCCGTGGCGCACGGTGTGGCGATCGGCGACGTCGGAGATGTTCCTCGGCGAGGAGATCGCCGAGACCGGCGTCCTCAGCGATCCGCAGGCGTCACCGGCCGCACTGCACCGGGCGTTCGAGACCGGCCGGTCCGTACTGCGTTCGCGGTCGGAGATCGCCGCACTGCTGACACCGATCGGACACTGCGAGGATCCGGTATGCGTCGAGCAGACGCCGCCGCCCGTCACGGGGCCGATCGGCCCGGACGACGAACAACGGCTGATCGTGCTGTACGAGGCCGTCCTCGATTGCGCCCGCGGACCGGTGCGTCTGAGTTGCGAGCGACTCAACGCGATCGCCGCCGCGCTGGCGTCGGTGCATGTGCGCGACGCCGTCATCGGCCTGTGCCTCACGGTGCACCGCGAGGCGGCGGAGCGTCTGTGGCTCGAACTGACCAGGCGTCTGAGCGGAACGCCGCGCGCGGCGGCCGCGACGCTTCTGGGCTACCTCCACTACATGGAGGGCTCCGGTGCCTACGCCAGTGCCGCGTTCGACGCGGCACATGCGGCCGATCCGTCGTACAGCCTCGCGAATCTGCTCGACACGGCACTGGTGAACGGCATGCGTCCGTCCGACCTCGCCGGACTGGCCGACGTGTCGTTCGACCTCGCACGACGTCTCGGCGTCACGCTTCCGCCCGCGACCGGACAGATCGCGGGCTGACACGGCGCGGACGCGTCCCCGATCAGGCGGGGGAGACGAAGATCGCGTGCGCCATCTCTGACGACAGCGTCAGACCCTGGTGTCCGGGCGTGCTGATGATCACCGCGCGCGGGCTCACCGTCGCCGAGATGCGGGCGTTGGGAACCACGCCCGCCTCGCGCAGATCGGCGATCAGCTCCGGGTCGGCCTGCGCGTGCTCGGACATCCGTCGCACGATCACGGCCGACTCGCCCTCGGGGAGATCGACCAGGCGCACGATCGTGGAGTCGTCGCCGTCGTCGGCCGTCACGCCGAGTTCGGCGAGTCCCGGGATCGGGTTGCCGTACGGGGAGGTGGTGGGATTGTCGAGCACGGTGAGGAGGCGGCGCTCGACGTTCTCGCTCATCACGTGCTCCCACCGGCACGCCTCGTCGTGCACCTGCTCCCAGGGCATGCCGATCACATCGACCAGCAGACGCTCGGCCAGCCGGTGCTTGCGCATCACGGACACGGCGAGCGACCGGCCCTCCGGCGTGAGCTCGAGGTGGCGGTCGCCCGCAACGCGGACCAGACCGTCGCGCTCCATACGTGCCACGGTCTGTGAGACAGTGGGTCCGCTCTGCTCGAGACGCTCGGCAATACGCGCACGCAGCGGCACGATGCCCTCTTCTTCGAGGTCGTAAATTGTACGCAGATACATCTCGGTGGTGTCGACCAGGTCATTCACGGCAGCCATCGTCCTTTCGCTGTCTCACAGGTTACCCAAATAGTCGCGCCGGTGCCGACACGTGTCTCACCGCGCGTTGCGCGCACGTCGGTGCGGGCCAACCGCTAGCGTTGCGGGGGTGAGCGCCGCAATTATCTGGAGTGACCACTTTCTCGACTACAAGTGGGCCTACACCCATCCGATGAGCCCGATTCGCTTGGCGCTCACCATGTCTCTATCGCGGAGCCTCGGCGTGCTCGAGGGGGTCGAGACCACCGAGCCGCTGCCGGTCGACGACGAGGTCCTGCGGACCGTGCACACCCAGGCGTACATCGACGCGGTCCGCGCCGTCGGGTCGGGTGCCGCCGCGTCGAACAGCACGTTGTTTCAGAACGTGTTCGGTCTCGGCAGCGACGACAACCCGATCTTCGCCTCGATGCACGAGGCCGGGTCGATGCTCGTGGGCGGATCGCTGGCCGCGGCGCAGGCCATCCACTCCGGGGCGGTGCGACGCGCGGTGAACATCGGCGGCGGCATGCACCACGCGATGGCCGGGCACGCCGCGGGCTTCTGCATCTACAACGACTGTTCGATCGCCATCGAGTGGCTGCTCGAGCAGGGGTACGACCGCATCGCCTACGTCGACATCGACGCGCATCACGGCGACGGCGTGCAGAAGCAGTTCTACGCCGATCCCCGGGTGCTGACGGTGTCGCTGCATCAGCATCCGGCCACCCTGTGGCCGGGGACCGGGTGGGCCGCCGAGATCGGGGAGTCGGGGGCCGAGGGTGCGTCGGTGAACCTCGGGTTGCTGCCCGGGGCCACCGACCGGCTGTGGCTGCGGGCCTTCCACGCGGTGGTGCCGTCGATGGTCGAGGCGTTCAAGCCGCAGATCCTCGTGACGCAGGTGGGCGTCGACTCGCATGCGGCCGACCCGCTCACCGACCTCGCACTGACCGTCGACGGCCAGGCCGCCGCGGTGCGTGTGCTGCGCGACCTCGCCGAGAAGCACTGCGAGGGTCGATGGCTCGCCGTCGGAGGCGGCGGCTACGGGGTGGTGAACGTGGTTCCTCGCGCGTGGACGCATCTGATCGCCTCGGCCCTCGACCGCGACGTGGACACCGCGACGACGATCGCCGAGGACTGGCTGGTCGAGGCGAACGCGGCACAGAACGAACTCCATCCGGACTACGCGAGACCGCCGGAGGCCACGATGGGCGACGGCGGAGACACCGACTACACCCCGTGGGACGGCGACACCGGTGCGCCGCCGCCCGACGGAATCAGCGAAGTGGCTCAGCGCCAGACCGACAAGGCGATCCTCGCCACCCGCCGCGCCGTGTTCCCCCTGCACGGCCTCGACCCGGAGGACCCCCGTGACTGACACCGACTACCCCCGCGACTGGGTCGCCGACGTTCTCGCCTCCGACGGCGGCGTCGTGCACCTTCGGCCGATCCTCCCGTCGGACGCCGACGCCCTCGTCGCATTCCACAACGGACTGTCCGAACGCACCCGGTACCTGCGGTACTTCGGTCCCACACCCACCCTGCCGCCGCGCGAAGTGGTGCGGATGACCACCGTCGACTACCGCAGCCGGGTCGCGCTGCTGGCGATGCTCGGCGACGAGATCATCGCCATGGGCCTGTACGAGGGCCTGGCGGCCGACGGCAAGCCCGAGTCGGCGGAGGTGGCGTTCGTCGTCGCCGACGATCACCAGGGGCGCGGCCTCGGCCCGATCCTGCTCGAGCATCTCGCGGGTGTCGCCGCGGAGAACGGCTTCACCCGCTTCGAGGCCGAGGTCCTCTCCGAGAACCCCAACATGGTCGCCGTCTTCCGCGACGCCGGCTATCAGGTGAGTCGTGCGTTCGACGGCAGCACCGTGCACGTCGAGTTCCTGATCGACCCGACGGAGGCGTTGACCTCGGTGCGCAACGCCCGTGAACGCGCGTCGGAGGCCCGCAGTATCGCGAACCTCCTGCGTCCGCAGTCGATCGCGGTGATCGGCGCCTCGACCGACCCGAAGAAGGTCGGCAACGTCCTGCTGGCCAACATCATCGCCGCGGGGTTCACCGGACCGGTGTTCCCGGTGAACAGTCCGGCGCCGCCCGAACCGGTCGCCGACGACCCCGCACGGACGCACGCGTCGCCGTTCGGGGCGCCGGTGCGTCGTCGGCCCGGGCGTGAACCGCGACCCGCGCCGCCGTCGGTGCGCGGCATCCGCGCCTATCAGACGGTGCGCGACATCCCCGATCCGGTCGACCTCGCGGTGGTGGCCGTCCCGGCCGCTCGCATGGACGACGTCCTCGCGGACTGTCTGGCCAAGGGAGTGCGGACCCTGGTCGTCGTCTCGTCCGGTTTCGGGGAGAGCGGTGAGGCGGGCTGGGAGAGTGAGCGGCGTCTGGCCGAGCACGTGCGCGCCCACGGGATGCGCCTGGTGGGACCCAATGCGCTCGGTGTGGCCAACAACAGCGCCGACATCGCGCTCAACGCGACGCTCGCACCGCGGGTGCCGGGGGCGGGTCGCGTCGGCTTCTTCTGTCAGTCGGGCGCCCTCGGCATCGCGATCCTCGACACCGCGGCGCACCGACAGCTCGGCCTCTCGACGTTCGTCTCCGCGGGCAACCGCGCCGACGTCTCCGGCAACGACGTGCTGCAGTACTGGGACACCGACGACAGCACCGATGTGATCCTGCTCTACCTGGAGAGCTTCGGCAATCCCCGCAAGTTCGGGCGGATCGCTCGCCGAGTGTCCTCGTCGAAGCCGATCGTGGCGATCAAGTCCGGCCGCGGGGCGATGACACAGGTCCGCGCCGCACGGACTCGGGAGGCCGGCCGCGACGACGCGATCGCACAGATGGTGCTCGGCCAGGCCGGGGTGATCCAGGTGGAGACGATCACCGAACTGTTCGACGTCGGCACGGTGCTCGCCTACCAGGAGTTGCCCGCCGGACCGCGGACCGCGATCATCGGGAATTCGTCGGTGATCGCCGCGTTGGCGGCGAACACGGCGCGGTCGTCGGGGCTCGACGTGGTGGCGACCGTCGATCTCGGTCCCGCGGTGTCGCGGCCCGATCTGGCGGAGGCCGTCGCCGTCGCGATGGCCGACGACGGCGTCGACGCGGTGATCGTGGTGTTCGTGCCGCCCGTCGCGGTCGACGCCGACGACTATGCGCACGGCATCATGGCCGCGGTCCGGCCGTCCGACGGCGGAGTGGTGCCGGTCAAACCGGTCGTCACCACCTTCCTCGCGGTGGAGGGTGTGCCGGAGGGGCTGTCGGTGCCCGGCCGGGACGGTAAACCGGTGCGCGGTTCCATTCCGTCCTACTCGACGCCCGAGCGGGCGGCGAACGCCCTCGCCCACGCGTGGAAGTATGCGGCGTGGCGGGCCCGTCCCACCGCCGAGATCCCGACGATCGAGGGCACCGTCGCCGAGGACGCCCGGTCGTTCGTCCGCGAAGCGATGGCCGACGGTCCGCGCGAGTTGACCGCCGTCGAATCGGCGCACCTGGTCAAGCACTACGGCATCGACGTGGTGCCGTTCCGCGAGGTGCGGACCATGCAGGAGGCGTCGGCGGCCGCCCGCGAACTCGGCTTCCCGGTGGCGGTGAAGGCCACCTCGCAGGCCTGGATCGGTCGCCTCGATCGGGAGGGTGCACGCCTGGACCTGCCGGATGCGACGGCCGTCCTCACCGCGTTCACCGAGCTGCGGGCGCTCACCGGCGACGCGGTGCTGCACGTGCAGAAGATGGCGCCGAAGGGACTGGGCACCTCCATTGCGGTGCGGGACAACGAGTCGTTCGGCTCACTGCTGAGCTTCGGCCTGTCCGGACGGCTGTTCGACGCCCTCGGCGACCGCGGCTATCGGGCGGTGCCGTTGACCGACGTCGACGCCCGCGAACTGATCGGCGAGCCGAACGCGTCCATGCTGCTCGACGGCGGCCCGGTGGACGATCCGGTCGACACCGACGCCCTGATCGATCTGATCCTGCGCATCTCCGCGCTGGTCGACGAGGTGCCGGAGGTGCGCGAGGTGCGGTGCGATCCGGTACTGGCGTCCGCGGACGGTGTCGCGATGCTCGGGGCCCGGATACACGTCGGCCCGGTGCCCACTCTCGCGGACACCGGGCCTCGGCGGTTGAGTTAGCGGCGCGGGGCGCCGATCAGCTCGCGTACGAACGCAGCTTCTCGGCGCGGTCGCCCTGCCTCAGCTTGCCCATCACATCGCGCTCGATCTGGCGGACCCGCTCGCGGGACAGCCCGAAGGCGCGGCCGATCTGGTCGAGGGTGCGCGGCTGACCGTCGTCGAGCCCGTACCGCATGATGATGACCGACTGCTCACGCTCGTCGAGCGTGCCGAGCACCGAGCGGATGTCCGAGTGCAGCAGATTCGCGATGACGACGGTCTCGGCGGACGTGGCCTCCGAGTCTTCGATGAAGTCGCCCAGCGGAGCCTCTTCGTCGTTGCCGACCGGCATGTCCAGGCTCACCGGGTCGCGGCTGTGGTCCATCAGATCGGCGATCTTCTCCGCCGGGATGCCCGACTCGGCGGCCAGCTCGTCGTCGGTGGCCTCGCGTCCGAGCTGCTGGTGCAGTTCGCGGCGGATGCGGGCGAGCTTGTTGACCTGCTCCACGAGGTGGACGGGGAGGCGGATGGTGCGGCTCTGATCGGCCATTCCGCGGCTGATGGCCTGACGGATCCACCACGTCGCGTAGGTCGAGAACTTGAAGCCCTTCGCGTAGTCGAACTTCTCGGCGGCGCGGATCAGACCCAGGTTGCCCTCCTGGATGAGGTCGAGGAGCGGCATGCCGCGGCCGGTGTATCGCTTGGCGAGCGAGACCACCAGGCGCAGGTTGGCCTCGAGGAGGTGCTGGCGGGCGTCCTCACCCTCCCGGGCGATGATCCGCAGGTCACGCTTTTTGGCGGCCGTGAGTCGCTTCTTGGTCGCCAGCAGGTGCTTGGCGTAGAGGCCCGCCTCGATGGCCTTGGCGAGGTCGACCTCCTGCTCGGCGTTCAGCAGCGCGGTGCGGCCGATCCCGTTCAAGTACACGCGGACCAGGTCGGCGGACGGCGACTGCGCGTCGAGATCCTGTTCGGTCAACGCCGGGCGGGTGCGGGCGGAAGGGGCTACGGACGGGCGTGCAATCGTCGTGCGAGACATACGACCTCCTGGAGTGCGCTGTTCGAGTGCGTTCACCAGGTCTAACGCGACCGAGTCCGGAAAGGTTCCCGGAGCGACTGAGAAGTTGCTGAAGATCAGAACCCGAAGCGTCGACGGACCGCCGAGGCGATCTCGTCGGCGGACGGCGTCCGGCCGCTGAACAGGACCGTTGCGGCCGTCCCCTCGCAGAAGACGAGCAGGTCCGCGGCGTCGTCCTCGGGTGTCGGCGAGCCCAGCGCGGTGAAGAGGGCGACGGCTGCCGCGGACGAGAACAGACAGTCGCGCAGTGCGACGGCGAGTTCGTGGTCGTGCGCGGCGTCGGAGGCCAGCGCGAAGCGGGCGCGGACGTCGTCGGCGCGCTCGACGAACAGGTCGGCGAGATACCGCCCGATCGTCTCGGCCGGATCGGTGTCCGCCGATGCGGCGTCGAAGGCGGTCGCCGACCGGGCGGTGAGGCGGGCGAGCGTCGCCGACAGCAGCGCGCGGCGCGTTCGGAAGTAGTAGGAGACCGAGCCCTTGGGCAGTGCGAGGGTCCGGTCGATGCCGCTGTGCGTCACGGCGCGATTGCCGCCGGCGGCGGCCAGGCCGATCGCGGCGTCGCAGATCAGCTCGCGGCGGTCCAGGGCGGCGGTGGTGTCGGGCACAGTCACCATCCAATCAGACTCTATGAACGTAGAGTATGTGGACATGAGGATTCGATCACGCCGCCGCGCACACGTCGCACCGCCGATCTCGGTCGAGGAGATCGTGGAGCGGGCTCGCGTCAGCTCGATGACACCGACTCCGCAGCAGCGGTGTGCGGCCGAACTCCTCGGCTCGGACGCGCACGTGTACCTGTTCGGTCCGCCGGGCACCGGGAAGACCCGGGTCGTGGACTGGTTCGTGGAGGCCGCCGCCGCGTCTGGGCACGCGGTTCTGCGCCGACACCTGCACCGGTTCTTCGTCGATCTGCACCGGGCGATCGGCGATCACGGCGGCTGGGAGGCGGGCGTCGACGCCGTGCTGACCGGACCCGGTGGCCGATACGGCACGGTCTGTCTGGACGAGTTCACCGTTCACGATCCGGGAGACGGGGTGTTCCTCGACCGCGTGCTGCGGACGGTCTCCGCGCGCGGCGTGCGGATGGTGCTCACGTCGAATCGCGCACCGAAGGCGCTGATGCCGAATCCGCTCTTCCATGCCGGATTCGAGCCGACGATCGCCCGGATCGAGTCGATGTTCACCGTCCGGACGGTGGCCGGGGAGGATCTGCGCCGCGGGCGCGACGACGGGATGGCGGGATTTCGGGCCGGAGTCTGGACCGTCGGCCGACCGGCGGGTCCGCCCGGTCCGGCCCGCGTGGTGACACCGGGCTCGCGCCCGATCGCGCTGACACCGGTCGGCGACGGCGCACGGATCGATTTCACCGAACTCTGCGCGCGGCCGACGAACGCCGCCGACTACCTGTGGCTGGCCGCCGAGTTCTCCCGCGTGCAGATCGTCGGGGTCCGCGGCGATGTCGGGGCGGCATCGCTCTCGCGGTGGGCCACGCTGCTCGACGTCCTGCACGATGCGGATCTGCGGGTCGACGTCTGGTCGCCGAGCACGAGGGCCGAGATGGCGGCATCGCTCACCGAGGTGTTGCCCGATGCGGCGCGGGCGATCAGTCGGATGGGCGCGTGGTGCGAGATCACGCCTGGCGCGCGGTGAGCACTCGCGGACCGTCCTCGGTGACGGCCACGGTGTGCTCGGAGTGGGCCGCCGACGATCCGTCGGCCGCGCGCAGCGTCCAGCCGTCGGGGTCACGGACGAGCCGCTCGGTGCCCGTCGCCCACCAGGGTTCGAGTGCCAGGGTCATGCCGGGGCGCAGGAGTGGACCGCGGCCCGCTCTGCCGAGGTTCGGCACGTGCGGGTCCTCGTGCATCGTGCGGCCGACGCCGTGGCCGCCGTACTCGGTGTTCACCCGATATCCGCTCGTCCGAGCGACGTCGAAGATCGCGGCGGACACGTCGCCGAGGCGGCGTCCGGGGAGCATCTGGTCGATGGCGGCGTCGAGAGCCCGCTCGGTCGAGGCGATCAGTCGAGTGTCCGGGTGGTCGGGGTCGTGGTCGCCGATCCGCACGGTCACCGCGGAGTCGGCGGCCCATCCGTCGACGGTGACCGCGAAGTCGAGCGTCAGGACGTCGCCGTCGACGAGTGTGTGGTCGTGGGGGAGGCCGTGCAGCACGCCGTCGTTGACCGACAGGCAGATCACGTTCCGGAACGGCCCGTTGCCGAACGAGGGGGCGTAGTCCCAATAGCAGCTGACGGCGCCGCGGTCGGTGATCATCCGGCGGGCGCGCCGCTCGAGATCGAGCAGGTTGACTCCCGGTTCGGCTCGCCGCGCGAGATCGGTCAGAACGTCGGCGACGAATCGGCCGGTGACCGCCATCACATCGATCTCGGCGGGCGTCTTCAACTCCATCACGGCGGGCTCCTGTCTGCGGCGGGTGACCGCCCATCGGCGGTATTCTTATACCACGGTATAGGAATACCGCTTCTCCGGTACGATCGACCCATGGTGCGCATACCGCTGAGCCCCGCGCAGATCGACGCGGGCCGCCGATTGGGAGCCCTCGTCCGCGATGCACGCGACGGCGCGGACTCGGCGGAGGTCGCGGCGCGCGCCGGGATCTCGCCCGAGACGCTGCGCAAGATCGAGGCCGGACGGATCCCGAGCCCGGGGTTCGGCACGGTCGTCGGACTGTGCGACGCGCTCGGGATCGATGTGGACGACGCCGTGGCGGCGTGGCGCGGCGCCGCCGACGCCCACCGTCTCCGTACGGGCTGACCTCGTTCAGCGCGTCGGTGCCGAGCCCCCGTCGCCGTCTGACTCGTCGCCGTCCTGTCCCGCGCCGCCCTCTCCGGCGCTGTCCTCTCCATCGTCGGGTGCGTCGATGACGCGGTGATCGCCGTCGTCGAAGCGGTCGCGCGGCGCCGGGCGGTCGCCGAGTTCGGCCTGTCCGATGGAGTGACCGGGACCGTAGTGGTAGACCGGGATCTCACCGCGTTTGCGGGGCTCGCGGTCGTTGGCGCGCAGCACCGCGATCCAGGGCAGCGGAATCGATGCGACGATGATCGCCAGGGCGATCCAGCCGTTCTGCGTGGTCGCGTAGACGATCGAGGCGATGATCAGCGCGGGCACTCGAATGCTCATCATGATCGTGTAGCGGCGTTTTCGGGCGCGGTAGATCGCGTCCCGGTCCTGCTCGGCGCGAGTGATCAGGAATGTGTCTGGATCGGAATTCTCGTGCGCCATGTCTCCATGGTTCCACAGTGCGTAACAATGGCTTCATGGCAACGCAGACGATTGAACGCCCGGACGTCGACGAGCGGACAGAACAGGACGACGACACACCCAAGGTCTTCCACTACGTGAAGAAGGACAAGATCGTGGAGAGCGCGGTGATGGGAAACCACGTCGTCGCGCTGTGCGGCGAGGTCTTTCCGGTCACTAAGCAGGCCAAGCCGGGCTCCCCGGTGTGTGAGAAGTGCAAGAAGATCTACGAGAAGATGAAGAAGTAGATCACTTCTGCTGGCCGCGTCGGTGTACGGCGCGGTTGCGCAGCGTGTCGGTCAGCTCGGTGGTCTGCGTCGAGACCCAGTGTCGCATCACCGGGCTGTTCGGCCGTGACGGCCAGAACTCCTGACAGGCCGCGTTGAACTCGGCGCCCAGTACGATCGCGAACCCGAGGAAGTACGTGAACAGCAGGAACGCGATCGGGGTCGCGAGCGCGCCATAGGTGTAGCCGGTCTTGGCCAGCGCCGTCAGATAGGCGCGCAGCACATAGCTGGCCAGCCAGAACGCGACTCCGGCGAGTACGGCCCCGGGCACGAGTCGTCGGCGCGGCGGGGGGAAGGGCAGCGCGAACCGGTAGAGCGCCGAGAGGGCGCCGATCAGCAGGATTCCCACGAACGGGAAGTACCCCCAGTCGATGAGATCGCTCACCGCGGGTCCCCACGATGCGGGCAGGACGTTCTGCAGATAGGTCGGTCCCAGCGCGACCAGCGGCAGCACGAAGATCGCCATCACGAGGAAGAAGACGTAGACGGCGAGCGCGAAGATCCGCTGCCACACCGGATGCCGGATCTGATGCTGCTGGTGCGCGTGGACGATCGACGACACGAAGCACGACATCGCCGACGATCCCGCCCACAGCGAGAGGACGAAGCTCACCGACATGATCGTCACCCGGCCGCGGCCGAGGACGTTGTCCACGGTGGGCTCGATGAGGTCGGTCACCACCTGGTCGCTGAACGTCCGATCGGCGAACGACATGATCCGCTGCGAGATGATGTCGATGGTGTCCGGACCGAACCAGCCCGCGATGTAGCCGATGCTGCCGAGCACTCCCAGGATCAACGGCGGCAACGAGAGCGCCTGCCAGAACGCGGCCTGCGCCGCCCATCCGATGATCGAGTCCTCGTAGCACTTGACGGTGGTGCGCCAGGCCAGCTTCGGCAGGCTCCGGATCACCGGGCGGCGCGGCTCGTCGACCGCTTCCGGGGTCGACTGCGACGACGCGCCGCGCGCCTCGAAGGGCTGTTCCGCGGCGTCGTCGCTGAAGGGAGTGCCGTGCGTGCTGATGTGTCAAGCATGGCCGATGGACGATGTATGGTCGATCACCGCCCCACCGATCGCGTGGCGGGGATGTCGGCGGCAGGCGTTAGAATCGAACCGCAGTCCACGCTCTCCGACCGCGCCTCGACGGGCGGTCGAAGTCGTGCGCAGGGGGAAGAATTTCAGCAGTGGAATCCGTCAGGAGCAAGGTGACCAGTACCGATGTCGACACCGACCGCCGAATCGGATCGGGTGCGCCGCTGCGCGCATGGCAGCGGCGGGCGCTGACCCGCTATCTGACGTCGAGTCCGACCGACTACCTCGCGGTCGCCACGCCCGGCGCCGGAAAGACCACCTTCGGTCTCCGCGTCGCCGCCGAACTGCTCGCCGACCGCACGGTGGAGCGTGTCACCGTCGTCGCTCCGACCGAGCACCTGAAGCATCAGTGGGCGGCCTCGGCGGCGCGTAACGGCATCGCCCTGGATCCGAACTTCTCGAACTCGACGGGGTCGACGAGTGCCGACTTCGACGGCGTCGTCCTCACCTACGCGCAGGTGGCCGCCCACCCCTACCGTCATCGGGTCCGCACCGAGCAGTACCGGACGCTGGTGATCCTCGACGAGATCCACCACGGCGGCGACGCGAAGTCGTGGGGCGACGGCATCCGCGAGGCGTTCGGGGACGCCACCCGCAGGCTGGCGCTCACCGGTACGCCGTTCCGATCGGACGACTCGCCGATCCCGTTCATCACCTACGAACCCGAACCCGGCGGCGGTCAGCGTTCGCGCGCCGACAGCACCTACGGCTACTCCGAGGCGCTGCGCGACGGCGTCGTCCGCCCCGTCGTGTTCCTCGCCTACTCGGGCGAGGCGAGCTGGCGGACCAGCGCGGGCGAGGAGTTCACCGCGCGCCTGGGCGAGCCGCTCTCGGCCGAGCAGACCGCCCGCGCCTGGCGCACCGCACTCGACCCCCACGGCGACTGGATCTACGCGGTGTTCACGGCGGCGCACCGCAGGCTGATGAGACTGCGTGAGTCGGGGGTCCCCGACGCGGGCGGTCTGGTGATCGCCACCGATCAGCAGAACGCGCGCGACTACGCCGATCTGCTGCACTCGCTCACCGGCACGAAGCCGACCGTCGTGCTGTCCGACGATCCGAAGTCGTCCTCGCGCATCGAGGAGTTCTCCAATTCGACCGACGAATGGATGGTGGCCGTCCGCATGGTGTCCGAGGGCGTCGACGTCCCGCGCCTGTCGGTCGGCGTGTACGCGACGAACGCGTCGACCCCGCTGTACTTCGCCCAGGCGATCGGCCGGTTCGTCCGGTCGCGGCGCCCGGGGGAGACCGCGAGCGTCTTCCTGCCGTCGGTTCCGGTGCTCCTGCAACTGGCGAGCGAGTTGGAAGCCGAACGCGACCACGTGCTCGGCAAGCCGCACCGTGAGTCCGACGGCCTGGACGACGCGCTGGTGACCGAGGCCAACAAGCGCAAGGACGAGCCCGGCGAGGAGGAGAAGTCGTTCCAGTCGCTGCACGCCGACGCCGAACTCGACCAGGTGATCTACGACGGCTCGTCGTTCGGCACCTCGACGCTCGTCGGCTCGGACGAGGAATCCGACTATCTCGGGTTGCCCGGGCTGCTCGACGCGGATCAGGTGCGCACTCTGCTGCAGCAGAGACAGGCGCAGCAGGTGACCAACCGGAGTGCCCCGGCAGTGCGTCCCGCGGACGATCAGGCGGCCAGGAACGCCCCGAACGCGGCGGAGCGGAGCACCGGCGAGAATCTGATGGGTCTGCGCAAGGAGCTCAACACGCTCGTCGCCCTGCACAATCAGCGGACCGGCAAGCCGCACTCGCAGATCCACGGCGAACTGCGCAGCCGAGTCGGCGGTCCGCCGACGGCGATGGCGACCGCCGAGCAGCTCCGAGAGCGGATCAGCGCGCTGCGGTCCTGGAAGTAGACCCGCGGCCGGCGAACAGACGACGACGAACAGCAAACGGCGAATAGACGACGAGAGGCGAGCCGGAAACCGGCTCGCCTCTCGTTCGCCCTGAAGGCGTCGTCGCGCCTAGGCGTCGACGGCCACCACGGCACCCATCTCGATCAGTCGGGCCTCATGGTCGTTGTAGTGGTGGCGGCAGAAGAGGAGCTCTCCGCCCGTGGGCAGTTCGGCCCGGACCTTCGCCGCGGCGCTGCACCGATCGCAGCGATCGGCGGCGGTCAAACCGGTGGAGACGACAGTGTCGGGCGTTGCGATGTCAGGCATGGCTTCCTCCGTCCCTTCAAATGGCGGATCCTTGGCGATCCGCCATGGCTACACCTTGTCAGACGTACGGGGAGGAGTATTTGTTCCCCGGGGATCTCGGGTGTGTCGCGTCGCACAGGACTCGACTCCGGTTCGGCGGGAGCCGGAGTCGAGACCGGCGTCTAGTCCAGATAGTCGCGCAGGACCTGTGAGCGGCTCGGGTGACGCAGCTTGCTCATGGTCTTCGACTCGATCTGGCGGATGCGCTCACGGGTGACGCCGTACACCTGACCGATCTCGTCGAGGGTCCGGGGCTGACCGTCGGTGAGACCGAAGCGCAGCCGGACGACGCCCGCCTCGCGCTCGGACAGCGTGTCGAGGACGTCCTGGAGTTGGTCCTGCAGGAGGGTGAAGCTCACCGCGTCGACCGCGACGACCGCTTCGGAGTCCTCGATGAAGTCGCCGAGCTGGCTGTCGCCCTCGTCGCCGATCGTCTGGTCCAGGGAGATCGGCTCACGCGCGTACTGCTGGATCTCCAGCACCTTCTCGGGCGTGATGTCCATCTCCTTGGCGAGCTCCTCCGGGGTGGGCTCGCGGCCCAGGTCCTGAAGCAACTCGCGCTGGATGCGGCCGAGCTTGTTGATGACCTCGACCATGTGCACCGGGATGCGGATGGTGCGCGCCTGGTCGGCCATGGCGCGGGTGATGGCCTGACGGATCCACCAGGTGGCGTACGTCGAGAACTTGTAGCCCTTGGTGTAGTCGAACTTCTCGACGGCGCGGATCAGACCCAGGTTGCCCTCCTGGATGAGGTCCAGGAACGCCATACCGCGACCGGTGTAGCGCTTGGCCAGGGAGACCACGAGGCGCAGGTTGGCCTCGAGCAGGTGGTTCTTGGCGCGGTTGCCGTCGCGGGAGATCCAGGAGAGGTCGCGTCGCTGGGCGACGGTCAGCTTCTCGCCGGACTCCATGATGCGCCGCATGCGCTCGGTCGAGTACAGGCCGGCCTCGATCCGCTTGGCGAGTTCGACCTCCTCCTCGGCGTTGAGCAGCGCGACCTTGCCGATCTGCTTGAGGTAGGCACGGACCGAGTCGGCCGACGCGGTGAGCTCGGCGTCCTTGCGAGCCTGGCGGAGAGCCTCGGACTCCTCCTCGTCCCACACGAAGTCGCCGGACTTCTCCTCGTCGCCCTTGGCCTTGCCGCCCTTGGCTCGGCCCTTGCCCTTGGCGGGCTTCTCGTCCTCGACGACCAGGTCCTCGTCGGCCAGATCGATGTCGGCGTCGTCGACGTCGTCCAGATCGGCGGGACCGTTGTCCAGATCGACGTTGTCGTCGGCGGGCGCAGCCGCCTTCTTGGCGCCCGCGCGTTTGGTCGGCGCCTTCTTCGCGGCGGTCTTCTTCGCCGCGGTCTTCTTGGCGACTGCCTTCTTGGCAGGCGCCTTCTTCGCGGCGGTCTTCTTCGCCGGCGCCTTCTTGGCGGGTGCCTTCTTAGCAGCGGGCGCAGAATCGCCTGCGGCTTCGACGGATGCGTCGGGTGACTGTGTGGTTGCCACGTACAACCTTTCGACTGATCTCACGGGGCGGCACGGCGGAACGGGACCTCGATGAGAGGCCGTAGCGCCGTGAGCGAAGGGGCTTGAGGCTTCGGTGCGGGACCGACGTGTTCCATTGTAACTCTCGTGGCCGCGAACCTCACACGACCAGACCCTCGCCAACGGCCATTGCAGCGCCTACTATGCCCGCGGTGTTGCGAAGACTCGCCGCGATCACCGGCGTGTCGACGGTCAGCATCGGGATCCAGATGTCGGCCTTGCGGCTGATCCCGCCGCCCACGACGAACAGGTCGGGGGAGAAGATCTTCTCGTAGTGGGCCAGGACCCGCGACACCTTGCCCGACCACTTGCGATAGCTCCAGCCCTTGTCCTCGCGGACCTTGGCCGACGCGCGCGCCTCGGCGATGCGGCCGCCGACCTCCAGGTGTCCGAACTCGGTGTTCGGCACCAGATCGCCGTCGTGGAAGAGCGCGGACCCGATACCGGTGCCGAATGTCAGGAGGATCACGGTGCCCTCGGTCAGTTCGGGTCGCCCGCCGTAACGGACTTCGGCGATTCCGGCGGCGTCCGCGTCGTTGAGCCCGGCCACCGTGCGTCCGCCGAGATGCCTGCCGAACAGGTTCTGGATTCCGGTGCCGTCCCAGGACGGGTCGATGTTGGCCGCCGAACGGACCACGCCGTCGCGCACCACTCCGGGAACGGTCAGTCCCACCGGACCGGTCCAGCCGAAGTGCTCGGTGATCTCGCGGCACGTGCGGGCCACCGCATCCGGGGTCGCCGGCTGCGGTGTCGAGATGCGGCGCCGATCGCCGACCAGCGAACCGGTGCGCAGATCGACGATCGCGCCCTTGACACCCGAACCGCCGATGTCGATGCCGAATCCGAGCTGCGGCGCGGGGGAGTGCGTGCTGTCGGCACCGAGATAGGAGACGGTGGAACCGGTGGCGGGCGACGGACTGTCGGTCATCGCGGACTCGCTTTCGTATGCATGGGAAGCGCCGGGCGGCGGCAAGCGTTCTCGCAGCACACAGTAGGCCACTTTCGGTGCGCCGTAGACTCGAGATCGTGACTGACTCCTCGCATCGCGCCGCCGACCTCGCCGCCGTCGCTCGTTCGGTCGCCGAAGCAGCCGCCGACCACGTCCGCGCCCGCCGCGGCGAACTCTTCGCCCCCTCGGGCACGCGCACCGGCGACGACGCGGTGTCGGCCAAGTCGACGCCCACCGATCCGGTGACCGTCGCCGACACCGAGACCGAGGCGTTGATCCGACGTCTGTTGACCGAACGCCGTCCCGGCGACGAGATCCTCGGCGAGGAGGCGGGCGGCAGCGTCACGGTCCCGGACGGGGTGCGGTGGGTGGTCGACCCGATCGACGGCACGGTGAACTTCATGTACGGGATTCCGGCGTACGCGGTGTCGGTCGCCGCGCAGATCGACGGGCGCTCGGTGGCCGGTGCCGTCGTCGACGTCGCGCGGGGAGTGACGTACTGGGCGTGGCTGGGCGGCGGCGCATACTCGTGTGCCGGGACGGCGGAGCATCCCGTGCATGAACCGATCCGACTGCGCGCCAACCCGATCGACGACGTGGCCTTCGCCCTGGTCGCCACCGGGTTCGCCTACAACGCGAGCCGTCGGGCCCACCAGGGCGCACTGATGGCGCGCCTGCTGCCGCGCGTACGGGACCTGCGCCGAATCGGTGCGGGTGCGCTGGACCTGTGCCTGGTGGCCTCCGGCGCGGTCGACGCCCACATCGAGCACGGATTGAGTCCGTGGGACTGGGCGGCGGGTGGACTGATCGCCGCGGAGGCCGGCGCCCACGTGGTGTTGCCGCCCGCCGATTCGCGTTCGTCGGACGGCGACGCGACGATCGCCGCGGCACCCGGGATCGCCGACGAGTTCCTCGGTCTGCTCGCCGAGATCGGAGCCACCGCGCCGCTGCCCGAGTGATCGCCCGGCCGGGCCTTCGGATTCAGCAGGGCTGGTTGTGGACCGCGTCGAGCAGCGACGCGTCGACGGCGGACTGCTTCTGGTTCGGCGCCGCCACGCGCAGCGCCTCGATCGCGGCCTGTGCGTCCTGGCTGGGCTGGGTGGCGGTGTAGTACTCGCCGAGCGCCAGATCGACGTCCGATCCGTCCCGGCCGTCGTCGACCAACTGAGCGCATGGCGCCGCCAGCCACACGGCCGCGGCCGCGGCCCGACCCTGCGGACCGAACCGGATCTGCGCGACGCAGTGGAGGTCGCGCTGGGTGTAGACGGTGTCGTCGGCGTAGGCCGGATCGGCGGCACGGAAGCCGAGCGAGACCAGATCGTCGCTCACCGACTGCGCCGAACCGCGTTCGGCCGCCGAATTCAGGACTCGCACGCCGAACGCGGACAGGGGCGCCGGTCCGACGCCGAGCATGTCGGCCTTTCCGACCGCCGACATCTTCGCCGGATCGGCGATGTTGCAGTCGGTGGGGTACGACTCGTCGTCGCCTCCGGTGAACGCGAAGATCCACGTCGCGGCGGCGATGACGGCGAGCACCGTCACGACGATCAGTCCCGGGCGCAGGTTGCGACGGAGGAACGGTCGACCCTTCGCGTCGGTGGTGTAGCCGGTGGCGATTTTCGAGACCACGTCGCGGGCACCTTCTCTCTTCCAGGCTCGGTCTCTGGCCACTCTAATCGTGTGCGCGGCCGGCGAGTACTGTGGCGCGCCGGACGCCGCGAACCCGCGAACGTGTAGTACAAACAGATGAACACGGAGCGCTTGTTGACGAACCGGTATCCATCACCTAGAATTCGGGCGCCCAAGGTCATACATGTTTGGGAAATCGCATGGCGTGGCGGGCCACAAGTCCGTCGCCCCAGCACGATTGGCCTCCCGGGAATAAACCAAGCACGTTCAGCGATGAACGACCGGACACCAGCACAACGAGACGAACTCAGGCAGGCAGACAATGGCAACTGACTACGACGCGCCACGGCGGACCAACGACGATGATCTCGCGGAGGACTCGCTTGAAGAACTGAAGGCGCGCCGGAACGAGGCGCAGTCGGGCGACGTGGACGTCGACGAAGGCGATACCGCGGAGTCGTTCGAACTGCCGGGTGCGGATCTCTCGGGTGAAGAGCTGTCGGTGCGCGTCGTCCCCAAACAGGACGACGAGTTCACCTGCACCAGCTGCTTCCTCGTGTACCACCGCAACCGGCTGGCCGAGCAGAACGGCAACGAGCTGATCTGTGTGGACTGCGCCTGAGCGCGGTCCGCTCCACGAGACCGAACACCGCACGCCGACGCCGCGCAGGGATCATCCCTGGGCGGCGTCACTCATCTGCAGCGCCGCCAAGACCTTCTCCGGGTGACGCGTGGAGATCAGCCAATACGGGGTCGGATCGTCCGGGTCGTCGAGGACCAGCAGGACCATCGACTTGATCCACGCGTGATGCATCACATACGCCGCCGGGTCGAGCTGACGACCCATCGCAGCGCTCTTGGCCGACGGCGCGATGGCCGCGCCGCGCGCGATGACCTCGCGCGGGAGAACCGCCTTGTTCGCGTGGACGGCGCCGTCGGCGTCCACGGCCACCTTCGGCCGCCCCATCGACCAGATGCCCCAGCCGATCAGGATCGCCAGCACCGGGAACGCCGCCCACGACCACGCCTGATGATAGGCGGCCAGACGGATCTCGTAGCCGAGCACCGCCGTCAACACGGCGCCGATGAGCCACCACCACCACGGAGCGGTCAGGCGTTCGGTGTACAGATCACGGCGCGGCGAGCCGCTCGAGGCAGATTCGGTCACGTACCCCAGGTTAGTCGGCGGGGCGGCTAGTAATCTGCGGGGGTGACCACCCACAGCACTTCCGACACCTGCCCTCCGCTGCGAATCCGACGCCTCGACCCCGACCTGCCGTTGCCGGTGCGCGCGCACTCCGGCGACGCGGGCGTCGACCTCTACGCCGCCACCGATCTCGTGCTGGCGCCGGGCCGTCGTCAGCTGGTCGGCACTGGTGTCGCGATCGCCCTGCCGCACGGAACCGTCGGTCTCATCCACCCGCGATCAGGTCTCGCGGCGCGCGCCGGACTGTCGATCGTGAACACTCCGGGCACGATCGACGCCGGGTACCGCGGTGAGATCAAGGTGTGCCTGATCAACCACGACCCGGACACCCCGATCACCATCGCCCGCGGCGACCGCATCGCCCAGCTGATCGTCCAGCGCGTCGAGCTGCCCGAACTCGTCGAGGTGGACGAACTCGACGACACCGACCGCGGTGCGGGCGGGTACGGCTCCAGCGGCGGACATGCGATTCTGCACGACGGGACCACCTCGAACGGGAAGGCACAGGGATGAGTGAGAAGAACCGGGTCGGCGAGGCCGGCGGACCCTACGACATCGACGACCTGGCCGATGCCGTCGGCGATCTGGCCAACTCCCATCTGGATCTGGGCTCGGTCCTCATGCCGGTGGTCGAGGGCGGACAGGTCACAGTCGAGATGTCGGCGGACCACCAGCCGGAAGCGGTGTACCTGGTGACACCCGTCGGCCGGATCGGCATCCACGCGTTCGCGGCGCCCCGCAGCGGCGGTCTGTGGCGCGAAGTGGTGCGCGAACTCGCCGAGTCGCTGCGCGCCGACGGCGCCACCACGTCGATCGTCGACGGTCACTGGGGTCGCGAGGTGGTCGCGGAGGTCCCCGGCGGGCAGCATCGCTTCATCGGCGTCGACGGTCCGCGCTGGATGGTGCGCTGCGTGGCCAGCGGACCCGACCAGGCGGGGGAACAGCTGGCGCAACTGGCCCGCGCGGTGCTCGCCGAGACCGTCGTGCGTCGCGGCGATCAGCCGTTCCCGCCGCGCGAGGTGCTGCCGATCGTTCTGCCCCCGGTGCTGGCCGAGCAGGTCGCGGCCGCACAGCAGCAACAGGAGGAGCAGACCGCGGCGGAGCCGCTCTCGTCACCGCTGACCGACGCGCCCCCGGTCGCCGACGACACCGTCGACGCGGTTCATCCGGGCGGCGCCGTCGCGCAGAGCGCGAGTGCCACCGTCTTCAGCGAGGCGCCCGATGAGGCGGACACGGCGGCCGACGTCCCCGTCGAGGAGTTCGAGGAGGAGCGGACGGCAGAGGCCGTCGAGGCCGAGCCGTCCCGGGGCTCGGCTCTGTCTCGGCTGCGCCGCAGGCGCAGTCGATAGCGGGCGAAGACCTCCGCTACCGCGCGCACGCGCGGAGCCACGCGCTCCAGCAGGCGTCGCCGAGGCGTCGTTCGTCCGGGCCGAACGCCGACAGGGGCGTTTCCACGAGAGCGGCGCGCGGGGCGGCGTCGACCCAGGCGCGTCCGACACTCGCCGGGTGCAGCGGATCGTCGGGCGCCACGGCCACGCCGAGCGGCACCCGCAGCCCGGCGATGTCGGCGAGCGTCGGTGCGGTGAACGTCGACGCGGCTCGCAGTTGGTCGACCAGACCGCGCCCGTGCAGTGACCGCCACGATCGGCTCAGTTCGGCGCCGAGCCAGTCCGGGCTGGTCGCCACCATGGCGTCGATCGTCGCGTCGAGTCCGTCGCGGTCCAGGCCGTCGGCGGTGAGCCGGGCCGACGCGGCGGCGATCGAACCGTCCGGGGCGCCCGACCACGGCGGGAGTGCGGCCAGGACGCCGTCGCAGTGGTCGGCGTTGCGCTCGTCGAGCGCCCAGCGCAGGGCAACCGCGGCACCGATCGACACGCCGCCGACGACGACGCGCTCACCGCGCGCGACGTGGGCGTCGATCCGCGACAGATAGTCCGGGACGAGGTCGGCGGTCGGTTCCAGACAGGTCGGTTCGAGGCCTGCGGCGCGCGCCGCGGGGCCGAAGACCCGGGCGACGAAGTCGGCGTCCGACCCTGTGCCGGGCATCACGATCACGGTGGTCATACGACCATGGTGCACGCGGGGTAGGCTGAGGACGAAAGCGATTCACTACTGGATGCCCGGAGGATGTCCGATGGCGAACACGGGTCTGCTCAAGCGGCTGGGCAAGATGCTCACCGAGGACCTCGAGAACGTCGAGGAGGAGCGCGTACAGCGCGAGTCCGAGGCGGCCAACGTCGAACGCGCGACCGGCGCCCAGTGCGCGCGGGACTGCAGCCGCGGCGACGAGGCCGTCATGATCGGTGAACTCCGGTCGGTCGAGACGTGTTCGCGCAACACGCACTCGGGTGTCCGCGCCGAGTTCTTCGACGGTACCGACACCGTCCTGCTCAAGTGGATGGGGCGCAACCGCATCCCGGGCATCGAACCCGGCCGTCGCCTCACAGTCCGCGGACGGGTGGCCAATGCGGACGGCATGAAGGTCGTCTACAACCCCGAATACGAGTTGCACGCGGACGAATAGCGCGCACGGGAAGGGCGGTTCCTCCGAGGAGGAACCGCCCTTCTGTCGTGGGTGCCGGGCGTCAGGTGGTGCTCAAGATCAGACTGGTGCCGAGTGTGATCAGCGCGGCGACCTTGACGATCTCGAAGCCGACGTACCAGAGATGGGCCGTGCTCCGCTGCTCCGGGACTTTGTCCGGGTCGGCCAGCACCTTGTCGGTGCGCCGCGAGAGGATCGGTCGGATCGTGACGATCTGGACGATCAATGCGGACACCGCCACTCCCACGGCGACGATCGCGGTGCCGGGCCAGCCGTCGCCGACGATCACGGCCACCACGACGGCGACCGCTCCGACGGCCTCCACCGAGTTCAACGCGCGGAACACGAGGCGACCGATGCCCAGGCCGAGCGGAATCGTGATGCCCGGCCCCTGGAACTTCAGCGGCGCCTCGATGAACGAGATGGCGGTGACCATGCCCAACCAGATGAAGGTGAGCGCCAGGACCAGGGCGAACGTCGCTGTCATCGAACTCCTCCGAAGGTCTCGAACTGGATGCGCTCGGCCGGGACCTCCTTGTCGACGAGCGCGTCACGGACCGACGACATGAAGCCCGCGGGTCCGCAGACGAGCGCGGTGGCCGCCGGGTCCACCGGTACGTCGGCGAGATCGATGTAGCCGATGCGCGTGGTGGGCTCGGCGCCGTCGACACCGTGCTCATACCACTGGTACAGGGTAGCGCCCGGCAACTGGGCGACGAGTTCGCCGAGTTCGCCGCGGTGCGGCTGGCGGGCGCGCGATCGGTCGGCGTGCATCACCTGGACGGGGCGGGTGTCGCCGGTGGCGACGAGGTGGTGCAGCACGCCGATCATCGGGGTGCAGCCGATGCCCGCCGACGCCAGGAGCAGCGGGCCGTCGTCCTCGGGGAGCGTCAGGTCGCCGTACGGGGTGCTCACGCGGAGTCCGTCGCCGTCGAAGGCGTGCTCGTGGAGCCAGGTCGACACCTCGCCGTCGAGCTTGACCGAGAAGCGCCACGTCGGGTCGCCGACCCTGCCGGTGAGGCTGTACTGGCGGATCTGGTCGGCGCCGTCGGCGAGCGGGACCTGGACCGAGATGTACTGGCCGGGGACGAATCCGGGCAGCGCAGACCCGTCGGTCGTGGCGACGGTGTACGACACGGCGTCGGGGGAGACCTGGTCGCGTTCGGTGATCGTGACGGTGCGCCAGACCTGACCGGGCTCGACTCCCGCGGCCGCGTACAGCTCGTTCTCACGGCCGATCAACACGTGCGCCATCTCCCAGTACAGCTCGTCCCATGCGGCGGCCACCTCGGGTGTCACCGCGTCGCCGAGCACCGCGACGATCGCGGCGAACAGATGCTTGTGCACGATCGGGTACTGATCGGCGACGATGCCCAGGGATGCGTGCTTGTTCGCGATCCGCTCGATGATCTCGCGCTGGGTCGCGGTGTCGTAGTCGAGCTGCAGCGTGGCGAACGCGGCGATCGAGCCGGCCAGCACCGAGGCCTGGGACCCGCTCTTCTGGTTGGTGCGGTTGAACAGGTCGTTCAGCAGTTCGGGGTGCTCGGCGAACATCCGGGGATAGAAGTCGCCGGTGATCTCCTCGATGTGTTCGGCGACGAGAGGGAGAGTCGCTTCGAGTATGACGCGGGTGTCGTTCGAGATCATGTCGACCAATTCCTAGAGTTCAGACGGGGCCGGGGGTTCCAGCGGCGGCGCATCACCGCCTGAATCGATCTGAACACGCGGGGCAGTCGGCCTACTACGCAACGTGGTAGAGGTCTCCTTGCATAACGCAAGGTCGGGACATACGGCGCGAAGACACCGGGCACAAAGGCCCAAGCCGGCCCGTCACACCGGCAGGCGCATCGCCTCGTGCAGCGGGGCCTCGGCCTCCTCCGGTGCGATGAAGACCAGTTCGTCGCCGCCTTCGAGGGCGTCGTCGGCCTCCGGCACGATGACCCGCTTGCCGCGGATGATGGCCACCAGGGCCACGTCGCGCGGCAGTTGCAGGCGACGCACCGCCTTGCCGGCCAGCGGAGTGTCGTCGGGCAGTGTCAGTTCGACGAGATTGGCCTGTCCCTGCCGGAAGGTCATCAGCCGGACCAGATCGCCGATCGAGACGGCCTCCTCGACGAGCGAGGCCAGCATTCGCGGCGTCGACACGGCGACGTCGACGCCCCAGTCGTCGTTGAACAGCCACTCGTTGCGCGGATCGTTGACGCGCGCGACCACCCGGCTCACCGCGAACTCGGTGGTCGCCAGCAGACTGACCACGAGGTTCGCCTTGTCGTCGCCGGTCGCCGCGACCATCACGTCGAAGGTCTGCAGCCCGGCGCGCTCGAGGTCCTCCAGCTCGCAGGCGTCCGCGTGGATCCAGGTCGCACCGTCGACCGACGTCGGGACGATGTGGTCGGGATCCCTCTCGAACAGCGTGACGTCGTGCTCGCTGAGCAGCAGTTCCCGGGCGATCGCGCGCCCCACTGCACCCGCCCCTGCGATGGCTACCTTCATGACCGGACCGACCTCATTCCTGGTACTCGGCGGCGGCGACGGCCCGCGCGTTGTCGACGTTCGACGAGATCGTCGCCACGTACAGTTCGTCGTCCTGCTGGATCACCGTGCGCTGTTCGGGCAGGATCGGCCGACCGAGCCGGTGCAGGAACGCGATGCGGGCGCCGGTCCGGTCCTGGAAGCGTTGTGCGTCCACGCCGACCCACGACTCGTGGACCTCGATCACGGCCATCACCAGCGATCCCGACGGATCGTGCCAGACCGGAGTCGTGGAGGTCTCGCCGAGCGCGGCGACGAAGCGCTCGGTGGTCCACGGCACCGTCGCGACGGTCGGGATGCCGAGCCGCTCGAACACGGCGGCGCGTTTGGCGTCGTAGATGCGGGCGACCACACGGTCGACGCCGAAGGTCTCCCGGGCCACCCGGGCCGAGATGATGTTGGAGTTGTCGCCGGAGGACACCGCGGCGAACGAGTCGCAGTCGGAGACGCCCGCTTCGGTCAGCACATCCCGGTCGAAACCGACACCGGTCACGGTTCGGCCGGTGAATCCGTCGCCCAGACGCCGGAACGCGTCCGGGTTGCGGTCGATG
This sequence comes from Gordonia humi, assembly GCF_014197435.1. Lineage (NCBI taxonomy): Bacteria > Bacillati > Actinomycetota > Actinomycetes > Mycobacteriales > Gordoniaceae > Gordonia > Gordonia humi. The sequence continues at coordinate 2,989,451 of NZ_JACIFP010000001.1, forward strand.
ACGACCACCTCGTGTCCTCGGTCCGACATGGCCATGGCCAGGGCGGATCCGACTCGGCCGCAGCCCATGATGATCACTCGCACGCTGGGAGACGTTACTTCCCGGCGCGCCAAAACGCACCCTGGTGGTACGCGGAACGAGATGCGCCTAGTGTTGCTCCGTGTCCACGATGTCGAAGGTGTCGGTCGGCGCGAAGCGTCTCCTGCTCGGCCGCCCGTTCCGCAGTGACCGCCTAGGTCACACCCTCCTGCCCAAACGCATAGCCCTGCCGGTTTTCGCCTCCGATGCGATGTCGTCGGTGGCGTATGCGCCGCAGGAGATCTTCCTGGTCCTCTCGGTCGCCGGGATCAGCGCGTTCGCCTTCGCCCCGTGGGTGGCCCTCGCCGTCGCCGTCGTGATGGCGGTCGTCGTCGCGAGCTACCGGCAGAACGTCCACGCGTATCCGTCGGGCGGCGGCGACTACGAGGTCGCGACGGTGAACCTCGGACCGAACGCGGGTCTGACGGTGGCGGCGGCGCTCCTGGTCGACTACGTCCTGACCGTCGCGGTGTCGGTCACCTCGGCCGCCGAGAACATCGGCTCGGCGATCCCGTTCGTCCACCAGCACAAGGTGTGGTTCTGCGTCCTGGCGATCGCGTTGATCGCGGCCGTCAACCTGCGCGGCATCAAGGAGTCCGGCGCGGTCCTGGCGATCCCCACGTACGCGTTCATCGCCGGTATGGGCATCATGCTGGTCTGGGGCTTCGTGCAGATCTTCATCCTCGGCGACTCGGTGAAGGCCGAGACCAGCGACTTCCACGTCGTGGCCGAGAACAACGAACTCGTCGGCCTCGCGATGGTGTTCCTCGTCGCCCGCTCGTTCTCGTCGGGCTGTGCCGCACTCACCGGAGTCGAGGCCATCAGCAACGGCGTTCCGGCGTTCCAGAAGCCGAAGTCGCGCAACGCCGCGTCGACCCTGCTGATGCTGGGCGGGATCTCGATCCTGATGCTCGTCGGCATCGTCATGCTGGCGCAGGAGATCGGCGCCAAGTACGTGATGAATCCGGCGAAGGACCTGGCGGGCGCACCGGGCGGCTACCAGCAGAAGTCGATCATCGCCCAGCTCGCCGAGGCGGTCTTCCGCGGATTCCCGCCCGGCTTCTACATCCTCGCCGTCGTCACCGCGCTGGTCCTGATGCTCGCCGCGAACACCGCGTTCAACGGCTTCCCGGTCCTCGGCTCGGTGCTGGCCCAGGACCGCTACCTGCCGCGTCAGCTGCACACGCGCGGCGACCGTCTCGCCTTCTCCAACGGCATCGTGTTCCTCGCACTCGTCGCCATCGCGTTGGTGGTCGGCTTCGGCGCCGAGGTGACCTCGCTCATCCAGCTCTACATCGTCGGCGTGTTCGTCTCGTTCACGCTCAGCCAGACCGGCATGGTCCGACACTGGACGCGGCATCTGAAGACCGAGACCGATCCGGATGCGCGCATCCGGATGATCCGGTCCCGCATCATCAACGCGATCGGCATGGTGATGACCGCGACCGTGCTGGTGATCGTCCTGATCACCAAGTTCCGCGCGGGTGCGTGGATGGCGATCCTGGGGATGGTCCTGCTGTTCGTCCTGATGAAGCTGATCCATCGGCACTACTCGTCGGTGGAACGCGAACTGGAGAACGCCGACGACGGCGACGAGGTGCTGCCGAGCCGGACGCACTCGATCGTCCTCGTGTCGTCGCTGCACCTGCCGACGCGACGGGCCCTGCGCTACGCCCGCGCCACCCGGCCGGATGTACTCGAGGCCGTGACGGTGAACGTCGACGACCGGAACACCCGCAAGCTCGTCTCCGAATGGGAGGCCAGCGATATCACCATGCCGCTCAAGGTGGTGGCCTCGCCGTACCGTGAGATCACCCGCCCCATCATCAGTTATGTGCGGCGACTGCGTCGCGAGTCGCCGCGCGACGTCATCACCGTGTTCATCCCCGAATACGTCGTCGGGCACTGGTGGGAGCAGATCCTGCACAATCAGTCGGCGCTGCGGCTCAAGACGAGGCTGCTGTTCGAGCCGGGCGTCATGGTGACCTCGGTGCCGTGGCAGCTGACGTCGTCGGAGAATCGCGGCAAACGCATGCAGACCCAGTACGTCGCACCCGGCGACGTGCGACGCGGCTTCACCTCGGAGGACCGGAAGCAGTGAGCGATCTCGACCTCGACGTCACCGGATACGCGAACGGCGGGGCGGGGGTCGCACGCCACGACGGGCGTGTGATCTTCGTCGCGGGCGCCCTGCCCGGCGAGCGGGTCCGCGCACACATCGTCGACGACCGGAAGGCCTCGTTCGCCCGTGCCGTCGTCGCGGAGGTGCTCGACGCCAGCGCGCACCGGGTGGCCGCGGCGTGCCCGGCGGCCGCGGCGGGCGCGGGCTGCTGCGACCTGTCGTTCGTCGAGCCTGCGTACGCCCGGGAACTGGCCGCCGGCGCGCTCGGCGACGTGCTGGCGCGGATCGGCGGCTTCGGTGTCGACGCCCCCGCGGCACCGGCGGTGGAGACGCTCGGCGACCAGTCGACCCGGTGGCGGGTCCGGACCCGACTGGCCGTGGGAGCCGACGGCGCGGTCGGGCTGCGCGCTCACCGATCGTCGACGCTGGTGACGCAGCCGTGCGCGGCTCCGGTGGACGGGCTGCTCGACGGTCTGACCGACCTCGGTGCCGCACCCGGCTCCGAACTGGTGCTGGCCGCGGACGCCGACGGACTCCGTCACGCCGTCGAGCTCGCACCGCCCGCGGGCGGCGGTCGCCGCACGGACCGGCGGGGTCGCGCCCAGCGGGCCCGTGCCCACACCACGCGGAGGCGCACGGTGCGGACGCTGGCCGGCGACGACCGGGTCGAGCACCGGGTCGGCGCTCGCTCGTGGTCGGTTCCGGTGACCGGCTTCTGGCAGGCGCACCGCGAGGCGCCCGCGGTCTACTCGCGGACCGCGGCGGACCTGCTCGCTCGCGTCGGTGTGACCGGCGACGTCCGCGTCTGGGATCTGTTCGGCGGCGCCGGGGTGTTCACCGCCGCTTTGTGCGACGCCGACCGCGGCTTCACCGTGACGGCCGCCGACATCGTCGATACCGATCCGGACGCGCTCGCCGCCGCCGAACACACCCTCGCCGACGTCCCGGTCGCCGTGCATCGCGGCGATGTCGCGGCCCTCGTCGCCGGACTCGATCGTCCCGACGTGGTGATCGCCGATCCGCCGCGATCCGGCGACGGCGCCGAGGTGGTGGACGCCGTCGTCGCCGCGGAGCCCTCGGCCGTCGTGCAGGTCGGTTGCGACGCGGCGTCGTTCGCCCGCGACCTGGGGCGGTTCGCCGCGCAGGGCTATCGGGTCCGGGCCTGGCGCGGGTTCGACGCGTTCCCGATGACCCATCACGTGGAGGCGATGGCGGTGCTCACCCGGTGAACGCAGTCCGTAGACTGGTCGAGATCGTCAGAAGACTCTAGGGAGGGACCGCACATGGGCGTGCTGGATCGAGTGAATTCACCGGCTGATGTGCGAGCGTGCTCGCCTGCCGAGCTCGGACAGCTCGCCTCGGAGATCCGCACCTTCCTCATCGAGAAGGTGGCGGCGACCGGCGGCCATCTGGGCCCGAACCTCGGCGTCGTCGAACTGACCCTGGCGATCCACCGCGTGTTCGAATCGCCGATCGATCCGATCCTCTTCGACACCGGCCACCAGAGCTACGTGCACAAGATCGTGACCGGCCGCAAGGACAGGTTCGACACGCTGCGCCAGCGCGACGGCCTCACCGGCTACCAGGATCGGACCGAGAGTCCGCACGACTGGATCGAGTCGTCGCACGCCTCGGCCGCCCTGTCGAACGCGGACGGGCTGTCGAAGGCGTTCGAACTCGCCGCGAACACCCCCGGGCACCTGTCGGCGGCCGATCGCGACCGCACCGTCGTCGCCGTGGTCGGCGACGGCGCGCTGACCGGCGGCATGTGCTGGGAGGCGCTGAACAACATCGCCGACGGCGAGCGCTCCGTCGTGATCGTCGTCAACGACAACGGTCGCTCGTACGCGCCGACGATCGGCGGTCTGGCGAAGAACCTGTCGGCCCTGCGTCTGCAGCCCGGTTACGAGCGGCTGCTGGAGACCGGGCGACGCCGCCTGCGCAAGGTCCCGATCGTCGGCGACGCGACCTACGCGGTGCTGCACGGGATGAAGAGCGGTGTCAAAGACCTGGTGTCTCCGCAGGCCATGTTCGCCGACCTCGGTCTCAAGTACGTCGGACCGGTCGACGGCCACGATCTCGGCGCCCTCGAGGCCGCACTGCGTCGCGCCAAGGCGTTCGGCGGACCGGTGATCGTGCACACCGTGACCCGCAAGGGCATGGGCTACGCCCCGGCCGAGGCCGACGAGGCCGAACAGATGCATTCCACCGGGAAGATCGATCCGGCCACGGGCAAGGCGACGTCGGTGTCGGCGAAGGACTGGACCTCGGTGTTCTCCGATGCGCTCGTCGCCGAGGGCGAACGTCGGCCGGAGGTGGTCGCGATCACCGCGGCGATGCCCGGACCCACCGGACTCGTCCAGTTCGGCGACCGGTTCCCGAACCGCATGTTCGACGTCGGCATCGCCGAGCAGCACGGCATGGCGTCGGCCGCCGGTCTCGCGCTCGGCGGCATGCACCCGGTGATCGCGATCTACGCGACCTTCCTCAACCGAGCGTTCGACCAGCTGCTGATGGACGTCGCGCTGCTGAAGCTGCCGGTGACCGTCGTCCTGGATCGTTCCGGTCTCACCGGTCCCGACGGCCCGAGCCACCACGGCATGTGGGATCTGTCGCTGATGGCACTGGTGCCCGGGATGCGCGTCGCGGCACCGCGCGACGCCCTGCGCGTCACCGAGGAGTTGTCGGAGGCGCTCGACGCCGCCGACGGTCCCACCGCGCTGCGCTATTCGAAAGGTGCGGTGCCCGAGGATATTCCGGCCGTGCGTCGACTGCACGACGGCGTCGACGTCCTGGCCGCGGGCCCGGAGTCGGGCTCGGACGTCCTGATCGTCGGCGTGGGCGCGTTCGCGCAGCTCGCGCTCGACACCGCCGAGCAGCTGGCGGAGCACTCGGTGACGGCCACCGTCGTCGATCCGCGCTGGGTGCTGCCGGTCCCGGACTCGATCGCGACCCTGGCGCGGGATCATCGCCTCGTCGTGACGATGGAGGACGGCGGTGTGCAGGGCGGTGTCGGATCGGCCGTCGTGCGGTCCCTCGCGGATGCGGGCGTCACCACGCGCGTGCGTCAGTACGGTGTGCCGCAGCAGTTCGTCACCCACTCCTCGCGCGACGAGCTTCTCGCCGACTTCGGCCTCACCGCACCGGACCTCGCCGAGAGCATCGCGAAAGACCTGGCGTAGGGGCTCGGCCCCGGCAGGGGTCTACGCCACGCCCGCCAAGGCCGCCGCGATCGGATCCGCGGAGAGTTCGACCTGCCACGGTCGGGCGCCCAACTCGGCGAGCCGAGTGGCGACGGTCTCGTCGTCGCGCACACCGAACCAGCACAGGTCGCGCACGACGGCAGGCGTCAGGAGGTTCTCCGGCGCGATGCCGAGCGACTCGGCGAGCTCTTTGACGGCGGGGCGGACCGCCTTCGCGCGGGCGGCGGGCACCGGATGCTTCGGCTCCCAGCGGTTGATCGGCGGCACGCCGGTCTGCGGCGCCTTCTTCGGCGGCAGATCGGCGTCGTCGAGTGCGCGCGCCCTGTTGACGGCGGCCATCCAGGTGCCCGCCTGCCGACGCTGCCGGGGTCCGCCGAAGACCGGCAGCGCGGTCAGTTCGGCGGAGTTGCGGGGCGCCGACGTGACGGCGTTGACGATCGCGGAGTCGGGCAGGACGCGGCTCGGCGCGATGTCGCGCCGCTGAGCGATCTCCTCCCGCGCGGTCCACAGTTCACGGACCGTCGCCAACTGGCGCTGCGATTTGAGATTGTGGATGCCGGATGTGCGACGCCACCGGTCGGTCTTCGGTTCGGCGGGCGGCCGAGCCAGAACCGCGGCGAACTCCTGGGCCGCCCACTCCTGCCGTCCGGCCTCGCGCAGCGCGGCGTTCACCGCGTCGCGCAGTTCGATGAGCACTTCCACGTCGAGTGCCGCGTAGTTCAACCAGTCGGCCGGCAGCGGACGTTTGGACCAGTCGGCCGCACCGTGGCCCTTGGCCAGCCCCAGGTGCAGGAACTCGGCGACCATCGCGGCCAGGTTCACTTTGGGGACGCCGAGGAGCCGACCGGCGAGCTCGGTGTCGAAGACCGTCTCGCAGACGAAGCCGAGTTCGCGGAGGCAGGGAAGGTCCTGGTCGGCGGCGTGCAGGATCCACTGCGGGCCGGTCATCGCGTCGATCACCGGGCGCAGGGCGTCGGGATGGTCGATCGGGTCGAGCAGGAAGCTTCCGGCTCCGGTGCGGCGCAGCTGAATCAGATAGGCGCGCTGAGAGTATTTGAATCCGCTGGCGCGTTCGGTGTCGACGGCGATGGGGCCGGTGCCCGCGGCCAGGCGGGCCGCGACGTCGGCGAACTCGTCGGGGGTGGACAGGACCGCGGGCACGCCCTCGCGGGGGGCGGTCAGCGCGACGACGGGAACATCGGGCGACGGGGCGGGATCGGTCACGGCGGCTCAGACCGTGCCGAGCGACGCCACGCCGGCGGGCGGCAGACCGGCGACGGACGCCACGACTTCACAGAACGCTTCGAGATGGCCGGTCAGATCGCCGTCGGTGGCCGTCCACGACGCGCGCAGCTCGAGCTGATGCGACTGCGGCGGGCCCGCGATGTCGCCGTAGCGCACCGACGTCGTCGCCGTCACGGTTCCGCCGAGCGCGCGCACCATCGGCACCTCGCTGCCGAACGGGGGAGTCGACTCCGTCTCGCCGTCGGCGACACCGAGTTCTTCGGCTAGCCAGCTCCAGGCCACCTGGGGCAGCAGCGGATCGGCGGCCAGGGCGGCCTCGACTTCGGCCTGGATGTATGCGACGAGGCGGAACGTCCCGTTCCACGCGTCCTGCCCGTCCGGGTCGTACAGCAGCACGAGACGTCCGAACGAACTGCCTGCGGAGTCCGCGGGCAGCTGCGCCGGGTCGGCGGTGTCGGGCGAGCGCACTTCCACGCCGAGGGCGTAGCTGTAGGGTGCGAGACGCTGCGGGGGACGGATCGAACCGACCTCGATCTCCGGCCGCACCGATGCAGCGTGCAGCGACTGCACCGCTACGCGGAACTCGGCAGGCTCCGTAGGAGCTCCAGAACTGGTCACGGCCGTCAGGTTAGGCCCCGCATCGGCTCGGGTGGCGGAGGCGCGCCGGGAATACGGGGTGTGAGCCGATCCGATGCGTCGAGGATGGCACAGTGAACACATGACTACGGTGCGTGCCCGTCGAACTCCGACCGAAATGCCGCTGATCGCCGCCGCGACAGGCGCTGTTCCCTCCCGCCGACCCGTCTGGTTCATGCGCCAGGCCGGCCGTTCCCTGCCCGAGTACCGTGCGATCCGTGCCGATCGTGGAATGCTCGAATCCTGCTTCGACGCCGACCTCGTCGCCGAGATCACCATGCAGCCGGTGCGCCGTCACGACACGGATGCGGCGATCCTGTTCTCCGACATCGTCGTACCGCTCAAGGCCGCAGGTGTGGATCTGGACATCGTGCCCGGCACGGGACCGGTGATCGCGTCACCGGTGCGGACCGCCGCCGACGTCGCCGCGCTCGATCGTCTCGAACCCGACCAGGTCGGCGCGGTGAACGCGGCGATCGGGCGGCTCCTCACCGAACTCCCGTCGACGGTCGCGCTGATCGGTTTCGCCGGCGCTCCGTTCACCCTCGCGTCGTACCTGATCGAGGGCGGCCCGAGCCGCACGTACGAGAACACCAAGAGGATGATGCTCGGCGATCCCGAGCTGTGGCACACCCTGATGGGACATCTGACCGATGTGACGATCGCGTTCCTGCGCGCCCAGATCGATGCGGGCGTCGACGCCGTCCAACTGTTCGACTCGTGGGCGGGCACCCTGTCGGAGGCGTCCTACGAGGCGTTCGTCGCACCGCACGCGACGCGGGTGATGGCCGAGATCGAAGGCTACGGCGTGCCCCGCATCCACTTCGGCGTCGGCACCGGCGAACTGCTGGCGGCGATGACCCGCGTGGGCACCGATGTGATCGGCGTCGACTGGCGCATCCCGCTCGACGTGGCCGCCGAGCGCGTCGGCCGCGACGTCGCGATCCAGGGAAACCTCGATCCGACGGCGTTGCTCGCCGGTCGCGACGTGGTCCGGCGTGAACTGACCCGGATCATCGACGAGGGCGAACGCGCCGTCGCGGCGGGCACTCCCGGTCACATCGTCAATCTCGGCCACGGCGTCCTGCCGAACACCGAGGCGGACGCGATCACGCACGCCGTCGAACTGATCCACTCGCTGTGAGCGGGCGCGTCGCCGTCGTCGGTGCGGGCGTCTCGGGGCTGACCGGCGCCTACGACCTCCGCCGCGGACTCGGCGACGACGCGCACATCGACGTCTTCACCGCCGAGTCGACGCCCGGCGGGCTGCTCCGCGCGGCGACGGTCGGCGGAGTGTCGATGGACGTCGGCGCGGAGGCGTTCATCGTGCGGCGGCCCGAGGCGCTCGACCTGGTCACCGAACTCGGTCTCGCCGATCAGATCGTGTCGCCGGGCGGTCTGCGCCCGGCCGTGTGGTCGGACGGACGGCTGCACCCGCTGCCCGCGCCCGCTCTGATGGGCGTACCGGCGACGGCCGACGCCCTCGGCTCGCTGATCGACGACGACGCGCGCCGTGTGATCGACACCGAATCCGATCGGCCGATGGACTGGACGGTGGGCGCGGACGTGTCGGTCGGGGAGTTCGTCGCCGAGCGGTTCGGCGACGCCGTGGTGGCCCGCAGCGTCGACCCGATGCTGGGCGGAGTGTATTCGGCCCTGGCCCGCGACCTCGGCGTGCGGGAGGCGATTCCGGCGCTGGCCCAGGCACTGGACGCGGGGGCGCCGTCGTTGACGGCGGCCGTCGCGCGGGTCACCGGCCGGCCGGCCGGATCGGGGCCGGTGTTCGGCGCCCTGCGCGGCGGATACCGGATGCTCGTCGACTCGCTGATCGGGGCGGCGCGTCCGTCCGTGCACACGGGTGTCGCAGTGCGCGGCGTCCGGGCCGCCGGACGTCGCTTCGACCTCGACGCCGACACGTCGATCGACACGACGGGTTACGACGCCGTGCTCGTGGCCGCGCCCGTCTGGGCGGCCGCCGAACTGCTGACCGAGGTGGCCGCCGAGGCCGCGACGGGTTTCGGCCGGGTGCGTGCCGCGGGTTCGGCGGTGGTCGCCGTCGCCGTCGACGGACCGACTCCGGAGCATTCGGGTGTCCTGGTGGCATCCGACGCCGACCTGTCCCTCAAGGCGATCACCTTGAGCAGCCGCAAATGGCCGCACCTGGCCGGGGGCGATCACGCGGTGCTGCGGGCCTCCTTCGGCAGGCTCGGGCAGCCGGTGACCGCCGACGACGCCGATCTCGTGCACCGGGCAACCGCCGATCTGGGCACCGTGTTCGACGCCGCCGGACTTCCGGCGCCGACCGTCGTCGACGCGACCGTCCAACGCTGGCCCGCCGGCCTGCCGCATTACGGTCCCGGACACCTCGCGGCCATGGCCTCGGCGTCCGCCGCCCTTCCGGACGGCGTCGCCGTCGCCGGGTCGGGCTATCGCGGGGTGGGCGTGCCCGCGTGCATCGGCACCGCGCGCGACGGGGCCGAAAGACTCCTACGGCACGTGAACGCGCTCACCTGACCGTGATCGGCGATTCGCGCGGTGGCACGATGGAGGCATGACTCGCCTCGATTACGCAGAAATCAACTCCACGCTCCGCTACCTGATGTTCTCGGTGTTCACCGTTCGCGCGGGCGAACTCCCCGAGGACCGCACCGAGGCCGCCGCCGACTTCGAGCGCTTCCTCGCCGACGTCGAAGAGACGGGCGTCGTGGTGCGCGGCGTGTACGACGTGGCGGGTATGCGCGGCGACGCCGACTTCATGTTCTGGTGGCACGCGGAGACCATCGAGCAGCTGCAGGCCGCGTACTCGACGTTCCGACGCACCACGATCCTCGGCCGTGCGAGCGACCCGTTCTGGAGCGGCGCCGCGCTGCACCGTCCGGCGGAGTTCAACAAGAGCCACATCCCGGCGTTCATGGCCGGTGAGGAGGCGGGCGCCTACATCTGCGTGTACCCGTTCGTCCGCTCGTACGAGTGGTACCTGCTGCCCGACGACGAGCGTCGCAAGATGCTCGCCGACCACGGTATGGCCGCCCGCTCCTACAAGGACGTGCGGGCCAACACCGTGCCCGCGTTCGCGCTCGGCGACTTCGAGTGGATCCTCGCCTTCGAGGCTCCCGAACTCGATCGGATCGTCGACCTGATGCGGGACCTGCGCGCCACCGACGCCCGTATGCACGTCCGCGTCGAGATCCCGTTCTTCACCGGTCCGCGCGTGGAGGCCGCGAAGCTGGTCAACGCCCTGCCGTAGCGTTCCGCTCAGCCCTCGGCCGGCCGCATCGTCAGGCTGATCGAGTTGATGCAGTACCGGAGATCGGTGGGGGTGTCGTAGCCCTCACCGGAGAAGACGTGGCCGAGGTGGCTGTGGCAGTTGGCGCACAGCACCTCGGTGCGTCGCATGCCGAGCGAGTCGTCGACGCGTTCGATCACGGCCTCACCGGCGAGCGGGGTGAAGAACGACGGCCAGCCGCAGTGCGATTCGAACTTGGTCTCACTGCGGAACAGCTCGGCGCCGCATGCGCGGCACGCGTAGACCCCGACGTCGGTGGAGTCGGTGTATTCGCCGGTGAACGGCCGTTCCGTGCCCGCCTGGCGAAGCACCTGGAACTCGGCCGGAGTGAGGCGTTCACGCCACTGCGCGTCGGTGAGCTCGGTGAAGTCTTCGGTTCCGTTCGATGCGTCGTTCGTCATACGTTCCAGAGTAACCGCGGTCAGACGGCGGGTGTCGGCTCCCGGTCGACGACACCGTCCACACCGGGTGCGTCGTCGCGCCGCAGGTCCAGGAACCGGAACAGCAGCGAGCAGAACACGGCGATCATCAGCAGCGACCAGCCCCAGGTGACCTTGCCGTATTCGAGGTAGCGGCCGAACGGCTCCCACTCGGTGGAGTAGAACACGTCGAACGAGAGACATCCGTATGCGCCGAGCCAGGCGGGCCAGTTCCGCACCGCCGATCCCTTGAGGAACACGGTCATCAGCAGCGGGAACAGAAGCATCGAGTAGTAGCCCTGGCCGAGCGATCCGACGAGGAAGAAGGTGCCCAGCAGCACGCCGGACGACGTCGCCAGCCACAGCAGCTCGTCGGTGCGCCGGTAGTGGCGGTACAGGAACCACAGCGAGAACACGGCCATCACCGCGAACGCGATGCGCAGCAGGAGCACGAGCCACCCGTCGATGCCGAAGTACACGCCGTTGCCGGTGATCGAGCTGTTGTAGTAGTCGCGCGACTCGCCGAGGTAGGGGACGGTGCGCTTGACGAAGTCGAGTGGATCGTTCGAGAACGGCCACGCCAGCACGTTCAGGACGAGCGGCACACCGACGGCGGTGATGAGGATCTTCCACTGGCGGTTCAACAGCACCAGGAGGAGCAGGGGTGCGAGGATCGGCTTCACCGCGAACGTCAGACCGATGAACACGCCGGCCCACAGGTCCTGTCGTCTGAGCATCAGCATCATGAACGCGATCATGCCGAGCAGGACGAAGGCGTTGAAGTTGGTGAAGATCAGCGTGTGCGCGACCGTCTCGGTGCTGTAGAACGCGAACACCAGACCCGGGAACACCCAGGAGCGGTGGTCGTAGCCGAACAGCCGGGTCAACAGGTACGCGCACAGGATGAGCACGGCCGCGGACACGCCGATGAAGATCCAGCGCGACGTCTGCGGATCCAACACGGCCAGCGGCGACATCAGGAGCGTGCCCGACGGCGGATACAGGTAGTGCGGGTCGACGGTCTCGTAGTTCTCGTTGTAGACCGCACGCTGGTTCAGGAAGTTGAGCGCCGCGTTGTAGACGGGAGTGAAGTCGTCGGTGCGCGCCCCGTTCACCGCCAGGATCACGGACCTATGCAGGACCATCATGATGCTGATCGGCCACAGGATCATGCGTCCGATACGCGACGGATCGACGCGCGGATACAGGTAACGGTCTACAACGCTCACCCGCGCACAGTACTACACGCGCGCGGGTATCCGGCCTAGGCCGGGCAGGCGCGCGCCGCCGGCGTCCTGAGCGGTTCGGGGCGCAGGTACTCGGCGACGACGTCGGCCGCGCAACCGCTGTGCGCGAGGACCGAGAAGCCGAGGCCGTCCCAGCTGACGGTGGTCGGGACGGCCTTGGTCGCCATCAACGTCGACGTCAGCTGGTCGACCACGTCGCGGCCGTTGAACGGGTCGTTCGCGCCGACCATCACGAGCGGGTTCACGGCCAGCTCGTCCGGTGCGCCGGGCGCGTCCGTGGCGCCCCAGCCGTCGCAGTCGGCGAGGTCCAGGGCGGTCGTCACCGCCGTCGTCGGCGCGTCGCCCGACCAGTCCTTGACGAGCCCGGAGAGTTCATCGAGACCGGGGCGTCCTCGGAGATCGTTGCATCGTCCGACGAGGCGACCGTCGGTTCCGCGGAGACTCTCGGCCGTCGCGACATAGCCGCGCAGGCCGGCGAGATCGCCGTGGTCGGCGTCGTCGATCGCCGCGCCGAGACGTTTGATGCCGTCGGGTGACATGTCGTCGACGGCGATCGCGGTCGTCACCGCGTCGAGCACCTGCTTGTCGGAGAGGCCGGCCAGATCGCCCGAGGCGCCGGCGTCGACGACGCGGCGCAACGACGCGGCCGCGTCCGGGCCCAGGGCGCAGCCCGCGTTCGCGCAGCGTTGCGCGAACGTGTTCAGCGACTCCTCGACGCCGCGTGCCCGCGCGGCGGCAGCCTCCTTCGCGGCGACGTTGTAGCCGACGGGGGAGTCCAGGACCAGGCGTCCGACTTTGTCCGGATGGGCCGCGGCGTACCGCAGGGCGACGGAGGAGCCGTCGCCGACGCCGATGAGTCCGAGTCGGTCGACGCCCCACCGGTCGCGGAGACCTTCGAGGTCGCCCGCCGCGGCGTCGACGGAGAATCCGAGTTGGTTGGGGGAGAGCGTCTCGGTGCACAGATCGGCGCCCGCGCGCGCCGCGGTGCCCACGTCGGTGGCGCGGGCGGCGACGTCGCGACCGGTGGCGGCCGCGTTGGTGCTCAACACCTTGCGCTGTGCGTTGGTGAGGCAGTCGACGCCGCCACCGAGCCCCGTGCCGCGGAAGTCGACGGCGACGATCGGCGCGCTGTCGAGGATCTGTGCGCCGTCACCGCCGGCGAGGGCGAGGAGTGTCCGCGAACTCGGCAGGTCGGTGCCGCTGGTCAGCACGAGCGGCGGCGCGTCCTTCGGGGTGGTGGGTTTGCGGGCGCGGAGCACGCCGATGCGGATGGTGTCGCCGCGGTCGGCGGCCGCGTCGATCGGCATGTCGTAGGTCGCGCAGTCGGCCACGATCCCGTCGGGGACCTCCACGTCGTAGGCCTCCGTCAGCCGGTTGCCGCAGGAACGCCAGTTCAGATCGTGTTCGGGTGCCTGCAGTGTCGGTTGCCGCTGTGCCTGACTGGTGGTGTCCGCCGGATTGTCGCCGCGCACCACATCGGGTCCGGTGTCCGGACCGACCGCGCATCCGGCCGCTACGACGGTGACGGCGGAGGCCGCGAGGACGGCGGCGGACAGTCGTGCGCGGAGCGTGGACGGCATAGTCGCGAGCCTACTGGAGGGCGGGGTCTCCATCGGTGCGCGCGGTCTCCCACAGTTGATACAGGAATCCGTCGTCGTCGCCGACCATCCGCGCGAGACGCAGGGGGTAGGGGAGCCGCTCCGGGATCGGAAGGTTCTGGTCGCGCAATGCGAGCGCGGGCCCGTCCGTGATGCGGGGTGCGTCCCCCAGAGTCAGCGTGGGGCTCACGGTGAGCAGCACCTGGTCGAGGGCGTGGGCCGCGGTGAACGCGGCGAGGAGGGTGGGGCCGCCTTCGAGGTCGATGCGGTGCAGACCGCGGTCGGCGAGTTCGGCGACCAGACGCGCGGGGTCGACCGTGTCGTCACCGCAGTCGATCAGGGTGGCGCCGTCGTCGGTGAGTCGCCGTCGTCGGTCGTCGGGGGCGCTCGTGCAGGTCGCGACGACGACGTTCGAAGCGGACGCGGGGCCGTAGTCGGACGGGATGTCGAGCGTCCGGGACGTCAGTACGAGAGTCGGCGTCGGGGCCTGGCCTGCGAGGCGCCGTCGCCGAGTGCCGTCCGAGTCGAGGGACGGCGCCCGGTAGCCCTCGAGGATCGCGGTGCGGGCTCCGACCACCACGGCGTCGGCGAGGAGCCTCATCGTGTGGAAGATCAGGTGATCGCCGTCGCCGCCGAGCATGCCGGACCGACGTGCGACGGTCGCGGCGCCGTCGACGCTCGCGATCATCGTGGCGCGGACGGTGGGCGCGGTCGACGACGGGAATGAGAAGACGTCGAGCAGGTCGTCGCCTGTGACATCAGTCGCTTTCTCTATGAGGAACATGAATCCATCATGGACCGGCTGGCTACCCTTATCGAATGCTGGCACGACTGAGCGACCGGAACCCCGTTCTTGCACCCGACCAATTGATCGGTGAGATGGTTCCGCCCCGGATGTTCGACGAGGTCAGTTTCGACTCGTACATCCCCGATCCCAACCAGCCGAGCCAGGCGGCGGCGGTGACCGCGGCCCGCAACTTCGTCGCGCGGGCGTCCAAGATCCGTTCGGCCGGTAAGAAGAAGGGCCTGTTCCGCAAGGCCGCGACGCCCGAGGGCATCGGCCTGTATCTCGACGGCGGCTTCGGCGTCGGCAAGACTCACCTGTTGGCCTCGGTGTATCACTCGATGCCGGGCCCCAAGGCGTTCGCGACGTTCGGCGAGGTGACCAACGTGGTCGGCGCTCTCGGCTACATCGACGCCCTCGAACGGCTCTCCGGTCACAGCGTGCTGTGCATCGACGAGTTCGAACTCGACGATCCGGGCGACACCATGGTGGTCTCCCGCCTGCTGACCGAACTGGTGGCGCGCGGAGTGTCGATCGTCGCCACGTCGAACACACTGCCGGGTCAGCTCGGCGAGGGCCGCTTCGCCGCACAGGACTTTCTGCGCGAGATCACGAAGCTCTCGGCGATCTTCGAGACCGTCCGCGTCGACGGTCCCGACTACCGTCACCGCGACCTCCCGCCGGCCCCCGAACCGGCGACCGACGCTCAGCTCGAGGAGCACGCGGCCAACACCGAGGGCGCGACGCTCGACACGTTCGACGACCTCGTCGCGCATCTAGCCAAGTTGCATCCGTCCAAGTACAAGTCGCTCGTCGAGGGGGTGACCCTCGTCTGCATCGAAGGCGTGCGCCCGGCGTCCGACCAGGCCGTCGCCCTGCGCCTGGTGGCCCTGGCCGACCGCCTGTACGACGCCGAGATCCCGGTCAGCGTCTCCGGTGCGAAGCTCGACGAGATCTTCACTCCCGAGATGGTCGCCGGCGGCTACCGCAAGAAGTACCTGCGTGCCACCTCGCGTCTGCTCGCCCTCTCCCGTTTCGCCGAGGCCGACGCATAGGCACCTGTCCGTCGGCTCAGGCCCTCTGACCCATCACATGGTCGTGTTCCACGACGCCGTTCATATCGAACGTCTTGGTTCCGATCTGGGCGAAGCCCATTTTGCGGTAGTACTTCTGCGCGCGCTCGTTCAGTTCGTTGACGCCGAGCCAGATGTATTCGGCGCCGTGGTCGTGCGCCGCGTCGATGCAGGCGCGCATGAGTGCGTGCGCGGGCCTCGTCTCGTTGCGGGACGCGTGGTGGTCGGGGAGCACGTACATCTTCGACACCTCGGCGACCGCGCCGGCCCTCAACGCCTCGGCTCCGCCGTCGGCGGATTCGACTGCGGCGAGCGCGTCGTCGTTGTCGGGTCGGCCGTAGACGAGTAGCGCATAGCCCAGCACGGCACCGGCGCCGTCGCGTACGACGAGGACCTGTTTGGCGGGGTCGGCGATGTAGTCGACGAACCTCTGCGGCGACAGGAGGTTCTCGATGTGCGCGGCGATGTCCTCCGGCTTCGAATGCGGCGGGCAGGCGAGCGGGAAGGTCGTGGCCGCGACCTCGGCGACGGCCGCCGCCTCGGCCGGATCCGTGACGGTCTCGACGATGGGGGAGTTCACGGTTCCATCGTAAGGAGCGGCGCGTGGGCGTCCGCGGTCAGCGTTCCTCGAACTCGGCCTGCTCGAATCCGAGGGTGCGAGCGTTCTCGGACACCGTGCGCCTGGTGCGGTCGTCGAAGCCGCCCGGATTCTCGGCGGTCACTTCGAGTCGAAGCTCCAGGGTGCCGTCGGCGGCGAGATGACTCAGGACCTCGGCGTACAGCTCGGTGAAACTCTTGGCGGGGAAGGTGCCGTCGAGGACGACGGAGCCGAAGAATCGGCGCTTGGCGTCGTCGGCACCGCCGGGCTTGCCCCCACCGGGAGCACTGCCGCCACCGGTGCCGTCACCGCCCGGACCGTCACCGCCCCGCCCTTCGGCGCCCGGTCCGTCGCCGCCCCGGGCCTCTTCGAGCTCCTTCTCTCGCTGCTTGGTCGCCAGATCCGGTTTGACGATGAGAGTCGAGTCGGAGAGGTGGAACGTCACCTGATCGGTCGGCAACGTGAGCCCGCGATACGTACCCGTCTCCTCGTCGTAGCTCTCGGCGAAGGCGAATCCGTAGTGCACCCAGCCGATCGGGTCGTCGATCACCGAGTACAGGCCGTTGATCAGCACTTCACGGTTCTTGAGCCGCGCCAGGTACGGGTAGGTGGCGTAGAACTTCAGCAGCTGACCCACTTCGAGGTGTCCGGAGGTCCAGGCACTGCCGAGTTTGTCGGTCAGGTCGAGTGCGATCGTCGTCGACGCGCGGTTCGTCGCGACGACGTCGCCCAGTTTCGCGCTGGTCCGGGCGAACAGATCGGTGGAGCTGCCGGTCACGACGCTGGTCTCCATCTGGAACGTCGCCTCGCCGTAGGTCTGCTCCGGATACAGCGCCCAGGTGAAGGTCTCGAGGAGACGGGAGCCGACGATGTCGTCGCTCGTTCCGCACCGTTCCTTGGCCTGTCGGGTCTGCTGTCCGCCGAGTCCGAGATCGTCGGCGCTGTCGGCGACGTACTTCCAGGCGAGGTAGTTGCGGACGGCGTCGTCGAGGTCGCCGATGCGCTTCTCTTCGGCGGCGAGGAAGACGACGGAGTTCTTGTAGGTGCGGTTGGCGGTGCCGCGGTGGGCGATGAGATCACTCGCCCACGGTCCGGCCGTCAACTGGCCGCTGCGTGCGGTGTGGGTGTACTGCGGCGGGACCACGACGAGTCGCGCGTCGGTCTCGTCGGGGACGTCGGCGGAGTCGGGGAACACGTGGATCCCGGTGAACACCTGGTCGGAGGTGGATTTACGGGCCAGCGTCAGGCGACGCTCCACCTCCGCCCAGACGTCAGCTTGAGGGAGCCCCTGCGCGTGGTCGCGCGCGGCGCGGTTGATGTTGGCCTGCGTGTCGTACCAGTAGCGAGACGCCTCGGTGTAGAGGTACGTCGACCCGTTGGCCAGCGTGTCGAGCCCGGAATGGAAGTTGCCGGGGACGTCGCCCGGCAGCGCCGTACCGAGAAAGATCCGCGCCTTCTCGGCACCCTTGTGCGCACTGTGCAGGCCGGGTGTCGCAGCCATGAACACCGACTGGGCCAGACGCTGGGCCACACCGCGCTTGCCGAACAGCTCGTTGTTCTTGTCGACGTTGAACGGGACCGATTCGGTTCCTGCGACGTCGGTCGTGATGATCGCCTTGAACTCGTCGCCGAGGTACTTGGTGATCTCCGAGACCACGTCGGCGTCGCCGAGCGGGACGGTGCCGGGCATGATCAGCGCATTCGGATCCTGTGTGCGCCAGAGGGTTCCGACCACCCTGTTCATCAACTGCAGGACGCCTCGGGTGCGCTGGAAGCGGTCCAGGGTCGACCAGTCCTGGTAGAGGCGGTCGAACAGTTCCGGGTGGATCGGATACGACTGTTTGATGCGGTCGAGGTAGTCGCCGTCGCGCACCTCCGGTGGGAAGTCGGTGTGGTGCTTGCGGTAGAAGTCGACCGTCAGCTTGGCGACGTTGTTGATGGTCGCGGTGGCCGCCGCGTCGGGCGCGGTGAAGATGCGTCGACGGACGATCTCGAAGCTTTCGTGCGCGTTGGCGGGCTGCCACTGGTCGGCGGTGCGTCCGACGACGTTCTTGAGGCGGACGAGCGCTTCGCGCCCGTACTCGCCGCCGACCTCCTCGTCGTTGACGTCGTCCTCGCCGTCGGCCGCATTGGCCGAGGCGGGAATCGAGATGACCACCTGGATGCCGGGAGTGGCTCGGGCGGCTTCAGTGAGGGTCTGGGCGAAGGTGAACTGGGTGTCGAAGTCGCCGGCGGGAAGGCCCGTCGCGTTGACCAGCTGGCGGGCGTAGGCGACCCATTCGTCGATCAGGATCACGGCGGGGGAGTACGCCTCGAACAGTTCGCGGAGCGACGATCCCGGGTTGGTGGAGGTCCGGTCGGCGTCGGCGACGATCTCGTAGGCGTCCTGTCCGCCGAGCTGCCAGGCGAGCTCGCCCCACATGGTGCGGATGCGGGGGCGCGAACCCTCGTCGTTCTCTCGGCCGGGGACCATCTGGTTGCCGACGAGCGCGACCCGGCGAACACCGTTTGGAAGCATCTCCAATGGTTTCGCGAGCGGCCCCACCTCGTCGCCGAAATCGGAGGCGGACGGACCGTTCTTGGTGATGGACGCGAGGTGCCACAGTGCGAGCATCGAGTGCGTCTTACCGCCGCCGAAGTTGGTCTGCAGGTTCACGACCGGCGATGCGTTCTCGTCGCCGGTGAGCCGTGCGACGTTGCGGGTGATGAGGTCGCGCAGCCCCTCGGTCAGGTAGGTGCGGCCGAAGAACTCGGCGGGGTCGGTGTACTCGGTCTTGTGACGACCGCTCTTGTTGGCGACCGTGTAGAGGTCGGCGGCGAACTCCGCGGCGTTGAACTGGTCGCTCTGGATGTCCGGATGCGGGCTGATCACCTCGCGCCACGAGGGCAGGTTGTCCGAGCCCGCTTGGAGGCTCGGCTGCTTGCGGGCGGCGCGGTCGTCGGCCTGGCGCGCTCCGATGGCGCGGACGTCGTCGCGGAGCTTGGCCACCTCGGCGGCTTCGGTCGGCGCGCCGATCGCCAGGAGGAAGCGGTGGCACGTGTCGAGTTCGTAGCTGGCGTCGTCGTTGGAGAACGACTCGTGGTGCGCCAATCGGTTACGCATGTCGATGAGCTGGGTCGCCAGGCTCTGCTGGGACCGGCTGAGTCGTTTGCCGACCGGGTCCCACCCGCGCCTGAACTTGTACGGAACAGAGTCGGTGATCATCCGAAGACTGTCGTAAGGGTCGTCGGAGCTGTACTTCTTGTCGGGGTGCGCGTTGGCCGACTTCACCGCGCGCAGGACGTCGATCCACTCGCCGTTGATGCCCTGGGCAGGCATGTCGGCGGTGACGGTCTCGTCGAGGAACCGATTCATGGCCGGTCCGAGAAGTTCGAATGCCGAGTGGATCCGATCCCGATTGCTGACAGCCACGATTCCTCCGTTCTGAACGCACACTGATGTGTGCAATTAGAACGGAGGATATCGAAAGACTGTGACAGAGAAGATCATCAGGGTCGAATGTGTGGCTTCTGACGGGTTGGGTGGAATGCGGTTTACGTCAACATGCCCTGCACACCGCCCGCCGTTCGGGCCTGGCGTGCGATGTCGTGCCAGGCCGCACCGAGTCCGTTGAAGCTGTTCGCGAGCGCGGTCGACTTCCGGTCCTCGGCGAGCTTGAACAGGAGCGAAGCCAGTTCGCGGCACAGATCCGGGTCGATCGACTCGGGGACGCGGGCGAGGATGCTCGCCGCGGCTGGGATACCGTCGGCGTCAAGTGCCCGGATGAGGTGCATCACGACCTCCCACTCGCTGATCGAGGCGTCGGTCGACGGATCGTAGTCGGACGGAAGGTCGTCCGGCGCGATCAGCGCGAGCTTGCCGCCGCCCTTGGTGAGGATGCCGGAGCGTTCGAGGGCGTCGAGGGAGATTCCGCGGGCGTTGGCGAGCGACTCGGCGTCGCCGAACGTTCCCGTCTCGAATCCGGTCTGACGGAACCAGGTGAGCGCGAAGCGAGTCGGTGCGTCGAAGTCCGCTTCCAGCTCGCCGAGGACCTCGTCGAGGATCACGTTGATCCGTTCGAGTGCGGTCCTGACGGTCATCTTCTGTCCGGAGTCCTCGAGGACCGCGCTGTACTCGGAGAAGATCGCCATCCCCGGTCCGATCGCTGCTTGCGGCAAGTCGACCGGTGCGATCGCACCCTGCTGCAGTTCGCGGAGCTTCGTCGGCAGTTCGGCGCGGAGGCGGGACAGGAATCCCCGTCGGTCGATGCGGGGAGCGGTCTCGGGACGAGGACGGAGGGCCAGAACGATGGAGGACGCGAGGGCGTTGGTGCCGACGCTGAGCATACGGCCGCTCCTCTCGGAGCGCATCGGCCAGGTGGCGGTGATCTGCCAGCCGGACGTGATCATTCCTTCGAGGAGAGTTTCCCAGCCCGTAGATGCTTGGCCAGAGATCTCCGCATCCTGCTGTTTGAATGCGTAATACACGGCAATCGGGAACTCGGAATAGGCGCTATTTCGTGCGTGCCGGAACACCTCGCGGAAACCGTCCTCGAAGAACTCATGCGCACCGTCCTTTCCGCCGTGACGGTACGGATTGGCGACGAGTTCCTCGGCTTTAGGAACGAGCATCGTCGAAAGAATCGAAGGGTGGACGTCCCTGAGGGCGCGTCTGAGCCACACATAGAAGAAGTCGGCTAGGTCGGAGTAGCCGATGTTGTCGTAATAGGGAGGATCCGTGGAAATGAGCGCGCGAGTATCGGCACGCACAACTGCGTCAGCCTGACTTGCGGTCGCTGCGACGTTTCCCGGTGCGGCGTCCAGTGCCTTTGATACTGCAGTGAGCATCCGATCAAAAGACCCAGATGAGTCCGCAAACAGATTCCCTTCGGCATGGTCCCAGCACATAGGGATTGCCTGACGCGCGAAGAGATTGCGAAGAATTTCCATTTGTGGATTACTTGCCCAGGTAGTCAAAGCGGATTGATAGTCCGTCAGTCGACTAATCGTGACGCCGAGGTACGTGACGACTGCGTCGGCGTACGCATCAGCTCCGACACCACCGTCATCTAGCCTCGTCCCAGTCTCGATCCCGGCAGCCCGCGCGTCACGAACAACAAGTTCTCGCGCTTCGCCGACGAGGTCGCTGAACGTTGTCAGTGCGGTGAGCTGACGTGGAGTGAACAGGGACGCGAAGGTCTTCATGCCGTAGATTCGGGTGTTGAAGTTTCTTGGATTGTCGAATATCTCCCCGGCGGGGACGCTACCAGGAACTGGCATTCGTGCCAGATCCTCATGGGTCGAGGACGCATCGAGATAGATTCGTCGGCGGTGTCCTTCTGCGACCGTGGCGATCAATTGGTCGCCGAGTCTGCCTGCGCGGCCTTCGCTTCTGATGTAGTCGAACTTGACCGCGGTTCCGCATCGTACGCATGTGGCCCCATTACGATTGACGGTCCCGTCAGTCTCCTTGGTCGGAGCCCCGGCAGGATCATGCCCGATCTCGTACCGAACACTCTTCCCCTCGACTACCGGAACTACGAACGCCTCCTTCCCCTTCTTCTTGCCGAGCCACCATGACCGAACAAGCGGCATGCCGATCTGGCATTCAGGGTTCGGGCACGTCACGGTGCGAGCCCAGATCCATGCGATGACCGTTGCCTCTGATCCGTCGGGGAGTGTCGCCTTCGGGTATAGGTGTCCAATTCGCTTCTCGGCCTTATCGCGCATCCATTGCCCGTAACGTCGGACGTCTTCAGCGAGACCTGTCGCACGCGGCCAGTCCTGAATCGTCTCGTCGGCTGCACCGGGGAACACTGGTGGCTGTCCGGCGAACTTCGGCGGGATCTCGATCAGTGCTTTGTTGATCAGGACTGCGACAGGATTCAGATCAGACGCGTGGGCTTCCAAACCGAGTCGCTGTGCCTCCAAGGGAATCGTGCCGCCGCCGGCGAACGGATCGAGGATCGGCGGCGGGTTCCCATCTGTCGACTCAAGGATCTTCCGATGTGCTTCCGCGAGAAGCTTTTCGTCGTTCGAGTTCTCCCAGACCACCAGGCGCTCCATGAGATCGAACAGCCGCTTCCGTTCGGCGTTCTGCTCGGCGTCGGTAGGGTAGAGGTCGGGGCGCGAACCCGGATCATCGACCAGTTGAGCAAACAAGACCGCGCGGGCGGCAGCGAGTGGGCGTCGCGCCCACCACAGGTGCAGCGTCGATGGGTGGCCGTGGCGGATGGACTTCTCACGCGCCGACTCCTCATTGATCTTCTGCAGTGGGATGCTGACCTCGATCAGTTTGCGGCGTTCTGCGGGCGGTACGGGGCTCGACACGTTGTTCCTCAGTTCCAGACTCGAGATTGAAGTGAACAGGTCAGCCTATATGCACACCATTGTGTGCAATCAATTAACCCTGAATCAGTCCGGAACCTCCCCTTGACTCAGGGTGACACATCTCACTATAATCGAATGTACGTTCGATCATGGGGGTTGGGATGCACACCACGTTGGGGGACCAGAAAGCCTCGACGATCGCGGTCGAGGATGGTGCGATCATCGTTCGGATCGCGGTGCCGGAGACGGCGCAGGGTGCTGATGTCGATCAGGCGGCGTTGTTGCAGTTCGCGGCGCGGTCGGATTCGTTTCAGGGTTTCATTCTGTGGCAGCGGTACGTCGCGGTCTATCGGGTGTGGGAGGGCAAGGTCGCTGCCGCCGTCGATGCGGCGTCGGAGGTCGGTGTGGACTCGTTTTCGCGGGTCTACGATCCGTTGTGCCAGACCGCGGCCTCGTACGCGGTGTTGACCGGTAGTAGGCAGTTCACTGCGGAGCGGTTCGTTGATCGGGCGATCTCGATGATGGAGCGTGTCCCCGAACTGGGCAAGCTGATGCGTGATGGGGTGTTGACGCCGGGCTGGTTTCACGCCGCGTTGGCGCAGACCGAGGGAGTGCTCGATGAGGATGTTCTCGCGGTGATCGATCACGAGGCCGCGGCGCGGCTGCGGGAGATGGGTGCTCTGTCGGCGAGCCGGGTCGAGATGACAGTCAACGGTGTCGTCGCCGAGTACGACGCTGATGCGGCGCTGGCTGCTCGGGAGGCGGCCAAGGTCGGGAAGAAGGTCGTCACGGCTCCGGTCGATACGGAACTGTCGGAGCTGTCGGTCACTGCTGCCGCCGAGGATGTCGAACTGGCGAAGAAGTCACTCGACACTGTTGTCGAGGGAGTGTGCGAGGGGGATCCGCGGAGTAAGCAGGTCCGTCGCTCGGATGCGGCGATCGCTCGGCTGCGTGGTGTGCCGTTCACCTGTCGGTGCGGTGAGGATGACTGTCCGGCTCGGTTGTCGGAGGAGGAGATCGCCGGGCGTGCGAGCAAGATCGTGCTGCATGTGATCGCCCGTCGCGAATCCCTGGAGGGTGATTCGGAGACGCCGGCGTTCCTCGACGGGTTCGGTCCGATCTCGGCCGAGCATGCTCGCGAGGTCGCGCAGCGTGGTGACACCACCGCCCGCACTTTGGATGTGGGTGAGCTGATGAACGGGACCGCGCAGGCCGCCGACGGGTACCGGCCGACGGCGGCCTGCGATACCGCGGTGCGTGCACTGCACGGTGAGTGCTCGGTGATCGGATGTGTCGAGGCCGCGTGGAACTGCGACTTGGATCATGTCCAGGAATACGATCATGCGGATCCGGCGGCTGGTGGCCCGACGTGTCCGTGCAATCTCGTCCCGCGCTGT
The DNA here is from genome assembly GCF_014197435.1 of Gordonia humi. Lineage (NCBI taxonomy): Bacteria > Bacillati > Actinomycetota > Actinomycetes > Mycobacteriales > Gordoniaceae > Gordonia > Gordonia humi. The sequence continues at coordinate 3,013,446 of NZ_JACIFP010000001.1, forward strand.
CGGTTCCATCACGGGCTGAAGACTCATGTTCGCGGGTGGGTCGATGATCTGATCGTTGATGCGACTGGTGTGGTGTGGACGGAGATCACGACGCCGGAGGGGATCACGGTGCGTGCTCGGGCGTTGAATTCGTGGTTGGTGCCGGAGCTGGGTTTGTTGCCGTGTTCGCATCCGGGGCGGGTGGTTGATGTCGATGCGGTTGATGTGGGTTCGGGGCCGGTACGTCCGTTGACGCGGACGCGGGCCAAGCATCGGTATCGGATGAGGATCCGGGCGGCGAACCGTCGTGCCCGTGCGGGTGTGCCGATGCCGAACGCGGAATTCGCGGACTGGGGCGAACCGCCGTTCTGACCCGGGGCCCGGCGGTGCGTGAGGGCGGACGTCGTCGCATGACGCTCGCCCAGTTCTTCTCGCCCAGTCGTCCTCGACCGGTCTTCTCAGTGCGGCGCCGACGCCTTGGTCCACGACTTCTTCCAGTCGAGGTCGACGCTGCTCACATCGACATCGCCCATGTCGATGTCGTGGAAGTGATTCGTCAGATACCGCACCTCGTCGAACTCCGGCCCCTCCGGACTCACCGCGACCAGCGCCAAACGGTGGTTCGCGCCGGTGTTCTTGCCGTGCTGGACCTGGTTGTACGAGACGGTCACCGTGTCGGCGCCGACGATCCGTCCCTTGACCTCGATGAAGATCGACGGCGGCCGCGAACCGTCCGGCAGCGGAGCGGGTGTCGACAGCACGTCGTATCCCTTGTTGTTGTGCGGCATCTCCTCGGCCGAGCGACCCAGCCGATGCTCGGCAGCCAACACCGCGGCGACGGCGCGCGCATCCGTCGCCATCGTGTCCGCCGCATGGCGGGCGACATCGCCGCCGACGAATCCGGCGGGCACGACGACGAACGCCGTCTCCACCCGGGGTGGGCGTGCCGAGAGCGCGCGTTCGTCGGCCAGCTCGGTCAGTCGGTGCGACAGTCGAGCTTCGAGATCGCGTGCCTGGCGAGTCAACCGCTCAGGACTGATCCGCCGTCGACGCTTCGACCCATTTCCGGACTCGTTCTCCTCCCGTCGCCGCGCCGCTTCGGCGTCGAGGAAGTTCACCTGATCGACCAGCCGTGAGCGGACAGCGTTCTCGACCTTGTCGACCTCCGGCACGATCCGAGCGGTCACCTCGGACAGATGCTCGGGGACGCCGGTGCCGGTCAACCAGCGCGTCGCATCGTCGGCGAACGCCGCCGACAGCGCACCCCGCGCGGCCTCGGCCACCGTGGGATCGGGCAGGGGAGCCAGGTCGAGCTGCGGAGCCGTCCCGGCATCGCTCACGGCGCCGTCGGCTCCGACCGCGACGAACGCGAACCGTCGACTGACCACGACGCCGGTCCCGTCGACGATCTCGGACGAGACCGCCACCACCGCATACGGCTTGGTTCCGGGATCGGAGGGATCGAACAACGTGGCCCCCGACGTGAGCAGGTCGCGATCGCGTTCCACGACACCGTCGAGGACCGCATCGAGCAGCGGATGACCCGGTGCCAACAGTTCCGCCCGCGTGACCGACGACGAGACCGCGGTCGGCTCGAACGTGACCCGCTCGTAGGCGCGTGTCACCGGCCGCCACCCGTGCTCGCGGCGTGCCGGACGGTTGCGCAACGACGCCGGGACGTTGGAGATCTGGAAGCGGCCCGTTTCGCGTCTGATCAGTCGCCCTCCGAACGTGGCGAACGCCCGCGTGAAGAACTGCTCGATGTAGTGCGGCTGCAGCCGCCGGGCGGTGGCCTCGTCCATCTCGCGGCGCAGCCGGTCCATCTCCACCGGATCGAGAGTCTCGCGGGCCAGCGCACGCTCGGACACCAGTGCCTCGCAACCCGCCGCCACCTCCCGGTCGACGACGCGTTCGATCTCGTCGAGCCGCGCCGGATCGTCACCGTAGAGCACCGCGTCCCACAGCAAGTCGCGCAGCGGCCTGCCGCCGAACGCTTCGTCGCCGAGCACGTCGAAGAGCTTGCCGCCGTACGCCGCCCGCTGCTGCTCCATCTTGGCGAGCAGCCGCGTGTAGACCTGCCCTTCGCGGGTGTCCGCGGCGACGATGTTCCACAGACGGCACACGTGGCGCTGCCCGATGCGGTGAATGCGCCCGAAACGCTGCTCCAACCGGTTCGGGTTCCACGGCAGGTCGTAGTTCACCATCAGATGGGCGGCCTGCAGGTTGAGACCCTCACCCGCGGCATCGGTCGCGACCAGAACGACCCGATCGGGCTCGTTGGTGAACTGCTCGCGCACAGCGACGCGGTCGGTGCGTCTGGTGCCGCCGTGAATCGTCAGCACCGCGTCGTCGGAGCCGAGGACGTTGCGGATCTGTGCGACGAGGTAGTCGAGCGTGTCCTTGTGCTCGGTGAACACGATGAGCTTCCGCGGCGCGCCATCGGTGTCGCGCAACAGTCGGCGGTCGGTGAGCAGTCCGCGCAGCTCCGCCCACTTGCGGTCGTCGCCGCGGTCGCGCACCCGCGTCGCGAGGGCGACGAGATCGGTCAGTATCCCGATCTCGGTGTCGAGTTCGGCGACGGTTCGTGCCGCGGTCGCCGCGTCGACCACCTCCTCTTCCAGCTGCTCGAACTCTTCGGCGGTGAACTCGTCCGGGTCGTCGAACAGATCCGGTGAGGGAAGGGCGATGCGGTCGTCGACGGGGATCCGGCCGGCGATCAGATCGGCTCGCCGCGTGGTGAGCCGATCGCGGCGACGGTGCAGGCTGCGGAGCACCGCGTGCGTGCTCGATGCGAGGCGGCGTTGCAGGACGGTCAACGCGAACCCGACAGTGCGTCGCTTCGGCGAATCCGGCGACGACGCCGCGCGATTCATCTCCACCCGTACATACCGGGTGACCGCCTCGTACAGCTCGGCTTCGCCGTCGGAGAGCTCGTAGGGCACGGTCTCGGCGATGCGTTCGGGAAACAGCGGGCGTCCCTCGAACGTCAACAGCTCCTCCTTGACCATCCGGCGCATGATGCCGGATGTGTCGACCGCACCGCCGCCGCGTCGGCGTCCGGCGTACCGGTCCTCGTCGAGCAGCGACAGGAACAACTCGAAGTTCTCATCGTTCCCGGCGTGCGGGGTGGCGGTCATGAGCAGCAGATTGCGGGTCACCGACCCCAGGACGCGACCGAGTCTGAACCGAGCAGTCTCCCGTACCTCCAGGTCGGGGCCGTTCCACGCGGCGGACATGCGGTGGGCCTCGTCGACCACGACCAGGTCCCACTCGGTGTTCTCCAGGTGTCCGATCAGCTCCGGATCGCGAGCGAGCTGATCCATCCGGGCGATCATCAACGGATGCTCGGCGAACGGGTCGCCGCCCGGGCTGACATTGATCAACTCCCGAGTCAGGAGCGTGGTGACGATGCCGAACTTGGTGAGCAGCTCATCCTTCCACTGCTCGACGAGGCCGCCCGGTGCGACGATCAGCATGCGGGTCAGGTCGCCGCGCAGCTGCAGTTCTTTCGCATACAGTCCGGCCATCACCGTCTTACCCGCTCCGGGATCGTCGGCGAGGAGGAACCGGAGCGGTGTGCGCGGCAGCAGTTCGCCGTACACCGCGCGGATCTGGTGGGGAAGAGGGGAGATGTCGCTGGTGCCGACGGCCGCCATCCGGTCGTGCGCCGCCGTCCTGCCGATCCGCAACGCCTCCGTCGCAATGCGGAAACGGTGCGGGTCGGCGTCGAACGTCCACGATGCGGCCGTCGGCTTCTCGATGGTGATACGTGTCAGGTCATCGGCGAAGACGAGTTCGTCGCGGATGCCGAGACGCTCATCGCGGACGATGAGCGTCGCCGTGGTCTCCCCGACCAGATTCACCGCGACGAGGTCGACGCTCTCGCGCCACCGTCCCGAGAGTCGTTGGCCGGCACGGAGTTGGGAGAAGGACTCGATCGCCATGTGCACACAGTAGTGTGTGGCTGCGACAGAGTTGTCCGCTGTGTTCGAGTACCGCGCTACTTCTTTCGGAACCAGCCGCGTTTGCGCGTCGGCTCCGCGGCCGTCGGTGCGACCGGCTGTTCACCGTCGGAGGCGAACGTGAGCTGCAGGACCGTCTTGTCCGGGTTCAGGGCGGACGGCGCGTGCATGGCGAACAACTCGGCGTCCTCGGTGGCGCCGAGCGAATGCCCGTCGCCGATGACCGGACCGTTCTGCAACTGGTAGATCGAGATGTTCGCCAGACGTGCGAACGTGTCTTCGGCGCTCTCCGGCGATTCGACGATCTCGATGTCCATCAGTCCGAGCATGTCCATGCCGCGCGTGTGACCGGTCATCACGCCGTCGGCACGCGGCGCGACGTTCAGCGCCACCCATGCCGGGAGGATCGGGTCGGGGAGGGTTTCGATGGCGAGGTCGCGGAACAGCTTCGGCACCACGACGTGGTCGGCGCTGCCGAAGTAGACGGCGACGACGGATTCGGAGACCGCGACGGCGGAGGCGATGACCTTCGACAGCAGTGTCGCGTCGTCGATGGCGTCGGTGTGCGTCGTGTCCTCGCCGGGCCGCATCACGGTGACGATCGTGTGTGCGCTGTAGTCGGTCGGCGCCGGGACGGTGTCGGGCCAGAGTCGGCTGTACTGGGCGATCGCGGCGAGATCGTCGCCGACGGTGGCGGGAATGCCCATCAGCGCGATCATCGTGTCGCCGTACGACAGCGACAGCGGACGGTCGTCGGACGGGTTCTCCGCGGGGTCGACCGTCAGGAGTGCCGGATCGAGATCGGCGAAGTCGGCGAGCATCTGCTCGCGGAGTCGTTCGCCGGTGAGTGCGGGATCGAGGTGGCTCTGGAACAGCATCGCGAGGCTTGGCACGGTTACGGAAGTCCTAACGCTGGGGCTATCGGAGCGATGAACGCCGTGTACGCGTCGACGACCGCATCCGAACCGGACCCGCAGGCGTAGTCCGAACGGTCGACGACGGTCCGGCCGGCATCCTTCACGAGGACAGCGTACGTGGAACCTCCGGCGCAGCCGTCCTCACCCTCGACCGGGTCCGGCAATGCGGTGAGCGCGTCGACCATCGTCTGCCACTGCGCTGGTCGGACGGTGGTGCGCGAGGTCGATTCGGGATCGACGGTTCCTCGAACGGTTCTGTAGGTGCCGATGCGCGCCGTCGCCTCTCCGTCGGAGATCTCGACGACGTACTCCTCGTGATAGGGCGGCGGCGTGGACGATCCGATGTAGGTGAACTCGACCGTCGTCGACGATTCCGGGAGGTGCAGGGGAGTAGGTGTCGCGGCGGACGAGCAGCCGGCGGCGAGACAGATCGTGGCGAGGGCAACCGAGTAGCGATGGATGCAGCGGCTCATGCGTGGAGGTTAATCAACAGAACGACACAGGCCCGTCGAACGAACGACGGGCCTGCGGTGGTGCGCGATACAAGGATTGAACTTGTGACCTCTTCCGTGTCAGGGAAGCGCTCTCCCACTGAGCTAATCGCGCAGGACTTGTTAAGTTGTTCTCCAGTGGAGGTGGCGACGGGAATCGAACCCGTGTGCACGGCTTTGCAGGCCGTTGCCTCACCACTCGGCCACGCCACCGTGACGAGATTTTCAAACTCGTTTCCGAGCGGATGACGGGATTCGAACCCGCGACCCTCACCTTGGCAAGGTGATGCGCTACCAGCTGCGCTACATCCGCATCGCTTCCCGGGATGTTCCCGGCCAGCGAGAAGAAACATTAGCGGGTAGTCGTCGTCGATGACAAATCGCCAGGTCGTCAGGCTCGGTTCGCGGCAGGCCCGCGTCGACCGGACAGCGTTGTCCGCGTGTGGTTTTCGTCGATCGCAGGCGGGTGGAAGGCTCGACCGGCGGCGAAGCGAAGATGGAACGGCGGCATCTGAGGTGCCGGTCGGGGAGAAGGCGAAGGCTCGGGTGGTCGGAATCGCGGTCGCAACGAGACCGTGGACCCAGTCGTCGGCGGGAGACGGCGCCGCTCGTGGTGTCACGTCGGACGCTTGGTCGAATGGAAACAGGTCGGCCCCGGCTCGACGAGCCGGGGCCGACCTGGTGGTGCGCGATACAAGGATTGAACTTGTGACCTCTTCCGTGTCAGGGAAGCGCTCTCCCACTGAGCTAATCGCGCGGGATATGAAACTGTGGTGGAGGTGGCGACGGGAATCGAACCCGTGTGCACGGCTTTGCAGGCCGTTGCCTCACCACTCGGCCACGCCACCACGTGCGAGATACGTCCTAGCCTCGCTCCGAGCGGATGACGGGATTCGAACCCGCGACCCTCACCTTGGCAAGGTGATGCGCTACCAGCTGCGCTACATCCGCATGCTGCCGATCGCCTTGTGGGCTGTTCGGCAGCGACATGAACAATACGGGTACGGCCGACGTTATGACAAATCGGCAGGTGGGGGAGTTACACGTATGTGTTTCGGCAGGTCTGGGCTCTGCTCGGCTCACGCAGGGGTGTCCACGTGGTGCCAGATCGTGGTCCGAGCGGTGGCGACGAGGTGATTTGCCGTCTCCTCGGACTGGTGTGTAGTCTCATTTCTCGTGCGAAGCGCCCCGGTGCTCATCGCGCAGCAGTTCAACTTCATACGGTCCCGTGGCTCAGTGGAAGAGCGTCCCGTTCACACCGGGAAGGTCGCTGGTTCGATCCCAGCCGGGACCACAACGAAAACCCCTGTTCACAGGGGCTCTCCTGCTAAACCTCGATCCACCGATGAGTCGGGGTGTTCAGCGGGTGTCCTGACGCAGAGATGCCCCTCTGACCGGGAAGAATAGAGCTTGTCTAAGGTCCTATTCGCCCAGCCAGAGAGGCATCTCGTAGATGCAATTCAAGCACGCTCCCGCCGCGGTGTCGGCAGTGTTCGATGACCCGAATGTCGTGTCGGCGGTCGGCCTGGTCCCGATGCTGCGACTCGCGCGGGCCGCGGGGCTCGTTTCGCTGTCGCAGGCCCGGTTGACGGTGCCGACGGACAAGGGCTCCAACGCCGGCGGCAAGGTGATGGCGTTGGTGGCGGGGATGCTCGCCGGGGCGGACTCGATCGACGACATGAACCTGCTCCGCCACGGCGGAATGGGCCGGTTGTTCGCGAGGACCTACGCGCCGTCGACGCTGGGATCGTTCCTGCGCGCGTTCACCTTCGGACATGTCCGCCAACTCGACGCCATCGCCTCCCGGGTGCTTCAGAGCCTCGTTTCGACGGCGCCGCTGCTGCACGCGCACGGCGATGAGCAGGTGATGGTGGATCTGGACGACACCATCATCGAAGTCCACGGGTATCAGAAGCAGGGCGCCTCGTTCGGGTACTCCGGCGTCCGCGGCCTGAACGCACTCCTCGCCACGGCATCGACGACCTCGTCGGCGCCGGTGATCCTCGCCCAGCGGTTGCGGCAGGGCAAGATCGGGTCCCCGAAAGGCGCCGCGCGGATCGTCGGCGACGCCCTCGCCACCCTCCGCCGCTCGAACCCCGGCAGCGGTGCCAGGCCGTTGCTGCGCGCGGACTCCGCGTTCTACGGCCACGCCACCATCGGCACCGCGATCAGCGCTGGCGCGGACGTGTCGGTCACGGTGCGGATGGATCCGGCGGTGAAAGCCGCGATCGCTACCATCCCCGATGACGCATGGGAGATGATCGAGTACACCGACGCGATCCGTGACGAGACCACCGGGCAACTGATCTCGAAGGCCGAGGTCGCCGAGATCCCGTTCACTGCGTTCCGCTCGAGGAAGAAGGCGGAGCAAATCGCGGGGCGGCTCGTGGTGCGCCGGATCCCTGACCTGAACCCGAACAAGGTGGAGCAGCCGACACTGTTCGACACCTGGCGGCACCACGCGTTCTTCACCACCACCGACAAGAACGTCACGGACACCGTTGCCGCGGACAAGACCCACCGCGGCCACGCGATCATCGAGCAAGTCCACGCCGACCTGAAGAACGGGCCACTCGCGCACCTGCCCTCCGGGGTGTTCACCGCGAACAGCGCCTGGCTCGTCCTCGCCGTGATCACGTTCAACCTCACCCGCACGGCCGGGGTCATCGCCGACCGCGCCGGACGACTCGCGAGAGCCACGACCGCGACCATCCGCCGCACCCTCATCCACATTCCCGCACGCCTGGCACGCTCCGCGCGCCGGGTCACGTTGCACCTGCCCGAGGCCTGGCCCTGGCAGACCGCCTTCGCACGACTGTTCGCAGTCACGCACGCACCACCACCGGCAACGGCCAGCTGACCACCGCCGCAACCCGCGGCACGACCGAGACCCAGTGGACGACCGGGATGCGACGCCCGGAACCCAGCCCTGCCCCCGCTACCTCACCAGGCGGCGATCACACCGACCCCGCCCACCCAGGACTCATCGGTGGATCGAGGCTAAGCAGCCCGTGTTCAAGACCGCCGCTGCGAGGATCCATCGGAGACACGGCCGAGACGAGCGGAGCATGCGATGACCGGTCTCGCACTGGTGCTGAGTGAGCTCCACCGGGGAGAACGAGGACTCTCGCTCGATCTCGACGGGGTCAGCCGCCGTCACGACGGCGACTACGAAGTCCACTACACGGCTCGTGAACTCGCTCGATGGTCGCGTCGTCACACCCAGGCGATCATCGATACCGCGACCGAGTCCGGTGTGCGCCTCGAACCGATGCCGCTCACCCGCACCGACGACGACTTCGGCAGAACGATCGACCGTACGGGGCCGAACGTCGATGACGCGTTGACAATCCTGGACGACCTGCGGCGCTTGCATCTGAAGGCGACAGGCGTCGCCGTCGACTGGTTGATGCTCGCACAGGGTGCTCAAGCCTCGCGGCATGGCGGGACCTTCGTCCGATTGGCGACACGTTGTCGACCTGACACGCTACGTCAACTCGATTGGACACTGGCCATGTTGAAGGCGCTGTCACCACAGGCGCTGTCCGGCTGACGTTCGTCTCCGCGGCCGATCTGCAGACCGCAGAACGTTTGACACCGTGCGGCGCGGGGCACTCGGCATACATGTCTACCGAGAAGAACCCTAACGATCCCACGATCGACTATCCGGGCGAGACGTCCGAGATGAGTGACCAGCCACGGGACACCATGCGTGACTACGTCGGTCGAGGACTGTTGGAAGGACGATGCGCCTTGGTCACCGGAGGCGACTCTGGGATCGGGCGAGCGGTTGCGATCGCCTTCGCGAAGGAAGGCGCAGATGTCGCGATAGCGTACCTCTCCGAGGAGGAGGACGCCCGGCGGACCACCGATCTCGTACGTGATCAGGGTCGGCGGGCGGCGGCGTATCGGGCCGACCTGGCGGACCGTTCCGCATGCGTCGACGTCGTCGAACGGACCGTCGGCGACCTGGGCGGTCTCGACATCCTCGTCAACAACGTCGCGTATCAGGCGCCGGTGGACGATCTGTCCGAACTAACGGATGAACAGTGGTCGCGGACCTTCGCCGTCAATATCGACAGCTGTTTTCACACGACGCGAGCCGCACTCGACCATCTCACGCCCGGTGGCACGATCATCAACACCGGCTCGGTCAACGGGCTGCGTGGAAACAAGACGTTGATCGACTATTCGGCGACGAAGGGCGCGGTACACGCCTTCACCATGTCGCTGGCACAGGCGTTGATGGACCGCAGGATCCGTGTCAACTGTGTCGCCCCCGGACCGGTCTGGACCCCGCTGATACCGGCGACGCTGCCGGCAGACGAGGTGAAGGACTTCGGCGAGCAGGCCCCGATGGGACGGGCGGCTCAGCCCGACGAGATCGCGCCGTCGTACGTGTTCTTCGCCGCACCGCAGCTGTCCTCGTACTACACCGGCGAGGTGCTCGCACCGATCGGCGGGGAGACGCACCCGGGGTGAGAAACAGAATTCGAACGTCCACACAACGAGAAGGAGTTCACATGCCGAAGACAGACCAGGAAGGCCGTCCGGTGAAGAGCGAGCTGCCGGCGACGGTGGCCCGATCATCGAAGAAGGCACAGCGTACGTTCGCCGAGGCACACGACAGTGCGCTCAAGGAGTACGGATCGGAAGAGTCCGCGCACCGCGTGGCCTACAGTGCGCTGAAGCACTCGTACGAGCGAGTGGGAGATCGATGGGTGGCCAAAGACGAACGAGGTCCCTCCGATGAGCGCGACCGCAGCGGCGGACCTGACGCCTCCGGAACGAGCCACGGGGGAGTCGACGCTGAGGCGAGCAAGGCACACCTGATGGACATCGCCCGGGACCTCGACATCAGAGGGCGTTCGACTATGCGGAAGGCCGAACTCGTCGATGCGATCGAGCACGCGAACGCCAAGGCAGCGCGCTCGTCGAATCGGTCGTGAGAATCGCCGAAGTCCTTTCCCCACGTCCTGGGAAGCGGTAGTGTCGAGGTCACTCGGTTCAACCAACAGCCGAGTTCCGTGGCCCTGAGACGCACTGCGTCCGGGCATTCGCATCATCACCGCACAGTGGGCGTTCGCCGTGTGCGTTCACGCTCCTATGCGGTCGACGGTAGAAGGAGCTCTGGGAAATGAAGGACAACGAGTACGAACATGTGACACAACTCCTCGGGGAGCGAGCAGCTCTGCCCGACGACGATCCGAGGAGGGCTCGTCTTCGCGACGAAGCAGTGCTGGAAAGCCTTCCGCTCGCTCAGCACATCGCACGACGTTTCAGCGGTCGTGGCGAGAACCACGACGATCTGCTGCAAGTGGCCCGACTGGGCCTGGTTCATGCATGCGACAGGTTCCAGCCGGCGCGCGGCTCCGACTTCCTGTCGTTCGCGGTGCCCACAGTGATGGGCGAGGTCCGACGCCATTTCCGTGACCGAACCACGATGCTCCGGGCACCACGTCGCACGAAGGAGATGTCGCTTCGGGTCGCCGACACCGAAGGTCGCTTGACGCATCGTCTGCGGCGTTCGCCCACACGCGCGGAACTGGCCGTCGAACTGCAGACAGATGTCACTGAGATCGACGAAGCGCGGCGGGCCGCGGCCGCATCGGTGACCGTTTCGTTGGATCGTCCGGTGAGCGGCACCGACGATCGGTCGACGGTTGACCTGTTCGGGGCGGTTGATCCGAGTTACGACGTCGTCGACGACACACAGGCGCTCAGACCCGCGCTAGCGCGGTTGCGTCCACGCGAACGCAGGATCCTCGGCCTCCGCTTCTACGAAGACCTCTCGCAGAGCGCGATCGCGCGGCGTACCGGTCTGTCGCAGATGCACGTGTCCCGGCTGCTCCGGCAATCGATCGCGGAGCTGCGACACGAGCTGTTGCCGTCGTGAGTGCACGAGTGCCGGGCGTCGTCTCGGGTCAGTCGATCCGGACTGTCGGCCACCGATCCGCCCCCACGACGATGTCGTCGGTCGCGGCCTCAGGCCCCGCCACCGGGTGAAGGACCACCTGTCGAGATGACTGCCGACCGGACTGCTTCCGGTCGGCAGTCGTCGTCGACAGACAGGGTCAGCGAGCCGCTGATGCGGCTCCGGTCTCGGTGGTCTCCGACGCGTGCGGGACGGCGCCTCGCGGACTCTCGAGATGAGCGCGCAGGAACCACTGAAACTGTTCGAGTTCGCCGGTCTGACCGATGAGAAGGTCCTCGGAGACGGGGTCCGTCTCGGAGGCCAGGTCGATCGCGGTCCGGTGAGAGGCGATCACGCCGTCGTACACCAGGTCGAGAGCGGCGAGATGCGCGTCGACGGTGTCGCGCCCCAGACTGTAGTCGTCCCAGGTCCGATCGCGTTCGATCGCAGTGGGCGTACCAGACGGCGAGCCGCCGAGCGTGGCGATGCGCTCGGCGATCACATCGGCGAAACGGCGCACCGTCTCGACTTGGGGGTCGATCATCTCATGAACTCCGATGAAGTTGGGGCCCACCACATTCCAGTGCACGTGCTTGAGTGTCAGATGCAGATCGTTCAATGCACTGAGGCGGGTCTGCAACACCTCGATCAATCGGTCGGCGTTCTGCTGTTCGGCGGGCGTTCGATGTGTCGGCATGTGTCGTCTCCTAGGGGTTTCGGCGCGCGTCCGCAGACTGCGCGATCGTGTCGATGACGGTGCTGCAGAAGTACTCGAGGTCATCGGGCCCTCGACTGGTCACCAAGATGTTGGGGCCGATGTCGCACGTCACGACCGGCTGATCGACCCAGGATGCGCCCGCGTTGGCGAGATCGGTGCGCAGGCTGGGCCATGACGTGAGCCGTCGGCCTCGAACCACGTCCGCATCGATGAGAGTCCACGGAGCGTGGCACACCGCGGCGACCGGGATGCCGGCGGCGAAGAAGTCGTTCACCAGCCCGACGACGTCGTTCCGGGTACGCAGATAGTCGGGATTGGCCACGCCTCCCGGAAGCACCAGCGCATCGAACTCCTCGGCGGAGACCTCGGTGGCGAGGTGATCGACCGGGTACGTGTTCGCCCGGTCGAGATGATTGAACGTCTGGACGACACCCGAGACGGTCGAGATCAGAGCGGGAGCTCCGCCCGCTTCTCGAACTGCGGTCCATGGCTCGACCAGTTCCGCGTCTTCTGTGCCCTCCGGCGCGACGATGAACGCGACCGAGGCTCCGCTGAGACGACCGGGAGTCGCGACCTGTCGTCGCAGGGTCTCACCGGAGTCCGGGTCGTCGGCGAGTCCGGACGTGCTCACATTCGTCAGACCAGCGGGGTCCGTGCGCAATGTCACGTCACCGGTGTCGGTGTCCACCCTCGCTGTGAGCGGTGCGGCTCGGATGTGGCCGTCGGCGAACCGAACGGTCATTCCCGCACGGTCGATCGTGATGTCGGTCGAATCGATGTGTGCCACATGGCCTCCTCAGAGTCGTGTCGTTCACGGATCAGTCGGAGCCCGGACGCCCGTGAAACTTCTGCTCGTAGTCGAGAGCTTCCTCCCGGGTGATCTCGGGGATCAATGGATCGTGCTGCGCTCGGTCGTGTGCGGGATGACGTACCAGCGCCACTCGAACCGCTGCGATACAAGAGATTCCAACGACGCCGCACACGGCTGTCGCAACGATCCACGGCGTCGCCGTAGTGTCGCCGCCGGCCGTGGTGAGCGCGACCGCCAAGAAGGCCAACGCCGCGAGGACGAGTCCGTAACCGATCAGTCCTACCGCTTTCAGCGGGCGGACGCTGTCTGCCGGCGCATGGGCTGCCACCGGATCGTCCTCGCCGTGGTCGTCGAGACCGGGAGTGCGATCGGACGTCATGACGGATCTCGCGGGACACCGGCGTCGACACGGTCGACGTGTCCGTGATCGCCTATGCGCGCAGCACACGCCGCGCAACAGTACATCCGCCCGTCCGACTGCACGCCGTGGCCGATGACGGTTGTCGAGCAGGTCGCGCATCGGGGAGCGAGTGCCGATATCGCGCACTCGAAGCTGTCATACACTCCGTGTTCTTCTCGTTCCTGTACGGAGATCAGCAACGGAGCGTCATAGGAGTTTCCGCATACATCACAGGTCGCCATCGGTTCTCCTCTCATTGAGACGGCGGCGGGGAGGCGACCGCCGTCGGCGATCCCTCCCCGCTGCGCCGTCAGCTGTTGTCGTTGTCGTGGCTGTGTTCGCCACCGCGGACCTTGGCCTCGTGGGGCTGGTCCTGTGCGCCCTTGCGACCGGCCTCGGCGGGATCGGCGCCCTCGGAGGCACCGAACTGGCCGGGGCTCTGCTCGCCGCCCTTGTGCGCCTGCTCCTCGGTGTCCGACCGGTTGCCGAACTGTCCAGGATTGTTCGGATCTGCCATATCGATCTCCTCCTTCTCCTGTGGTGAACGTGTGATGCGTCTGCACCCACGCCGCTTCGAGTACCCGCGGTCCCGACCGTCAAACATCGGCCCGGGCACCTATTCACAGCAGACCGTGATCGTCGCGTTTCGTTCCCCGGTGACCGGGGAACTCCGATGGCGGCCGCTCGGCAGGCAACGCGAGCGACCGCAGATGGAACGACCGAATGGAAGGAGTGCCGCATGTCCGAGACCGGAGACATCACGGGAACCCGAGACAAGGATTACAACCTCATCTGGTACGTCGAACAGTGCCTGAACAACGCCCTCCGACTGGAGACGTACATCGCCGACGCCGAACGCGTGGGCGATTCGGCGGCCGTCGACCTGTTCCGCAGAGCCCAAGCGGACAGCCAGAAGGGCGCCGAGATGGGTAAGGAACTGCTCGCGTCGAGAATCGGTGTCGCGGCCTGACAGGGCAGGGACACCGGTAGGCCTTGCCGCAGCCGTCGTGCTGATCGTCACGGTGTGCGTCGGCTGCGCTCAGGCTCCGGGCGGTGTGGTCGGCGAACTGGTGACGTCGACAGACACCGCCCGGTCCGGCGTCCTCACCGCTCGAGGAGCGATCTCCCAATGGCAGCGCGGCCGGTTGCCCCGAACGGTGGCGGCAGTCGCAGTCGACGACGCGCTGTCGACCACCTACGATGCGCTCGGCGTGATCATCGTGTTGGACGTTCCCACCGATGCCGATGAGCGAGCCCGCATCGATGTCCAGCAGCACCTGTCGGCGGCGGTCTCCGGTGTCGTTCGAGCACGGAGAGTGCTGCACGGCGACGCCGACTCCGAGGCCGTTCGCGACGCGGCGAATGCACTCGACCGCATCGGCGCCGATCTCGACACCACATCCGAACGGCTGACCCGGTGAAGAGCCGCCTGGCCGGTGTGACACTGGGGATCCTCACCGCGATCGGCGGGTTCCTCGACATCGGTGACATCGTCACCAACGGTGTGGTCGGTGCGCGATTCGGTCTGTCGCTGGCGTGGGTCACACCGATCGGTGTCATCGGCATCATGGTGTTCGCCGAGATGTCCGGCCGGGTCGCCGCATGCAGTGGCCGCGCTACGTTCGAAATCATTCGGGAGCGGTTGGGGCCTCGCATCGGCGGGGCCAATCTGATCGGTTCCGTCCTCACGACGGTGCTCACACTCACCGCGGAGATAGGCGGGATCGCCGCGGCCCTGCACATCGCGAGCGATGTCCGGCCGATGCTGTGGATACCGGCTGCCGCGTTCGGTGTGTGTGGGTAATCCTGTGGCGAGTCCGCTTCTCGATCATGCAGAACGTCACCGGGCTGCTCGGGCTGGCTCTGATGGTGTTCGCAGTGGTCTTCTTCGTGCTGAGCCCGTCGCCCGGCGAGGTCGCCGCCGACCTTGTTCCGAGGCTTCCCGCGGACGAGGCCGCACCCGTGTACTGGTATTACGCGGTGGCCCTGTTCGGTGCGGCGATGACGCCCTACGAGGTGTTCTTCTTCTCTTCCGGCGGTATCGAGGACGGGTGGACCGCACACGATGTACGGCGTATGCGGATCAACGTGTTCATCGGTTTTCCACTCGGGGCGATCGGGTCGTTGGCGATCATGGGGACCTCGGCCGTCGCGTTCGCGCCGAGCGAGATCGATGTCGACTCCCTCTCGTCGTTGCTGATCCCGGTGGCCGAGGCGGGCGGACAGCTCGCCGTGGCGTTCGCCATCGTCGGCGTTCTGGCGGCCACGGTCGGAGCGTCGCTGGAGACCGCATTGTCGACGGGGTACGCGGTGGCGCAGTATTCGGGTTGGACGTGGGGCGCGGCGCGGCGGCCTCGGGACGCCGCGAGATTCCATGTGGTCGTCCTCGCTGCGATAGTCGTCGGCGCTCTCGTGCTCATGACCGGCGTCGACCCCGTCGCCGTCACCGAGTACTCGGTGGTGTTCTCCGCGATCGCCCTCCCGCTCACATACCTGCCGATCCTCGTGGTCGCGGGGGACCGCGACTACATGGGCGCCCACGTGAACGGATGGTGGGCCAACGCCGTGGGAACAGTCTTTCTCGGGATCGTCGTCGTCGCATCGGTCGCGGCCATCCCCCTCATGATCATGACAGGAGCTGGGCGGTGACCCACGAATTCCTCGACTTGCGTGCGCATCTGCTGGATCGGCAGATCCTCGACGCCACCCGTGAACCGGTGGGTGTCGTGGACGACGTGGTCTTCGACGACGGTGGCGGCGACGGCCCACCGCGGGTCGCAGCTCTGTTGACCGGTCGGGCTCTGATCGACCGAATCCTCGGAGACGTACCCGAACCGTCGCGACTGACATCGGTGGATGCACGACTTCTCGAGGATGTCGGCGTCGTCGTCTCATTGTCCGCGGGCGATGACGAGCTCGGCGACGTCGGATGGGTCGAACGGTGGACGCGCGACCACGTCGTCGCCCGTATACCCGGGAGCAGGCTGCGCGGATGAGAGCGAGAGCCAGCGAACTCCTGGGGTGCGAGGTCGTCGAGGACGATCGACGCGTGGGCGTGATCGTCGACCTCAGGCTCGCGGTCACCGACTGCGGGCTCGACCTGGTCGGGCTTCTGGTGGGACCGCGTAAGCCCATTCGTCTACTCGGCCCTTACGAAGCCGATCGGTCCGGCCCGTGGCTCGTCGACACGCTCCTTCGACGCCGGGACCGGAGCATTGTCTGCGTCGCGTGGACCGACGTGATCGAGGTCGGGCGGGACCTGGTCCGCATCCAGCGGAACCGTGCGTCCCGCGTTCCCGAATGAGCCGCGACCGTCGTAGATGCGGCGTAAAATGACCGCATGACCGGGCGCGTTTCGGATGACTCGGACGCCGCTCGGCCGAACGAGCCGTGTATCGGGTCCTTCCGATATTGGTTCGACCCCGACCGATGGGAGTGGTCGGACGAAGTTGCCGCCCTGCACGGGTACATGCCGGACGAAGTCGTACCGACGACTCGACTTCTGACCGAACACAAGCACCCCGACGACCGCGAGACGTTCCACGCCATGATCGAGCGGATGCGATCGGCGCGGACGTCGTTCTCGAGCCGGCATCGGATCATCGATACGAGGGGCGTGACGAGGAGCGTGATCGTCGTCGGCCGGACATTCACCGAGGCGGGCGTCGTCGCAGGAACGGAGGGCTTCTATCTCGACGTCGGAGGCGTCGTCGAGGACTCAGTACGTGGCCGCGTCGCCGACCATGTCCAGCACTTCCGCGAGCACCGCGCCGTCATCGAACAGGCCAAAGGAATGCTGATGGCTGTATACGGGATACCTCCGGACAGAGCCTTCGATGTCCTGCTCTGGCTGTCGCAGACACGGAACGTGCCCGTCCATGCGATCAGCGATTCGATCGTGGGGACGGCGATCTCGGGAACCTGGATCCCGTCCACTGCGCGGCGGGCATTCGATCGCGTGCTTCTCGACGGTGCGGAGCGAGCCGTGGCCGACACTCTCGATCACACAGATCAGCGGTGACGCCGCCGCCCTTCTCGGCTGCCGTGATATGCGCTGCGACGGAGCCCGGCGAGCCAGGAGGGCAGTGGCTCGATGCCGGCGGGAACGGAGTCGGCCGGATCGAAGGCGATCTCGTTCGCCGCTCGGACGTCCCCGAACTCGACGGTCCCGACCACCGACCACGGGTCGCCGTCCCGACTGGCGGTCAACGTCAGGACGGCGCTGCCGACAGTCAGGGCGTCGGCGAGGTCGTCGAGGTCCAGCTTCGGTCCAGTCGGCGGCGTCACCAGCCGTCCGGCGAGTCGCCAGACGGCGCCCCGATACCGGAACCGGCTGAGCGGTGACACGCTCACTCCGGACCACTCCCGCGTAGGTGTCGGCAGTCGTACCCCGGCAATCGGGCGCAGCGGCCCGGTCATCAGCAGGTCCCACCGGTCCTCGTCGCACGCGCCGGTGATGGTGGGCGCTTCGAACCGTATCGCGACACCGACGAGGTCGGGCAGGCCTCGAGGAGACCCGAACGCTTTCGATATCCGTATCGTGACAGCGCCCGGGACGATGGGCAGCTCGTCTGTCTCGATGACCGCGGCGCCGACGCGTGTCACGCCGCGTCGATGAAGTGCACGGCCTGCGCGCGCTGCGGCGACAGCACGAGCGGGTCGACGAATGAGTGTATCGCTCGTGGGCCGTCGCATACCTCTCCTTGCCGTGGCCGGGACATCAGATGGGCGTGTCGACGGCTGCTGTGATCTCGATCGTGTTGCCGTCTGGATCCACGACGACGGCGCGCCCCGGCACAGCCGGATACGGTGGCCGGGGAGTCGATGCGCCGAGCGCGATCAGGCGTTCGACGGCGGCGGTGACGTCTTGTGAGTCGAATGCCGTGAGCCGGACGCGGATCCGCGGCCTCGGGGGCATCACGCGCCCGACGATCACTCGGACACGGTGGCCCCCGTCGACGAGTTCGATGCGATCGGGCTGTCGCCGCCCGACTGTCAGCTGCAGTGCCCGCTGCCAGAACGCCGCGGTTCGGTCGACGTCGCCGGTGAGCAGTCGGCATGGTTCGGGGCCCTCCAACGCCAGCATCGACTGCCCTCCTCTCGTGTCGTCCGATGGTGTCGGAGTTCCCCGCACGGCAGCGGGTGAAACCTGAGGATCATGGAGTGACCTGTCGTCTGCCGGGCGAGGTCCGCCCCGAGCGACGACAGTCACGGTCGCAGCACGACCTTGACGTAACCGTCGCTCTTGCTCTGGAACTTCGCGTAGGCGTCCGGCGCATCGGCGAGCGGCAGCTCGTGCGATGCGAACGCGTCCACCCCGAGTGGATCGGCGTCCGTCAGCAGCGGCATGATCGCGTCGGTCCATCGTTTGACGTTCGCCTGTCCGGTACGAATCTGAATCTGTTTGTCGAAGACGGTGAACATCGGCAGCGGGTCGACCATGCCGCCGTAGACTCCGGAGACTGAGACCGTACCGCCGCGGCGGACCACGTCGAACGCCGTGAGCAATGCAGCCAGGCGATCGACCCCAGCGGCAGTGGTCACCTTTCGGCCCACCGAGTCGGGGAGGACGCCGGCGGCGCGTTGCATCGCTTGTGCGATCGGTGAGCCGTGCGCCTCCATTCCGACCGCGTCGATCACAGAATCGGTGCCCCGGCCCGCGGTCACGTCACGGACGGCGGAGGCGACGTCGTCACCGGACGGAAGGGTCTCGACCCCATGCGGTGCGGCCCGCGCACGACGTTCCGGTACAGGATCGACACCGATCACCCGATGTCCACGCAACTTCGCGATCCTCGCCGCCATGTCCCCGATCGGGCCGAGTCCGAGAACGGCGACCGATCCGCCATCGGGGACATCGGCGTACTCCACCGCCTGCCATGCGGTCGGCAGCACGTCGGAGAGATAGCCGAAACGACTGTCGGGCGGCCCGTCCGGGACTTTGATATGGGTGAACTGCGCTTGTGGAACTCTGAGGTACTCGGCCTGGCCTCCGGGGAGCGATCCGTACAGGCTGGAGTAGCCGAACAACGCGGCACCGGTTCCCTGCTCGCGCACCTGGGTGGTCTCGCACTGGGTGTACAGCGACCGGTCACACATGTAGCAGCGGCCGCAGGAGACCTGGAACGGTATCACGACGCGGTCGCCGACGTGCAGGTCGCCGGCGTCGGATCCGACCTCCTCCACCGTCCCCATTGCTTCATGTCCGAGTACGTCCCCGGCGGTCATGAACGGAGTGAGGACCTCGTAGAGATGAAGGTCGGACCCGCAGATGTTGGTCGAACTGACCTTGATGACGGCATCGGTGGGGTCTTCGATACGGGGATCGGGAACGGTTTCGACTCGAACGTCTCGTCGGCCCTGCCAAGTGACTGCGCGCATGCTCGTTTCCTCTCGTCGGCTGGTCGCTATCCCTGCAGATCGGGGTTCCCCGCAGGCGGAGTCGCAAACGTCCAGTCCGGCGGAGCTGGTCAGTCGAGTACGTCCTCGTGCGCGTTGAGCAGGATCCGATCGACGTTCGCGCGGGCGCGTGAGGACAGGTCGATGTCAGCGATGCGCCGTTCGATGGCAGCGGCGAGCGTGTACAGCTTCACGTTCGATTCCTGCGACCGCCAGACGAGCAGGTCGAAGGCTTGTTGGGCATCGAGTCGGTAGACCAGCATCAGTGCGCCTTTGACGCGTTCGATGGTGGCCCGCCGACGGACCATCTCATCGACGTCCATTGTTGCCCGGCGCCCCTGGCCGAGATCGTCGCTCCGCGAGTCTCCGTTCGGCGATCCCGTGACGTAGAAGCCGAAGGTCCCCTGCCGACGACCGTCCACGTCATGCAGCGAGTCGGCGATCACGATCACCGGGATCACCGTGCCGTGCCGGTCGACGATCCTGTGTTGGCTGCTGAACGGTTCACCTGCGTGCCGCACCTGTTCGATGAGGGTGGCGACGCGGTCGCGGTCGTCTGGGTGTTTATGCATGAGCAAGAGGTCGCTGGTCGGCACGACGGCATCGGCAGAGTCGTAGCCGTGGAGGCGAGCCAGTTGATCCGACCACTCCCAGCGGTCCTCGTCGATGTGATACGAGAATCTCCCGTACCGGATTGCGGCCTCGTCGGGGCGGTCGGGGTCGTGCACTTGCTGTGTCCTCCGGGAGTGCTCGGGCAGGTGACCTGCGCGCTGTGCTGCGGCGTGAGCATCAGCCGCATCTACCGATCTTAGGACGCAAAAGGGTTAAGTAGTACACCCTCAGGGGTGTAGCGCGGAGGGATAGGGTGGCGGTATGGCACCGGTTCGAGTGGCCCTGATCGACGACTACGACGTGGTGGTACGGGGGCTTGCGACAATGCTCAGACGGTACGCCGATCGTGTGAGCGTTCAGTCGTTGTCCACATCAGGTGACGTCTGGGAGACGGTCGACATCGCGCTGTACGACTCATTCGCCAGTCCTCCCGCCGAGCGGCGCGTCATCGACGACCTGACCGCGAACGCGCGGGTCGCGAAGGTCGTCGTCTACACCTGGGAACAGTCCGAGCCATTGGTCGCCTCGGCGCTCCGGAACGGCGCCGTGGCATTCGTGTCGAAACGCCTTCCCGCTGCGGAACTGGTCGATGCGCTCGAGCGGATCCATGCCGACGGTGTGACGCAGCGAATGTTTCCCGGTAAGACGGACACTGCGTCGTCCAATGCCGGGGACTGGCCCGGACGCGAAGAAGGCCTCACACAACGTGAGGCCGAAGTGCTGGCGTTGATAACTCAAGGGATGAGCAATGCGGAGATCGCCGAGCGGACCGGTCTCTCGATCAACTCGGTGAAGACGTACATCCGCACCTGCTATCGGAGGATCGGGGTGGCGACGAGGGCGCAAGCCGTGCTGTGGGGTGCGCAGCACGGTTTCGTCCCTGACCGGCGCCACTAGTGTCGCGTGTCGTTAATTAGTTTAGGGTTGTCGGGTTGAGAGAATTGGTTATGGCTAATACTCCAGCCCCGGCCCTGGAACTGCGTGATGGTGATGCGGACGAGCTCGATCAGTTGTTGAGGTCGACCACGACGTCGGCTGGTCTGGCGCGTCGGGCGCGGATCGTCGTGCTTGCTGCCGATGGGATGGCTAATACGCGAATCAGTGAGGTCGTCGGGACGTCGGTACCGACGGTCCTCAAGTGGCGTTCACGGTATCTCCAGGACGGACTCGATGGTCTGCTCGACGCTGAAAGGACCGGTCGCCCAAGGTATCTCAATCACGCCGATGTCGTGTCGGCGACGTTGATGCCGCCACCGAGAAAGTACGGGGTCACGCATTGGTCCTCGCGGCTGCTGGCCGGGCACCTCGGAATCGGGAACGCCACGGTCGCCCGCGCCTGGCGTGAGTACGGCGTTCAGCCGTGGCGATCGGGAACATTCAAGTTCTCCACCGATCCGCAGCTGATCGCCAAGGTCACCGATGTCGTCGGCCTGTACCTGGAACCACCGGAGAACGCGATCGTGTTGTGCGTGGACGAGAAATCGCAGATCCAGGCCCTCGATCGCACGGCCCCGATGCTGCCGACACAGCCAGGGCAGATCGAACGCCGCACCCACGACTACAAACGCCACGGCACCACCACCTTGTTCGCGGCCCTGCAGATCGCCACCGGGCAAGTCACCGCCGCGGTCAAACCGCGACATCGCCACCAGGAGTTCCTGGCGTTTCTACGGCAGATCGACCGCGCCTACCCCGGCCAGGAACTGCATCTGGTCATGGACAACTACGCCACCCACAAGAAGGCCGAAGTCCGCGACTGGCTCGCCCAGCACCCGAACATCACAGCCCACTTCACCCCGACCTCCGGGTCATGGCTCAACCTCGTCGAGGTCTGGTTCGGCATCATCGACCGACAAGCCATCCGCCGAGGTGTCTTCACTTCAGTCAAAGACCTCAACGCGAAGATCCGGGCATTCAT